>CAZUVK010000222.1:0-6761 GCA_964623785.1 uncultured Gemmatimonas sp. | reverse complement strand
CGCCGGACATGATGGGCCAGGTCGGCCAGCTCGGTCGCATCCTCGGGCCACGAGGCCTGATGCCGACGCCGAAGGCCGGTACCGTGACCTTCGATGTTGCGCGCGCGGTGCGCGAGATCAAGGCGGGCAAGATCGAGTTCCGGGTCGACAAGACCGGGAACGTCCATGCCCCCATCGGGAAGGTATCGTTCTCCGTGGATCAGCTGAACGAGAACCTCTCCGCGTTCATGGAGAACATCGTTCGCGCGAAGCCTTCCGCGGCCAAGGGCCGGTACGTTCGAGCGGTAACGGTTTCCAGCACCATGGGTCCGGGCGTGCCCGTCGACGCCAACCTCTACGCACGGGGCTGAGCCGATGAACAAGGAAACCAAACAGGCTACCGTCGAGGAGCTTCACGAGAAGCTCGCGAACGCGACGGCCTTCTATCTGACGGACTTTACGGGCATGTCCGTCAAGCAGATGACGCAGTTCCGCACTCGCCTCCGCGGCGAGGGCGTCGAGTACGTCGTCGTGAAGAACACGCTGGCCCAGCGGGCGCTGGCCGAGCTCGACCTGCCGGACGTGGGCGGGTTCTTTACGGGGCCGACCGGCCTCGTCATCGGCCGTGACCCGGTCGCCGCGGCACGGGTGCTTTCGAATTTCGCTCGTGAGTTCGACAACAAGCCCGCCGTCAAGATGGGCGTCGTCGACCGAAAGGAAGTCGCTCCCGAGCAGGTCAAGCTGCTCGCGGAACTGCCGCCGCGCGAGGTACTCCTCGCTCAGCTCGCTGGCGGCCTTCAGGCTCCCATGGCCCGTCTCGCCGGCGGTATGCAGAACCTGCTCTCGGGCTTCGCCCGGGCGGTGGATGCGCTCCGTCAGCAGCGCGAAGGGCTTGAAGGATAGGATCTCGCTGGGATCGAACCGGGCGCATCGCTGCGCCACCGTACATACCGCAAATTTAGGAGCCGATCAATGGCGACCACGCTTTCTCGTGATGAACTGCTCGACGCGATCGCGAACATGACTGTCCTCGAGCTCTCGGAGTTCGTCAAGGCGTTTGAGGAGAAGTTCGGAGTTACCGCCGCGGCCCCCGTGGCCGTCGCCGCGGCCGCCGGTGCCGGTGGTGGCGCCGCGGCACCCGCCGTCGAGGAGAAGACCGAGTTCGATGTCGTTCTCGTCGCCGCCGGCGAAAAGAAGATCCAGGTCATCAAGGTCGTCCGCGAAGTGACCAGCCTGGGCCTGAAGGAAGCCAAGGACCTCGTCGATGGCGCCCCCAAGACCGTCAAGGAGGCCGTCTCGAAGGAAGAGGCTGAGCAGCTCAAGGCGAAACTCGAAGATCAGGGCGCGACCGTCGAGCTGAAGTAGGGCCGGCCAGAGGGTGTGCCGGGAGAGGCCTCGCGGCCTCTCCCGGGTTCCTCGTTCTGTCGACCGCATCCGGCCACGGCCGGCACCGGCGGTTCGTCAGGGGCTACGTTCCCTCTCGCTCGACGGCGCAATGGCACGAAGGTCGCCAATTACATCCATAGATTGGACCCGGACCCCGCCGGCTTGCCCGGTTGGGGGAATCTGTGCTTTCCGCGGTTCGCGTACGGCCTCTACGCCCGTACACCACTTCCGGCCGCTTAGGAGGGAGACCAATTTTGGCCACTCGCGATAAACCGATCGTCTCCTTCGCCAAGCTCACGTCCGGCATGGAGATGCCAAATCTCCTGGACGTTCAGCTTCAGGCGTTTCAAACACTGCTCCAGACGGAAGCCGCCATCCAGGAACGCGAGGAT
The DNA here is from genome assembly GCA_964623785.1 of uncultured Gemmatimonas sp. Lineage (GTDB taxonomy): Bacteria > Gemmatimonadota > Gemmatimonadetes > Longimicrobiales > Longimicrobiaceae > WHSP01. The sequence continues at coordinate 5,004 of CAZUVK010000222.1, read as the reverse complement.
GTCGGCCTCGAGCGCGTCTTCAATGAGATCTTCCCGATCAGTGATGTGAACGGGAACTTCTCCCTTGAGTTCGTCAAGTACTCGCTCGGCGAGCCGAAGTACGACATCGAGGAATGCATGGAGCGCGACATGACGTACGCCGCTCCGCTCAAGGCTACGCTGCGCCTCATCGTCTGGGAGGACGTCGGTGACGAGCGCAAGCCCAAGGACATCATCGAGAAGGAAGTGTACCTCGGTGACCTGCCGCTTCTCACGCCGCTGGGGACGTTCATCGTCAACGGCGCGGAGCGCGTGATCGTTTCGCAGCTCCATCGTTCGCCCGGCGTCGTCTTCGAGGAGACGATCCACCCGAACGGAAGCAAGCTCTTCAGCGCGCGGATCATTCCGTTCCGTGGTTCGTGGGTCGAGTTCACGATCGACATCCATGATGTCGTGTCGGTCCATATCGACAAGAAGAAGAAATTCCCGGCCACCGCGCTGCTTCGCGCCGTCGGTTACAGCCGTGATTCGGACGTGCTGGAGCTGTTCTTCAAGCGCGCCACGGTCCCGCTCACGAGTCTCGAGCGCGAGACCGTCCGCGATTCGCGACGCTCGGCCGAAGCCTTCCTTGGCTTCCTTGCGGAGGATGTCCCCGATCCCGCCCTGCTCGGCGAGAACGGGCCGCTCCTCTATCGCGATGTGGTCTTGCCGACGACGGGCGAGATCTTCGAACGGGGCACCCGGCTGACCGAAGAGATCTACGCGGCGCTTCGCGCGGCGGGCATCGCGACGATTCCGACGGCGGGGAACGCCCTGATCGGCCGCGCCGGTGAAGAGCTGGCCTCGGATCTCGTCGGGCGGCTCCAGCGGGCCGGTCTCGAGAACGTCTCCATCTACCGGCCTCAGGGGCATGGTGGGACCACGATGCGGGCGACGCTCGCGAAGGACCCCACCTACGGGACGGTCGACGCGCTCTTCGCGATCCACAACCTGCTCCGACCGGGGACCGCGCCGTCACCCGACACGTGGAGCGAGGAACAGTTCCTCGCCGCACTGCCGCAGACGCTGCACATCGCCGACTTCCTCGCCCGCTGGAACGAGGCCGAAGAAGCCACCGTTGAGACTCCCGGCCGCGAGCAGCGGTCGACGGAAGAGCGGATGGTGCGCTTTGCCCAGGAGCGGGGCATCAAGTACGTATGGGAGACCTTCCGCGAGGAGAAGACGGAGCGCGGCGCCAAGGCGCCGAAACTCCTGGTCTATGATCTCGCTCGCGTTCTGACTGTCTATGCCGGCGTGTGGCGGCTGCTATTCCAGCCCCGAAGCTCGTTCGTTGTCGCCGGTGAGCTCACCCCGGGGCAGCTGAACGGCCGATTCGACTACGGGGAATACTCGGAAGAGTCGCTCAACAAGCGCTACGACCTGGGCCGCGTCGGCCGGTACAAGATCAATCAGCGGCTCCAGCCGGCATTCGAAGCGAACGGCTTCTCCACGCCGCCCGCCGGGATGACCGCGCTCACCGCGCAGGACGTCCTGGCCCTGCTCCAGCACCTCGTCGAACTCCATGAGGGGCGGGGCTACACCGATGATATCGACCATCTTGGAAACCGGCGGGTGCGCTCGGTCGGCGAGTTGATCGCCAACCAGTTCTCGGTCGGTCTTTCGAGAATGGCGCGCCTCGTCCGCGAGCGCATGTCGATCGTGTCGGACCCCGACAAGATCAACATCGACGATCTCGTCAACGCACGGACGGTCTCGGCGGTGATCCAGCAGTTCTTCGGTTCGTCGCAGTTGAGCCAGTTCATGGATCAGACGAATCCGCTGGCTGAACTCACGCACAAGCGGCGACTCTCCGCGCTCGGGCCGGGCGGCCTGACACGCGAGCGCGCTGGCTTCGAAGTGCGCGACGTTCACTATTCGCACTACGGCCGGATGTGCCCGATCGAGACCCCGGAAGGTCCGAACATCGGGCTGATCAACAGCCTTACCACGTATTCGCAGATCAACGACCTCGGCTTCATCGAGACGCCCTACCGCAAGGTCGTGCGCACGATCCTCCGATATAGCCCGGAGGTGAAGCTGCAGGAGTCGGTGCGTGTCGTGATCGGGGAGCGGACCCGCGTGTTTGCCAAGGCCGATGAGACGCTCGACGCCGCGAAGGGGCGTGACCTCTTCCGTCAGATGATCATCGACGCCGAACTCGCCGAGGACCTGCGTGACTGGTCGGAAGTCCATCCGCGGATGCTTGCCGGTGAGATCAGCCAGCCCGAGTGGCCGGCGGTTTTCGAGAAGCTGCCCGTCCTCGCTCGGCGTGGCGAGCGGATTTCCGAGGATATGGCGCGGCGGATCGCCGAACAGCCGGTGAACCTCGTTCGCGTGATTTCCCGACGCGCGGGCGCCGAAGCCCGTGGCGTCGCGCCGGAGACGATCCGCAACCCCGTCTCGCTGCCCGTTCAGGTGTTCAAGCCTTCGACGTCCGCGTATCTCGCGCCTCCGGGCACGGTGTTGACGCCAGCGGTGACGGAGGCGCTCTACACCATGCAGATCGAAGGGCTTGTCGAGACGCAGGCGCCCGAGGACGCGCCGGACCGGGTCGGGCTCGACTACACGACCGGTGTGCCAGCCCTGCTGCCCGCTTCCGATGTGGGGCGCCTGGCCATCCAGCCCGGCGCGGCACCGACTTACGTTACTCCCGTGATCACCAAGATCACGGCGTGGCTCTCCGCCAACGAGGAAGAAGTGGCGCGGATCGCACAGGCGAACGCTCCGCTCACCGAGTTGAGCAACTTCGAGAACGAATTCGTGCTCTGCCGCGAACGGGGCGACTTCCCGCTCCTGCGGCCGGACGAGATCGACTACATGGACGTCGCGCCGGACCAGCTTGTGTCGGTTGCGGCCGCCCTGATCCCGTTCCTCGAGCACGACGACGCGAACCGGGCCCTCATGGGTTCGAACATGCAGCGGCAGGCGGTTCCGCTCCTCTTCCCGGAGGCACCTCTCGTCGGGACCGGCCTCGAGGAGACCGCGGCGCGCGACTCCGGCGCCGTCGTGATCGCCAGGCGTGCCGGCGTGGTTCAGGAAGTCACGGCGGACCACATCCTGATCGATACCGGCTCACAGCAGAGCGCATCGAGCAGTGAACCGCTACGCCGGCTCACGCAGTTCGACCGGTATCGGATGAAGAAGTACTGGCGGACGAACCAGGACACCGCGATCAACCAGCGGCCGCTCGTCCGGAAGGGCCAGGAAGTGCGGCGCGGCGAGATCCTCGCCGACGGCGCGTCCACCGACCACGGTGAACTCGCGCTCGGCCGCAACCTGCTGGTCGCGTTCATGCCCTGGTACGGTCACAACTTCGAAGACGCGATCGTCCTCTCCGAACGCCTGGTGAAGGATGACGTCTATACATCGATCCACATCCAGGAACTCGAACTCCAGGTCCGCGACACAAAGCGCGGCATGGAGGAAATCACCCGCGAGATTCCCAACGTCGCCGAAGAGTCGCTGATCGACCTCGATGAGCGCGGCATCATTCGCATCGGCGCGCGCGTCAAGGCGGGCGACATCCTGGTCGGCAAGATCACGCCGAAGGGCGAGACCGAACTCTCCCCCGAAGAGAAGCTGCTCACGGCGATCTTCGGTGAGAAGGCCAAGGACGTGAAGGACTCGTCGCTGAAGGTTCCCCCGGGTGTCGAGGGCACCGTCATCGACGTCAAGGTCTTTTCGCGGCGTATCGACGATCCGCTCCTGGAGAAGGAGCACGGCCAGCGGATCGGCGAGCTTCGCAACTTCGAGCGCGCCGAGATCGGTCGGATCTCGGAGGCGCGTGATGAGGAGATCAAGGAACTCATCCGCGGCAAGGAAGTCGCGCTCTTCCTCAAGCGCGGTACGGTGGAACCTTATCTCGCGGAGGGCGCGGCGCTCTCTGACGAGGTCGTTAACGGACTCGACCTGGCTGAGCTCGATCTCACCACGCTCAAGGTCACCGACCGCGACGTGAACGAGCAGCTCCGGCGGCTGATCGATGAAAGCAAGAAGCGCGTGGAACGGGTGCGCCAGCGCACCGAGGACCAGATCGACAAGGTCTTCCAGCCGGACGAACTCCCGCCGGGCGTTGTCCAGCTCGTGAAGGTCTACCTCGCGGAGAAGCGCAAGATATCGGTCGGCGACAAGATGGCTGGTCGCCACGGGAACAAGGGCATCATCGCTCGTATCGTTCCGGAAGAGGACATGCCGTTCATGCCCGACGGAACGCCGGTCGATGTCTGCCTCAACCCGCTCGGCGTGCCGAGCCGCATGAACGTCGGCCAGATTCTCGAAACTCACCTCGGCTGGGTGGCGCGCGTGCTCGGGTTCGAGGCCAAGACACCGGTTTTCCAGGGCGCGTCCGAAGACGAGATCGGGACGCTGCTCCGTTTCGCCGGCGCGATCTGGGCAAGGGAGGCGCTCGGGATCTCACACGAGGCGCCCAGCTTCGACCTGACGGACATCCGCGCCATGGCGGAGGCCGTTCGCATGGTCCCCATCGACGAACCGCTGCCGCTCTCGGGCATCGGCCGGTCGCTGGACCGATTGACCTCGCTCAAGGCGCTGCCCGCCGGACCGGCGGCGAAGCTCAAGCTCCTTCGGGAGTACCTCATCGCGGCGGCCGAAGAGATGTCCGCCCGGAGCGAGACCGAGACGTCGATCGGTGGCGCGTTCCCGGCCGCGGCGGCGCTCAAGAAGGCGAAGGGCGGGGAAGGCATCAACGCCGCCATCGAAGAGCACATGGAGCGCGCCGGGCTGACCCCCGGTGGCAAGGTCCGGCTTCGCGATGGCCGGTCCGGTGATCAGTTCCTGTCACCGGTGACCGTCGGTGCGATCTATATGCTGAAGCTCTCGCATCTGGTCGACGACAAGATCCATGCACGCAGCATCGGGCCGTACTCGCTCGTCACGCAGCAGCCGCTCGCCGGGAAGGCGCAGTTCGGTGGCCAGCGTTTCGGCGAGATGGAAGTGTGGGCCCTCGAGGCATATGGCGCGGCGCAT
>CAZUVK010000221.1:2026-6850 GCA_964623785.1 uncultured Gemmatimonas sp. | reverse complement strand
ATGGAGCGCGACTGCCTGGCCCACCAGCCGGACCTGGTGCTCATCACCATCGGGAGTCTCGGGGGATGGCTGACGGCGTTCGGCGGCGCGTGGAAGGATGCGCCCGTTGAGGGGTTCGAGACCTTCAAGTTCTTCCGCAGCCCTGGCGTCACGCTATTCTGGGCGGTTCTGCTCGCCTTCTTTACGGACGACTGGGTCTACATCGGGATCGGCGCAGCGGGTTACAGCGTCGTGGCGATCGAGACGTACAAGACCTTCTTCTTCCCGAGCAAGCCCCGGGGCAAGTTCGCCGGCAAGCCGATCGACTACCCCGAGATGCTGAAGAAGCGACAGTACTTCGTGCCGGTTTACGTGCTGATCTGGATCCTGATCATCGGCGCGTTCGCCATGGCATTCGCCCAGCCGCACACCGGCCTGTACGCCGGCGGGCCCGCTGCGCCCGCGAGCGATCAGACCTTGCTGTAGTCCGTTCGGACCACTTCGGTGCCGTCCTCGGCGGGTACGATCGCGAGGTCGCCGAAGATGCTCGGCGCCTCATCCAGCAATACGCGCAGCACGGCCGCCGCGAGGCGGCGGATCTCCACGTCCGCCGTCTCGCTCCCGCGCATCTCCACGAAGTGACGCCACGCTCTCGCGTTCCCCGTCACCACGATCTTCGTCTCCGCGCAGTTCGGCAGCACGGCCCGGGCGGCCTGGCGCGCCCGCTTCCGTCGCATCGTCGCGGTGCCTTCCTCCCCGATCTGCTCCGCCAGGTCCGCCAGGATCTCGCGGTAGGCGACCAGCGACTCCTCGCACGCGCGCCCCCAGACCTCGAACGCCCGCGTCCCTTCCTCGATCTCCGGCGGCAGCACGAACCCGATCTCAGACTCGTCGACGTACCGCTGGCTCAGCTGCGAAAAGCCGAACCCGGCACGGTGCCGCACCAGTTCGTGCGTCAGCGCTCGGCTTACCCCCTCGATGAGCACCGTCCATACGCCGTGCTCAAGCACGCTCCCGTGCTTCACCTTCAGGATGTTCGCCAGGTACGACTCGTTCGTCGTTCGCCCGCCGATTGTCTTGTGCCCGCCCTCGATGCCGGCGTCCGCTCCGAAGGACAGGTAGCAGAGTCGTCCCGAGAACTCCGTCAGCGCCTGTGCCGGAACGTCCGAGTCGCTCTTCCAGTTGATGTGCTCGGGATAAACGAACTCCTGGCGCGCGATCAGCGTGACGCGGGGCTGACGGATCATCTGCACGGAAAGTCCTCCGGAAGGGGTTTCGAGAGGCGCGAAACCTATCCCGCCGCCGGCTGATCGACAAGGCGCCAACCGGCACCTACTCCGTGGAATGAGAACGGTTGTTGCAATACCCCATACTGGGGGAAAGCTCTGTAAGTGATTGACATATAGACAGATAGATGGGTGGGAGCCAGGCGCTCCCCCATACCTGGGAGGGAAGGATGAACCGCATAGCGCACATTCTCGACGCGACGGAGCTGCCGCAGCCCAGCGGGCCGTTCAGCGATTCCGAAGCCCTCCAGCTCCTCATGGCGTATCGCAAGGATCCGTCGAACGTACCGTGTCCAACGTGCGGGCCCGAACTCATCGAGGTCCTCGCGTTCATCGAACCGGAGATAGATCCCAACGGTTTCGCGTCAGTGACCGAGCCGGAGGGCGACTACGCGGCGGCGCTCTATTGCCACCGCTGCGAACGGGCAATCGGAATCCTCGCCGGGGCGGTATACGGCAACTAGCCGGCCGACGTGGCGATGACAGTCGACCCCGAGCGATCGGTCGCCCGGGGTCGACTGTCATGGTGCGGTGGGATGCGGTGGCTGTCGCATGGCCACGGGACGCCAGATACACAGCACTAGCGCCGCGCGTCCAGCTCACCGCGCAGGAGGGTCATCGGCCCGAACGTCGGCGTCCCGAACGTGCCCGCGTCGACCTGCGCGATCCCGGCGAGCGAGTACCCGACGCTCCCCCGGACAACGGCGTTTCCGATCACCTCGGCCAGCCCCGGGAGGTTGGAGAAACTGACCGCGATGTCCAGCGGGACCACGGCCGAGCCGTTCGCCGTGAGCGGCACGCCGAGGGGGAAGTCAGCGTCGGCCGCGTCATACCCCTCGAGTTGCAGCGTCCCCGTCAACTGGCGGAGCGTGATCCCGACCGGGTTCGGGTTGTCGACACGGGCGAAGAGCCGGATCGACGCTCCGCCCAGTGGCCGCTGGATAGACGGCCCGAGGAGGCGGAGTTCGGACGGCTGATCACTCGCGATCGAGAACCGCGGGGCCTGGAGCCCGGCGCCGATCACCGCGCAGCCACCCACGGTCGAAATCAGAAGCAGGAGAGCGAATATCCGTTGGACGCGCATGCGCGGTTTGGGTCCGGGGGATGAGTCCAGCGGATTTCAGCGGCCGACCACTTCCTCGAGCCACTCCTCCGCCACGATTCGGGACGCGGTGACCTGACCCGACTCGGCGCTCGCCAGCCACAGGAACAAAGGCGCGATCGAGGACGGGTCCTTCAGGCGCCCAGGGTCCTCAGCGGGATACGCCGCGGCCCGCATTTCGGTCCGCATCGCGCCCGGGTCGACCACGTTCGCGCGGACGCCGGTCCCTCGCAACTCCTCCGCGAGGTTCAGCGTCAGGCTCTCGACCGCTGCCTTGGAGACCCCGTACGCGCCCCATCGGACGCGCGGGGGGATCGCCGCGCCCGAAGAAACGGTGACGATCGATCCCGTTCGACGTCGCACCATGCCGGGCAGGACCGCCTGTGTCGCGATGAGGGTACCGGTCACGTTGACATCCATCGTACAACGCCAGTTCTCGACAGGGTAGTCCTGGAGCGCGAGTCGTTCGCCGAGAATCGATGCGTTGTTGATGAGCACCTCCGGGTCTCCCAGCGCTTCGGCGGTTTGCCTGACCCAGTCGCGCATCCTGTCCTCGTCGGTCACGTCGGCGGCGACGGCGACGCAATGATCGGTCAGCCCCAGAATCCGCTCGCGCGCCTTCTTCAACGCCGGCTCCTCTCGCGCGCAGATCGACACCAATGCGCCAGCTTCGGCAAAAGCGAGAGCCAGAGCCAGCCCCAGCCCGGCGGACCCGCCCGTCACCATTACCACCTTGCCTTCGACATCCGCCACGGTCAGACCTCCGGGTTGACGATACTTGAAGCCATCACGCCGTTTCCACGCCATATTGACGCACCTGGCACTGGAATGGATACTGCATCGAGCGCACCCGTTCGCCCCCCGCGGATCCGTCAAGTCGACAGCTATGGAAAGATGCCGCGAGGCGCGAGGAGAAAGTCATGGTGACTGAAATCAGGACCGCCGGCGCGACGGCCGAGGCGCCCCCGCGGGTGACTCCGGTCCAGAAGCCGCGAAAGTCCATCGAAGCGCGCGAGGAAATCGACTTCGTCGACCTGGCGACGGCGGAGATCCGACCGCATCTCGCAAGGTATTCGCTCATCGCCCTTGCCGTCGGCTTCGTCGCTGGCCGCATTCTCCGCTAATCGGACTACGATGGCCACGGACATCAATGAAAGACCCCGCGACTCGGGAGCCGCTCGCGACGAGATCGAGCGTACCCGGGCCCGCATGTCGGAAACCATCGACGAGATCGAGGAGGCCCTCCTTCGGAAGAAGGCCGACCTCCGCGAACGTTTCGATGTCGGCGCGCGACTAAGAGAGAAGCCGCTCGCCGTAGTGGGGGTCGCGCTCGGCGCCGGGCTCATACTCGGGCTGCTGACCGGCGGCGGCAAGGCGGGCCGGCGGAAGGCGGACAGGGAACGGGCGGAACGCGAAGCCCGTGCCTCACGCTGGGAACGGCGTGCTCGCAGACTGCTCTCGATCGCCCGGGCCCAGGAGTCGCGGATCGACCAGCTCGAGTCGGCGGTCGATGAGCTCGGCGAGATGTATCATTCCGCCCGGTACGATGACGACGATCTCGACGACCTTCCGTCGCGCTTCGCGGAGTTCCGCGAAAACGTGGCGGAGCGGATCGAGGAGGCGGCATCGACAACGGCGGCGAGGTTCCGCGAGACGATTCGCCGGCGCGGCTGATTCCCGGGCCGTCGCACTCGCGGCACCGATCGCGGGCGGTTATCCTCAACCCTCGGTAGTTTGATGTTCTGGCTTCTGATGACTCTGCTCGTCATCGTCGGCGGAATCCTGGTGCTCCGCCAGAAGGCCGCGACGCTCGTCGCCTCGGACGAGGAGCCGTGGCGCCGTTCTCTCGGTGAGGACGAGCCGCTCAACATGGAAGAGATCCGGCAGGCGGAAGACGAGTGGACGAGCGGCGATGACTGGAAGGATCTGCCCGAGGACGAGAGCTGGCGCTGAGAACGCGCGGGGCTGGTGAAGACTCCCCGTCTCTCCGGCGCTCTGCTGGTCCTCGGAGTTGTCATCGTCGCCGCTGTCTGCATCCGGCTCGGCTTCTGGCAACTCGATCGACTGGAACAGCGGCGCGAGTTCAACGCGCGGACCGCCGCGGCCGGGTCACTTCCCCCGCTACCCCTCGACAGATCCGGAATCGCCGCGATCTACCTCGATCCGGACGGCCATCTCTTTCGCGAGGCAACCGCCATCGGGACCTTCGATCATTCCGGCGAAGTTCTCCTGCGCGGCCGCTCGTATGACGGCCAACCAGGTGTCCATCTCGTCACCCCACTCCGGCTCGATGAAGGCGGTCTGATCCTCGTCAATCGCGGGTGGCTGCCCTCGCCCGATGCCGCCACGGTGGATCCAAGACCATTCCGGGTGTCCGGACCAGTGCGAGTCTCGGGCACCTTGCAGTCCGTTCCAGACGATCCCGACGGAGGCACGCCGCTCACCGTCGTCGTCGAT
>CAZUVK010000221.1:0-2016 GCA_964623785.1 uncultured Gemmatimonas sp. | reverse complement strand
TTCCGGCAAGCATGACATGCGACCCACCCCGCCCGATGGCTTTGAGGTCGGCACTTATCGGCGGATCGATGGCGCCACCATCGCCGTGCGGCTCGACGCGCCGATCCCGCCGCTCTATCTGCAGGCCGGGTCCGAAGGGTCGCCTGGCGGCCTTCCCATACCGGTCCCACCCCCCGCTCTCGACGAAGGCCCCCACCTCGGCTACGCGATCCAGTGGTTCTCGTTCGCCGCGATCGCCGTCTTCGGCTTCCTCTTCGTCGCCATCGCGCGGTCGCGCGAAAGGTCCCGCGGCTGATCCACATTCCTCCTTGGCATGTCCCGGCGGCGTGCGGAATGAGGCCGGCATCTTGCGTCGGGAGCCGAGCGGAGTCCCCACCGTTTACCGCACTTCCCGGAGGAGACAATGGCACGTTACAGGAGTGACTACGGTCGCGACTTCGGCCGCTGGCGCGAACAGGGGCCCTATATGGGAGGGATGCGCTCCGACGGCTGGGGCGGCACGGGTGACTGGCGGCGGTTCCCGGGCGAGGAGGGCTGGTACGGAGAAGGCTATGAGGGGATGCCGGGAATCGGATACGACGCGAACTATGGCCTCGGTGACGCCGGCTGGGGGAGGGTGGGCGCGTTTCGATACGGCCGCCGCTCCACCTACGAAGGCCGGTACGATGGCGACTACGGCCCCTACGATCGCGGTCCGGGTTGGGGAGCACAGGACTACGATCGACGTGATTTCGGCTATTCGCCCGGGTGGGAAGACTCCCTTCGCGCCCGACCAACCTGGAGTCGCATGAACGACTCCTGGACCGGCCCCTCGATTCGCGCGCTCGACATCATGACCGGCAACCCGCGGGTCGTCACCCCGGACGCGTCGATCACCGAGGTCGCGCGATTGATGCGGGAACTCGATGTCGGCATCATCCCCGTCGTGGACAGCGTCGAGAAGATGCAGCTGCGCGGTGTGATCACCGATCGCGACATCGTCACCCGCTGTATCGCCGATGGCAGGGACGGTGGCGTGCGCGTCAACGACTGTATGACGGCGGATGTCCGGACGATCAACCAGAACGACACCGTCCGGGAGGTGATGCGATTGATGCGTCAGGAACAGGTTCGCCGGATTCCCGTGACCGATCGCGACGGCCGACTTGTCGGGATCATCGCGCAGGCCGATCTCGCCGTCGACTACGCAAGCCACGATATCGAGCGTGAGTCGGAGGTGGCCGAGACGATCGAGCGAATCAGTGAGCCGGCTCAACCACGTCGCCAGCCGATGTTCGCCGGCGCGGAGGCGGGCGGTGCGTTGGAAGGGGGGTCGCGGCGCGGCGGCCGTCGGTCCCGCTAGTGCGCCTGCTCGGGGGCTGCGCTATTCCCCGTCCCAACGCCTGAGGATCAGTGACGTGTTGGCCCCGCCGAAGCCGAACGAATTGGACGCCACGGTTCGTATGGCCTTCCGGCGGGCGCCGTCCGCGACGTAGTCGAGATCGCATTCCGGATCGGGGTCGGTGAGGTTGATCGTCGGCGGAACGATCCCCTCGCGCAGCGCGTTCACGCACAGCACGGCCTCGGCCGCCGCGGTCGCCCCCAGCGAGTGCCCGAGCATCGACTTGGTCGATGAAACGGGGATCTCGTACGCCCTCTCGCCGAATACCTCCCGGATGGCGCGAGTCTCCACGACATCGCCGATCGGGGTCGAAGTCCCGTGGGCGTTGATGTAGTCGATCTCGTCGGGAGCGATCCCCCCGCTTCGCAGCGCCCTGCGCATCGCGAGCACCGCGCCGTAGCCGTCGTCTGGCGGCGAGGTCACGTGGTGCGCGTCCGCGCTCAGGCCGATGCCCAGGATCTCCGCCAGGATCGGCGCGCCCCGTTCGAGCGCCGCCGTCAATGACTCCAGGACCACGATCCCGGCGCCCTCCCCGTGCACGAATCCGTTGCGGCGCCGGTCGAACGGGCGCGAAGCGGTCTCGGGCGTGTCGTACTCCGTGGCCAGCGCGCGCGCGGCATGGTAACCCGCGAAGG
>CAZUVK010000220.1:0-6896 GCA_964623785.1 uncultured Gemmatimonas sp. | reverse complement strand
GGCCACCGGCAAGCAGACGGTGGCCGGCCCGCCCACACGCCCGCGGCCGTCATCGAATGGGGCACGCACGACCGCCAGCGAACGGTCTCCGGCACGCTCGCCGACATCGGCGCGATTGCCCGGGCCAGCAGGATCGCGGCGCCGGCGCTCGTCGTGGTCGGTGAGGTTGCGGCGCTCCGGTCACGAATCGCATGGTTCGATCGGGGCGATCTCCACGGGCGCCGGATCCTTGTCGCGCGCTCTCGTGCGCAGCCGTCGCGCCTCGCAGCCGCGCTTCGGTCGCGAGGCGCCGAGGTGATCGAGTACCCGAAGCTCGTCTCCGAGCCGCTTCCGGCGACGCCCGCCACCGGGCGCGCGATCGCCGGGCTGGCCGCATTCGACTGGCTGCTCGTTACCTCCCCCGCCGCCGTTCGGTACTTCTGGGACCTCCTGGCCGATCGCGGACTGGACACCCGGGCCCTTGCCACCATCCGAATCGCCTCGCTGGGGGTCGCCACGACCGACGCGCTCACGGAGCGCGGAGTCAAGCCCGAACTGAACACGAGGACGTTCGATCCCGCGGCCATCGAGCGGCGGCTGCGTGAGATCGCTCCGGTGGAAGGGGTCCGGATCCTCTTCCCGCGCGAACTGGCCGCCACTTCGCCGGTCGCGACCTGTCTGCGCGCTTCCGGCGCCCTCGTGGAAGAGATCGAGATTTTTCGAGTCGGTGTGGACGGCCGCGCGAGCGACGAACGGCGCCCGCCCCTGGACGTCGACGCCATCGTACTCCCCTCGTCAACCGCGGCGCGCGCCCTGGCGAGCGCCCTGGCCGGGGGCCCCGAGACGTCACTGGGCGCTCGCGTTATCGCCATCGGTCCGCGCACGGCGGAAACGGCGCTCGGATGCGGCCTGCCAGTCCACGCCATCGCTGGCGACCATTCGGTTCGCGGAGTCGTCGCCGCCGTATCGAGAAGCCTGACCGACGACGGGATCAGGCTGGCGGGGGAAGCGAATGCGGACCACGCGAGCTCGATCCCCGACGGTGTGACGAGCGAGTTGGCGACACTCTCCGAATGATCCCCGGGAGTCACCGCGGTCCCCGTACCCGGGCCCTCCTCCTGGTCGGGCACGGGTCTCACCTGAACGCGTCTTCCAGCACGCCGGTTTACGAGCATGCTCGTCGACTGCGGGCAACGGGCGGCTTCGATGAGGTCGTCGAGGTGTTCTGGAAGGAGGAGCCTTTGCTGAGGGACGCGATCGCCCTCACCGACTGCGACGATGTCCACATCGTCCCGCTCTTCCTGGCCGAGGGATACTTCACCCGACAGGTGCTCCCGCGGGAGCTCGGGTTGAGTGACCCTCGCGCCGTCGGCGACGATCGACGTATTCACTACCATCCGCCCGTTGGCGCGCATCCGGCGATGGAAGGTCTCGTCCTCGATCAGGCGCTGGCGGTCTCGCTGAACGGCGGGTTCGCTGCCGCCGCGGCTACGGTCGTGATCATCGGGCACGGTACCGAACGAAACGACACATCCGGTGACACGGTCCACCAACTTGTCGCGTCGCTGCGCGAGCGGGGCGAATTCGCCTCGGTCGCCTGCGGGTTCCTCGACGAGTCGCCCGGGATCGCGGAGGTGCTGGATTCGGTCAACACCGAGGAGGTCATCCTCATCCCCTATTTTCTCGCGGAGGGGTGGCACACCGCGGCAACGATTCCGCGAGACCTCTCCCTGGAAGGGGCGCGCACGGTCCGGGGCGGGCGCACGATCTGGTACGCCCCGCCGGTTGGAACCCTTCACCAGATCGCCGGGATCGTCCTCTCGATGGTCGACGAGGCGACGGCGGAGGGGGGTGTCCTCGCGGACCCGGTATCGGCGGATCCACCCTCGGGCGCCGGAGCGCGCTTCGGGGCGACGCGAAAGGACCGCCCCGTCACCGTCGCCCGACGGCACTTCTTCGAATGGGTCGACCAGGCGGGCATGGACGGTGCGACCTTCCTGCGAGTGCGGATCGGCCGAGCGGCCGACGGGCTGTACAGGGTGACGCACGAGTCGGACTGGGACGCGACCGGCGATCGCGTCGTTCGATCGAGCGATCCGGAGAGCGCGCTCGAGTTCGCGCGCGCGGATGACGCCGGTCAGTACCGCCCACTTCGCTTCGCGGACACGCTCGCCACTGGATGGCGGATTGAGGGACTCGATGCCGACGGTCTCTGGCGCGCCATCTCACTCCTCTATCCGGGAGCCGTCCTGCACTGGGCGGAGCACCGTTTCGGCGCTCCTGGAGCCGCGGTGGTCCCATTCGCGACCTGGGCCGCGCGGCAGTCGGGGATGTATGAGCGGATCGGCTCGATCGGGCAGTCGGCGCTTCTCGCAACCATCGCGGAGTGCTGTGGCTCCTGCCTTCGCGGGCGCCGCTGGAGCACAGGCCTCGATGCGTCGATGCTCGAAGCGATGCCGGCCGAAGCATCCCGGAGCGGGGTGTCCGAGAGCGGGATGGAGATCGTCCCGTGCCTGGAGCCTTGCGCGGTATTCGGTTCGCGCGCGCTTCATCGCGCGAGGTTCGCCGCGGTCCGTGAGGCGTCGGACCCACGGCCGGCGCCCCAGTCAGTGTAGCGCGGCGCGGCGTTGGACACCGGCCGCCCCCCAACGCCCCGGCTCGGCCGCTGTACAGACAGATGGAAGGATGCGCGGGATCCCGGTCGGCGGCTTGACCCCCGATCCCGGGATCGCCAGATTGGCGGTAGCGCGTCGGGTGGCTGGCATTGCGCCGGGGCATCCTGATCGCCCCCCGAATTCATCGAAAACGCAAGGTCGCGCGATCGTGATTCGCAACGCTTCGAAACGGTTCTCGGCACTGTTCGCCGCGGTCCTCTTCCTGCTCAGTTCGGCGGGGGAGGGTTTCGGCTTTCAGCCGTGTCCATTCCACGATGCGGCTTACGGCGCGGCGAGTGCGGATGAGCATTCGGATGCTGGTCACGACGCCCACCACCACGACGCTCCGACCCCGGATCCGGCCGGCGCTCCGGGGCATGATCATCACGGTGAGTCAGGGCTCTGCACTCACGTCGGTGCCTGCCAGAGCGCGGCGGGTGTACATCTTCCGGCCGACTTCGATATTTTCGAGTTTGCCGCCTTCGCCGTCGAATCGCCGGTGGTCCTCCCCGCCGCGGATCGGCTCTTCACGGCGTTCATTCCGTTCTTCTTTCCCTACCCGAACGCACCTCCGGCTCACGGCTGATCGCTCCTGATCCGCCATAGCGTCGAGTCCTGCGCGGCAACCCGCCGTCGTTCGACGGTACGCGTCAATCGAGCCGAGGTGAGTCGTGAACAGCTCAACCCTGAATCGAATCGTCAACATCCTCCGGGTGCTCCCGGCGGTGGCGATTCTCTACATAGCCCAACCGGACGTCCTCGCCGCGCAGAATGCCACGGCGGTTCGCGGGACCGTGCGTCACGCAGTGGGCGGAGCGCCCGTGGCCGGCGCGCTCGTGCAGGTCCGCGGAACCGAACTCGCGACCCAGACCGACAGTCGCGGACAGTACCAGATCGTGGGAATCCCCGCGGGTAGCCACGTGATCGTCGGTGCTGGCGTGGTGGCTGTTGCCGACTTCCAGCTCACGGAAGAGGCGCTCCTGATCCCCGGCGTCGTCGTCAGCGCGACACTCGAACGTCAGAGGCTCGCCGAAACCGCCGCAAGCGTCGGCGTGATCTCGTCGGAGGAGCTGCATGCCGCGAAGCCGACGCACCCGTCAGCCGTCATGAGTCAGGTGCCCGGCGTCTGGGTGAATGTGACGGGCGGCGAGGGTCACATGACTTCGATCCGTCAGCCCATTGGCACCAAGCCGCTGTACCTTTTCCTCGAGGACGGCGTGCCGACCCGATCCACGGGCTTCTTCAATCACAACGCGCTGTACGAAGTCAACCTGCCGCAGGCCGACCGGGTGGAGGTGCTGAAGGGTCCCGCGAGCGCGCTGTATGGCAGCGACGCGATCGGCGGCGTGATCAACGTGGAAACGCGGCGACCGACCGATACGCCTACCATGGAGGCGTTCATGGAAGGCGGAGCGTACGGGTACCGGCGCGCGCTCGTCACAGGCAGCAACACGATCGGCTCGAACGCCTTCCGGGCGGACGTGAACGTCACCACGACCGACGGCTGGCGGAACGCCACGGGCTATGATCGGCAGAGCGCTACGCTCCGATGGGACAGCTACATCGGCTCGAACACGACGCTGCGTACGGTGCTGACCGGGTCGCGAATCGACCAGCAGACCGCGGGGACTTCCGCGCTCTCACGTGAGTTGTACGACAGTATCCCGGAGCTGAACACCACCCCGATTTCATTGCGAAACGTGCGCGCGGCCCGGCTTTCGACCTCGGCGGAGATACGGGGCGACAGGACGCTCGTCAGCATCACGCCGTTCGCGCGGTGGAACGATATGGAATTGCTCCCGAACTGGTCGCTCACCTATGACCCGACGATCTACACGACGGGCCATAGTTCCCTCGGGCTACTGGCGCGGGTACGGCGCGATCTCGGCCCGCTGAACAGCCGGGTCGTCGCGGGCGTCGATATCGACTACAGCCCGGGGCACCGGCTCGAGAACCAGGTTGCGCCGACGCGCACGGATGGGATCTTCACCCAGTACACCACGGGTGATGTCCTCTATGACTACGACGTGACGTTCCGGGGCATCTCGCCCTACGTGCAGCTCGACGCGAGCCTTACCACCGCGCTGCACGCGACCGCGGGGCTGCGTTTCGACCACATCGCGTACGACTATACGAACAATCTGGAACCCCTGCAGACCGGCCGCTGGCGCCGGCCAGCCGACGCGTCGCCGAGCTATTCGGCGCTGAGCCCGAAGCTCGGACTCGCGTATGATCTCGGGAGCATGCTCAACATCTACGGGAACTTCACCCGAGGTTTCAGGGCGCCCTCCGAGGGGCAGATCTTCCGCCAGGGTTCGGCGCAGAACACCCTCGATCTGCAGCCGGTCACGGCGACCAGCGTCGAAGCGGGGATGCGCGGGGAACTCCTGGGTCTCCTCGGCTACACCGTCGGCGTGTACAGCATGACGGTGAGCGACGACATCCTGACCTACACGCTGGAAGACGGGACGCCGGAAACGCAGAACGCGGGCGAGACCCTTCACAGAGGCATCGAGGCGGGGCTCAACCTGCAGATCACGCAGCAGCTGCGAGGCGACGTGAGCTATACCCTGGCTCGTCACACGTACGAGAAGTGGAGCCCGCGGCCGACGATCAGCTATGACGGCAACAAGATGGAAGCCGCTCCTTCGTCGCTCGTCAACACCAGGCTGACGTACACGCCCGAGCGCATCGCCGGAAGCCGGTTCGCGCTTGAGTGGAGCCGGGTCGGCGACTACTGGCTCAACCCCGAGAACACGGCGCAGTACGAGGGACACGATCTCCTCAACCTGCACGCGAACGTCGCGATCCCCGGCGGGCTCGAAGTGGTCGGGCGCCTGATGAACGTGACGGACTCCCGGTACGCCGAGCTTGCGTCGTTCACGCAGGCGAGGGGTGAGGAACTCGCGCCGGGAATGCCCCGCACGGTCTATCTCGGACTCCAATACACCTGGGGGAGGTAACTCCGATGCTATCGACCCGACGTACCGGACCGATCACCGCGGCCGCGGCCGCGCTCGCGGTCGTTTCGGCGGGCTGCGCTGACTCGACGCCCGACAGTTTCGTCACCGTCGGTCCCGCCGCGACAATTGTCGCGGCGGGCGGCTCCCACCCGACGGTGGCGGTGGACCCGGCCACCGGGCGAGGCTTCGTCGCCTGGGTCGGGTCGGACATGGACCTGTACAACGTGTACCTCGCGGCCGCCGATGAGGGAAGCAACCAGTTCCGGGCGCCGCGGCGCGTGAACGACATCGCGGGCGACGCCGCGCCCCACGAACAGGCACCGGCGCAGGTCGCGGTTGGCGCGAACGGGGCGGTCTACGTGCTCTGGCAGAATAACACGGTCATCGAGGGCCGCCGATTCCCCGCGAGTGACCTGCGCCTCGCCGTTTCAACGGACCAGGGCGAGACCTTCGCGCCCGCGATCACCGTCAACGACGACGCTGGCGACGTTCCGTCGTCGCACACGTTCCACGACATTACCGTTGGCGCCGACGGCACCGTCTTCGTGTCCTGGATCGACTCCCGGGAGCAGGACAGGGCCACCACCCAGCACGCGGGCCACTCCGACGCGGAGATGATGATGGCCGGCCCGGAGATCCGCGTTGCATCCTCGATCGACAACGGTCGCAGCTTCGGCGCGAGCGCGGTCATCGACACGAACTCCTGCCCCTGCTGCCGGACTTCGATCGTCACCGGACCCGACGGCACGGTCTACGTCGCGTGGCGAAAGCACTTCCCCGGGGAGATCCGGGATATCGTGGTCGCTTCCGCCGCGCCGGGGACCCTCGAATTCGGGGAGCCCGTGCGCGTTCACGCGGACGATTGGGAATTTCCGGGTTGTCCGCACGCCGGCCCGTCCCTCGCGACCGACGGGGATGGCCGCCTCCACGTGGGCTGGTACACCGGCAAGGAGGACCGACAGGGGCTCTGGTATACAGTCTCCGAAGACGGGGGCAGGAGTTTCGGAGCGCCAACGGCGCTCGTTACCGGAGAATGGGTCCCGCCCTCGCAGGTGTCGCTGACCCAGGTCGGGTCGTCGATCATCGCGACCTGGGAGGACCGCACCGGAGAGGCCGGTACCGTGGTGTTGGGAGAGTCGCGTTCGGATCGCGGCAGCGCTTCGGTGGCGGCATCCGTACCCGGCCGCGGCCCCGCGCTCGACGGCGGCGAGAACGCGGCGCTGCTCGTATGGCTGGATGGGGAGTCGATCCACGGTCAGCGAGCCACTCCGGCCTCATAGCCGGCCCACCGACCGTGGAT
>CAZUVK010000219.1:0-6919 GCA_964623785.1 uncultured Gemmatimonas sp. | reverse complement strand
GTCGTTGCACGAAGAGATCGACCACGCGCATCCCGTCGCGTTCCTCCTGGGGCATCTTCCGGAGGACGCGGTTCATGCGTTCGAGCCGGATGGCGTCCTGGTCGATGACGTCGAGGAAGACCGCGTTGTAGAGGACGCCGAGCACCTGCGCGGGTGGCGGGTACCCCTCGACCTCGACCTGACCCGCCTCGGCGATCGTTCTCCGGTATCGGGTGGATACGGCGATGATCTTGTGCGCGCCGAGGTGCAGGGCGGGCGAAAGCGGCGCGGAGAGCCGCATCCCGCCATCCCCGTACCATGCGTCCCCGATGCCGATGGCGGGGAAGAAGACGGGTAGCGCCGCGGACGCCATCACGTGTGGAACGCCGATGCGCGTGATGATGGCCTTCCGATTCGGCCTCTCCCACGTTTCGATATCGCGGCCCTGCACCCAGGTAATGGATTGACCGGTGGTATAGCTGGTCGTGCTGATCGCGACCGCGTTGAGCTTGCCTTCGGCGAGATTGAGGTCGATGCCGCGCAGGACATCGTCCTCGATGTCGAGCGCACCGATGAGCATCTCCCTGAGGGGTTCGGTGTCGACCATGCCGCGAACCCGGGGGGACGTGGTGCCGCCCGCGACCAGCTGACCCCCCGAGCGCAGGACGTTCCAGATCAGTGACGGCGCGTCCACGCGGAACACAGTCTCGGGGAGAAGCTCCTGCCAGAGGCTGGTCAACTCCTGGACTGCCTCGTGGAAGGTTCCACGGTGCTGCGCGAGATGAGCGGCGTTGACGGCGCCCGCCGACACGCCGGAGAGGATGCGGATTCGCAGCCGCGGGTAGCGGCGGGCGAGGAATCGGAGCAGGCCGACCTGATAGGCGCCACGCGCGCCGCCGCCGGTCATCACCAGGGCCAGCTCGCCGGTGTCCGACGGCGGGAGCGGGGTTCCGGGGGGCGCGGTGCCGGTTGGTTCGCGCCGCTCGTCGTCAGCTGGCATCGCGGCGTTTCGGGATCCAGTTCCGTGTTGGGGCCGGCACAGAGGCACCGCGGTCTGCCCGGCCCGAGCGCGGCGGTCACGGCGCAATCTGCCAGTCCGGCCGGGTCGGGACAAGCGAACACGCCAGATGCACGCCGGATTCGCTCAACCGGGCCCGATCGGATGGGTGGCCGGCGAACCCGCATTCGCTACATTCAGCGGCGTGCGCGCCGGAACGACGCGCCGATCGGGCCGATCGCCATCCAAAGGGGGTAGCCGCTGGGCAAACTCATCGTACTGATGATCACCGCGTTCATGGACATGGTGGGTCTCCTCATGGTGATCCCACTGTTGCCATTCTACGCGGTCGACCTGGGCGGTTCAGGGATGGTGGTCGGGCTCCTGGTATCCACCTTCGCGGTGGCGCAGCTGCTGAGCGCGCCGCTGTGGGGCCGCGTATCCGATCGATACGGACGGCGACCCGCGTTGATGATCGGACTGGCATTCTCGGTCGTCGCCTACGTTGTCTTCGCCTTCGCGACGTCGATCTGGCTGCTGGTCCTTTCGCGCGTGATCCAGGGCGCCGGGGGGGGCACCACCGGGGTGATCCAGGCCTACGTCGCGGACGCCACGGAGCCCGAGAATCGGGCACGGAGCCTTGGCTGGATCTCGGCGGCGACGAACATGGGCGTCGCGATCGGCCCGGTGCTCGGCTCGTTGACGTATTCGCTTGGACGGGAAGCGCCCGGCCTTTTCGCCGCGGCCCTGTGCCTCGTGAACCTGGTGTTCGCGGCGCGGTTCCTCCGCGAATCGCACGACATCCATGCAGCGGCGGCCGAGGGCGTGCAGGTCCGGCGTTCGCGAGACGCCATCCGGAGCGTCGTGACGAAAGGGCGAGAGCCGGCTTCGCGACTGATCTGGATCTACGCCAGCTCCATGGGTGCGTTCCAGGGGATGACCGCGGTGCTCGCGCTTTTCCTCGCCTTCAGGTTCGGCGTTACGGAAGCGACAATCGGCTACTTCTTCATGTACATCGGGATCATCTCGGTGGTGACACGCGCGTTCGTTCTCGGACCGGTGGTTGACCGGCTCGGAGAAGCGCGTCTCTGGCGGGTCGGCACGGTCATCTTCGCGCTCGGGCTGGCGCTGATTCCGTTCACGCGGAGCTACCTCACGCTCGCGCTGACCGTGGCGCTCGTCCCTCTGGGGACCGCGTTCACCTTCCCATGTGTCACGGCGTTGCTTTCCCGGGTCATCAGCCGGCATGAGCGCGGGCTATATATGGGCGTTCAGCAGACGTTCGGCGGGATCGCCCGCGTGATCGGACCATTGTGGGCCGGGTGGGCGTATGACAGACTGGGAGTCGGGGTTCCGTTCTGGACTGGCGCGCTCGTGGTGGTTTCGACCCTGCTGCTCGGCGCGGGCATGGGTGGGTACGCCACCGCCGGATCATCGAAAGAGCCCGCGGTTGCGGAGCGTTGATCCTGACGGCCCTTCGCCTCGAACTGAAACAACGGGGATCGCGCGGGCGTAGTCCGGAGGGACAGGGCGCGTCGACGCCCTCTCAATCAACGAGAAAAGGGAGAGAGGCACCCGATGGAGAATCCGAACAACGAAACCGGCCGTAGCGCACGGGATGCATTCGACGAGTTCCAGTCGAAGCTCGAGCGGGCCGTGGAGGATCTCAAGCCGAAGGTCAGGAAGGCGCTGGATGAGTTGGATTCGACCGTGGATGCCGCCGTCGCGGATCTGCGCCCGAAGGTGAACGCGAAGATGAAGGATGCCCAGCCTCGGGTCGAGTCGTTCATCGCGGACATCCAGCCGCGGATGGACTCGATTCTACGCAGGGTCCAGTCGAAACTGGAGGAGGTACGTCAGGAGCTGGAGACGCGCGCGGCGCGGCCGGGGTCAGCGGGGGATGAAGGAGTTTCCGCGCCCGCGCCCGAGGGATCAGCGCCAGAAGCGCCGGCTGAGGGCGAGGAGGCCTGAATTCGGGGCGCGTCCAGCGCCCCCGGCGCGACGAGTGGGCGAAGTGACCTCACGGTCATCTCGCCCGCTCATAGGTTCAGGTCGCGGGCGACATCGTGTCGCGGGTGAAGTGGCGAAGCGCCTTTAGCACCAGCCAGCCGACGAGAAGAATCGGTCCGAGGGTGAAGATCGCGAAGAGAGCCACCCGCGCGACCAGCCCAAGGGCAACCAGAGCGATCTTCAAGCCGACGATCGCCGCCACGCCCACGACCAGCCAGATCGCCACCGTCTTCAGAATCCCACCATTGCCGTCGCCGTTTCCGGTCATCTCCTCCTCCATGTGCGGGGATAGTCGTGCGATGGTCTCTACGGAGAACCGGGCGTTGAAGTTTCCGGCCCCGGAGCGTGGCCCCCATTCCGAGATGGGCAACGATCGAAGGATCGGTTGATCACCCCCGGGACCTGCCTGACGGGCGGGAGAGTTGGAGACGATGAGTCGCGAGCGGAATCAGATCGAACGGTCGAGCTCGGTGCATGGACGCGGGTGGGTAAGGATCGCGATGGGCGCGTTCCTCATCACGGTGGTGGGGGCGGCCCTGCTGTCGCGAGGTGGCGGCTCCGATGATCGGGGCGGCCGGATCGTCGGCTCCGGTGACTCGGGCGACGGCCCGCCGCCAGCGGCCGCGAGCGTGGAGGTCCACCCGGCGTTCTCCGGAGCCGCGCTTGCATGGATCCTCGAGCCGGTTCAGGCCCAGCTCGAGGAGGGCGCGTTCCCCGGTGCCGCTGTCGCTGTCGGACTCGGTAGCCGGGAAGTACGCGAGATCGGGGAGGGTTTCATTGGGTGGACGAAGAACGCCCCGCCCGTTGACCCCGACCGGACGATGTACGACCTGGCGTCGCTGACCAAGGTCGTAGCGACCGCGACCGCCACCATGCTTCTCGTCGACGAAGGCCGGATGTCGCTGGACGATCCGGTCGCGAAGTACCTCCCTGAGTTCGGCGCCGTGCCGAAGGATGCCGTGACCATCCGGCATCTGCTGACACACACGTCCGGGCTCCCCGAGGGCGCCACGCTCGAGGGCGAGAACCGCGCGGCGCGGATCGCGCGGGCCGCGCGGTTTCCGATCTACCCACCGGCGGGCGCGAGAGTGCAGTACTCGGACGTCGGCTTCATCCTCCTCTGGGAGGCCGCCGAGATCGCGGCTGGCGAGCCGCTCACCGACTACCTTGATCGACGGCTGTTCGGCCCGCTCGGGATGGTGTCGACGCGGTTTTCGCCGGGTCTGGATTGCGAGGAGTGCGCGCCGACGGGCCGGTTGCGCGACCAGTCGCTCTATCGGGGACGCCCGTTCGATCCACTCGGCCAGCGGCTCGATGGGGTCGGCGGCAGTTCGGGTCTCTTTTCGACCGCCCGCGACCTGGGCCGGTTCATGGCTATGATCGCGAACGGTGGCGAACTCGACGGGGTCCGGGTACTCTCGGAGGAAGCCGTCGCCGAGTTCACGGGTCCGCAACCGGTGGGCGGGCGATTTCGCCTCGGCTGGGAGATGTACTGCCCCGACGACGCGGATGGGAATGATGCGTGCCGATCGTCGACGACGTTGCACCATACGGGCTGGACCGGGACATCGATCCATCTCGACACGGCCACGGGGGCGTGGGTCGTGCTCCTGACGAACCGAACGTACGAACCGCGAGTCGACAATCGGATTTCGGCGGTGCGACGAGAAGTCGTGACGCGGTTGATCGAGCGGGTGAATCAGCCGAACGTCACGGTCGCGGCGACACTGGAACGGGGACGCGAGTGATGCACGGATTGAAGCCGTTTCGCGGGTCACGGAATGCATCGCTGATCGTTCTGGTGGCGCAGGTGTTCGCGCTTGTGGGCTCCGGTCTGGCGGCGCAGACGGCGCGCGCGATCGATCTCGATGATCCGGCGCGGGCCTTCGAGCTGTACGTCAGCAATGACCCCGCGGATCACGACCCCGGCCGTGACTACGAAGGCGATATTCGGGTTCGACTGGTCACCGACAGCCTGTACCGCCAATGGGCCCGCGGTAGCTATCGTTTCGACAAGGTGACGTATCCGAGCCGAGTCGACGCTCTGGACATCCCTGCGTACATCTTCCGTCCGCTCACGATGGCAACGGGCGGAGGGTACCCGGTGCTGGTTCTCGTTCATGGGGGTGTGCACAGCCACTGGGGCGATGTCTACCTGCCGTTCGTTCGCGAGGCAACGCGGCGCGGATTCCTCGTCGTCGCGCCCGACTATCGAGGGAGCACGGGGTACGGAAAGGCGTTCCACGACGCGATCGACTATGGCGGCTACGAGGTGGATGACATCATCTCGGCATTCGATTATCTGTCGGAAGAAGTGCCTGAGGCGGATCTGGATCGGGTGGGGGTGATGGGCTGGAGCCATGGCGGCTACATCGCGTCGATGGCCGTCTTTCGAGACGAGCATCCGTTCCGCGCCGCCGTCGCGATCGTTCCGGTCAGCAACCTGGTGTTTCGACTGTCCTACAAAGGCCCCGCGTACCAGGCGCTCTTCTCAACGCAGTCCCGGATTCAGGGACTGCCGCACGAGCGTCGCGAACTATACATCGAACGTTCACCCGTCTATCAGGTCGACGCGCTACGCGTGCCGTTGATGGTGCATGTGGCGACGAACGACGACGATGTCGATTTCGTCGAGTCGGAGATGTTCGTGCATGCACTGCAGGTGAAGCAACCGACGCTCGCGGAGACGAAGGTGTACGTCGATCCGCCCGGCGGACACTCGTTCAGCATGCTCGTCGATGGCGCGTACCGGGTGATCGAAACACCCGAGTTGCGGGATTCGTGGGACCGCACCTGGGAATTCTTTGAACGGCACATGGGGGCGGCCGTTCGGGAGTCCACGCGGTGATCGCGGTGAACCGCGGATCAGCGCACCGTCGGAACCCGCGTTCGCGACGGGCATCCGCATTCGGCGTAGGGGATTCACCGGATAGGCTCGGCACCCGGCACCGGGAAACTCGGGCTGCGGAAAAGCCGTAGAAGGAGTACAAAGGGCACGCGGCGAAGCCGCGGGCCCGTGCGGCGCCGGCCGTCATCCTGCCGGCGGGCGGTACGCCGTCTCCACGCATTCATCCTCACGATCGACATGAGAACACCGAGGTTGGCGGCGCTCGCGCTGGTGCTCCTGCACGCTCCGGCGGGCGCCTCGGCGCAGACACCGGCGGGCGACGCCTACCTGGATGCCGGTGCGGCGGCGATGGTGGCCGGTGCGAGGGCAGGAGGGGAGGAGTCGAACGCGAGCATCGATGCGTACGAGATGATCGCGAAGCAGCGCTTCTCGGTCGGCCTCGAGGCTGGTCGCAGGGATCGACTGATCTTCCGTCGGGAAGTCGCCTCGAAGGTCTCGTGGACGCGGGAGGGTGGTCGCCAATCGGAGATTCTCGGGGCCAGGCAGGCCGTGCCGATCGCGATCCCCGGAGTACTTCCCATCGACAGTACGGACTACGCAGGCGGCGCCGTGGACCTCGCCATCGATCCGACGGGCGGGTGGCTCCTGCGTGTGCCCGGCCTCCTGGACCCGGCGGAAGCCGAAACCGCGCGGGAGCCCGCCGATTCGACCTCGCTCACGATCGGGACGAGCAACGGGATCATCCACCCGATGCAGGAGGGAAGCGAGGAGCACTACCGGTTTCGGTCGGGCGGCACGACGACCATCCGGCTGCCGGATGGCCGGAACATCACGCTGCTGGAGTTGCAGGTTCTCCCCCGCCGCGCCGAGCCTCGGCTATTGAGCGGCTCCTTCTGGCTGGATGCGGACACTCACTCGCTCGTCAGGGGGGTATTCAGCCTGGCGGCACCCGCGACGATGGATCTCGACGCAAACCTGGGGTTCATCTCGATCGGTTTCGCAGTCGGGTCGGCGACGATCCGGTATCTGACCGTTGAGTACGGATACTGGGACTCGCGGTGGTGGCTGCCCCGGCTGGTCGCGTT
>CAZUVK010000218.1:0-6930 GCA_964623785.1 uncultured Gemmatimonas sp. | reverse complement strand
CCACCTCCGCCACGAGATCGCCGAGAAAGGCGAGATACTCCCGCACTCCCCCGGCGAGGGCGGAACGAACTCGCTCGCCGCTCCGGGCTGCGTCGGTGCCGAGCGCCGCAACGACGCAGCCGGTGGCCGGATCATCCCGATGACGCTCGGAAAGATAATGGTCCACGAGCGCCTCGAACGGGTCGCCTTCCGCCCGGTCGACGATCCGCTTCCACTTCTCCAGACCCCGCTCCGCCGCCCGGCAGCACGCCTCCGACACCAGTTCTTCCTTCGACCCGAACTGCCCGTAGAAGCCGCCATGCGTGAGGCCGGCGGCCTTCATCACTCCGGCGATCCCGACCCCGTCGATCCCCCGCTCGCGGAATAGTTCGGCGGCGACCTCCACCACCCGCTCGCGATTCTCCTCCGCCTGCGCCCGGCTCACCTTCATCGCTCGACCCTCCCCTGTCAGCCCTTGACACTTTTCATGATGGTCGTCATTTATAACTTCGCACAATAGATTACACCTATCATCTAACGATCGTTCGGGGTCGCTGTGTGGCGAGACGGGCCGTTAGCCTTCGGATCGGCCCGGGACGAGGGGAGAGCAGATGCGATACAAGGTATTCGGACAGCATACCGGGCTGAGGGTTTCGGAGCTCGTCCTGGGCGCCGGCAACTTCGGAACCCGATGGGGCCACGGAGCGGAGCCCGAGGAGGCAATGCGCATCCTCGACGCGTACGCCGAAGCGGGAGGCAACTTCATCGATGCGTCGGACAGCTACCAGTTCGGTCAGGCGGAGGAGATCCTGGGGGAATGGCTGGAGGGGCGGCGGGATGACTTCGTGGTCGCGACGAAGTACACTCAGAGCGCAGGCCCGACGGGCGGAATCCTGACGACCGGCAACAGCCGCAGGGCGATGGTCACGTCGGTTGAAGGGAGTCTGCGGCGTCTCCGGACTGACCGCATCGACCTCTACTGGGTGCACTTCTCGGACGGCGTGACGCCGCTCGAGGAAATCGTGCGCGGGTTCGACGACCTGGCGCGTGCCGGGAAGATCCTCTACGCAGGGCTGTCGAACTTTCCCGCGTGGCGGGTGGCGCGGGCGGCGACGATCGCGGAACTCCGGGGTGCCGTGCCGATCGCAGGATTGCAGATCGAGCACAGTCTGGTGCAGCGCACAGCGGAGTATGAACTGCTGCCGGCAGGTCAGGCGCTGGGGTTGGGGATCGTCGCGTGGTCGCCGCTCGGTGGGGGGATGCTGACGGGGAAGTACCGCCGAGGCGAGCGAGGTCGCGCGGAAGGGCTCGGCGGGAGGGTGTTCCAGCCGGAGAACACAACTCAGCGCACGGCGATCCTGGATGCCGTCATCGAAGTCGCGGCCGAACTGGGGGTGACGCCAGCGGAGGTGGCGATCGCGTGGGTGGCGAGCAAGGGCGCGCTTCCGATCATCGGGCCGCGTTCGGTCGCACATCTCGAGAACAACCTCGCCTCCACGAAATTGAGGCTCAGCGAGGCGCAGGTCACACGGCTCGACGAGGTGAGCGCGACCCCAACCATCTTTCCTTACACGATGATCGACGATAGTGGAGCTCGACAGCGAGCATCGGGCGGAAAGTACGATCTGCTGGACCTGCCGGCGGCGCCAGTGGCGTGAGCACTCGTTCCATACCGGCCATGCCCGTTGACCCTTCCGGCACCGCCCACGGAACTGCACCGCGCAACTGGCGCACTCCGTTCGTCGTCCTGATCGCCGGTTGCGCGATCGCCATGCTCTCCTTCGGACCACGCTCGGGGATGGGCCTCTTCATGACGCCCATCTCCGAAACGAACGGGTGGGGCCGCGATGTCTTCGCGCTGGCGATCGCGCTTCAGAACCTGGTATGGGGTCTGGGCCAGCCGTTCGCGGGCGCTGTCGCCGACCGGTTCGGACCGATGCGCGTGCTGGCGCTGGGAGGAGTTATCTACGCAGCGGGACTCGCGCTGATGGCAACTTCCAGCGATCCGCTCGGGATGCACCTGGGTGCAGGGGTGCTGATCGGGTTCGGGCTTGCGGGCTGCTCGTTCAACGTGGTGCTCGGCGCGTTCGGCAAACTCCTTCCCGAGTCCTGGCGCACGCTTTCCTTTGGCGCGGGGACGGCGGCCGGCTCCTTCGGGCAGTTTGTCTTCGCTCCGGCCACCTCCGCGCTGATCGCCGGCGCCGGCTGGCGCGGGACGCTGAACATCTTCGCCCTGCTGATGCTGCTCGTCGTTCCTCTTTCGACCGCGCTGATGGCGGCGCGCTCCGCCAGCGCAACGGGAACGCCGCGGGACGCCACGCCTCCCTCGTTCTCACCGCCGAAGCAGTCGATCCGGCAGGCGCTCTCCGAGGCGTTTCGACACCCATCCTACGTGCTCCTGGTGCTCGGGTTCTTCACCTGCGGGTTCCAGCTGGCTTTCATCACCGTGCACCTGCCGCCGCACCTCCACGATCACGGCCTTCCGCCGTCGGTCGGCGGCTGGACGATCGCGCTCATCGGCCTGGCCAACATCTTCGGCTCGCTCGGCTCCGGCTGGCTCTCCGGCCGTGGTTCGAAACGGCGCCTTCTGGTGGCGAA
The DNA here is from genome assembly GCA_964623785.1 of uncultured Gemmatimonas sp. Classification (GTDB taxonomy): domain Bacteria; phylum Gemmatimonadota; class Gemmatimonadetes; order Longimicrobiales; family Longimicrobiaceae; genus WHSP01. The sequence continues at coordinate 4,353 of CAZUVK010000218.1, read as the reverse complement.
CTACTCGTTGCGGGCGGTGGCGATCGTGCTCTTCATCCTCCTGCCGAGCACCCCCGCCAGCGCGATCGGCTTCGGGCTCGTGATCGGAGTCCTCTGGCTCTCGACAGTGCCGCCCACCTCAGGCCTCGTCATGGTGATGTTCGGCTCGGGGTACATGACGATGCTCTACGGCTTCGCCTTCTTCAGCCATCAGGTCGGCGGCTTCCTTGGGGTCTGGCTTGGAGGTGTGCTCTACGAGGCGACGGGATCGTATGGAGTGGTGTGGTGGCTCGCCGCGGCGCTCAGCGTGGGCTCGGCGCTCATCCACCTCCCGATTCGCGAGGAGCCGGTACGTCGACCGGTCGCGGCGGCGGTCCCCCAGCCGGTTGGGGTCGGCAGCGAGGTCTGAGCCGGGTCCAAGGGTGCTGCCGGAGGAGATCCAGCCGCCCGATCACGGACAGACTGATGAGCGGCGAGGCATCGCTGACAACGATCACACGCGTCCGAGCTCGCGGAGTGTCCGGAGATCCTCTTCGAACTCAGCCACGTCGTAATGCACGGCGATTCCCCGGCTGGCGAGCAGATGCTGAAAGCGGAGGCGATCCATCTCCGCCAGGCGAGAGCCGCCTGGGCGACGGTAAGCCGTTCGCGCTCGAAGAGAAGAACGGCCAACTCCCGACGGAGCTCGTTCCCGCTCATTTGCGCGGCTTCGCCGCCCCGCTGAACCTGCCGCCTTTCGGCGGTGACGCCGGCAACGGGGGGCCTACGTCCCCGCGGCTCCGGCGTCGCTCGACCTGGGGTCAGGAATCGCGATGCGCGTCCCGCTCGCGGGCTCGATCGCCACCGAATGCGCCTGGCCCTGACCGCCGCCAACGCGGACGTCATGCCCCATCGCGCGCAGCGCGGCCTCGACCGACGGATCGGGCAGACGGTCCTCGATCGTGACCCGGTCGGGCAGCCACTGATGGTGCGACCTCGGCGCGGCAAGCGCATCTTCGAGGCTCATCTCGAACTCCACGAGATTCAACACCAGATGCAGGACCGTGTTGATGATTGTGCGTCCGCCCGGACTGCCAATCACCGCGACGAGATCGCCATCCCGCGCGATGATCGATGGCGTCATGCTGGAGAGCATCCGCTGTTCGGGTCGCGCCAGGTTGGCGTCCGTGCCGATCTGCCCGGACTCGGTGGTGATCCCCGGGAACCCGTTGAAATCGCCCATCTCGTTGTTGAGAAGGAACCCGCCCCCGGTCACGGTGATCTTCGAACCGTACCCTGCCTCGAGCGTGTAAGTAACCGAAACCGCCATTCCGTCGGCGTCGACCACGGAGTAGTGGGTGGTCTCAGGGTTCTCGGGAGGGTCGTCCAGATCCTCCACGACGGAGACCCCGGCCCGGTTCGGGTCGATCCCCGCGCGCAGCGATGCCGCGTACTCCTTGCTGGTGAGCCGCTCGACCGGCACATCCACGAAATCCATGTCCGCGACCCAGCGCGCGCGGTCGCGGTAGGCGAGGCGCTGGGCTTCCGTCACGTGGTGGAAGTATGCGGCGGTTCCGTGGCCCATCCCTCGGAGGTCGTATCCCTCCAGGATGTTCAGCATCTGCGCGAGCGCGATTCCGCCGCTGCTCGGGGGCGGCATGCTGATGATCTCGTGACCCCGGAACTCCCCGCGGATCGGCTCGCGTTCCACGGCGGCGTAACGGGCCATGTCATCCTCAATGATGAGCCCGCCGTTGATCCGCATCTCTTCCGCGACCAGGCGCGCGGTCTCGCCGCGATAGAAGCCGTCATGGCCGTCGGTCATGACGCGTTCGAGCGTGCGGGCGAGGTCGGGCTGGCGCCACGTCTCGCCAGCTTCGTAGGGGATTCCGTCCTTCGAGAACGCCTGGATGCTCGCCGGGTAGGGCGCCATCGCGTTGAGCTGGCCCGCGATCGACCGGGCGAGTGGCTCGGATAGGGTGAACCCTTCGTCCGCGAGAATCACCGCGGGCTCCACCAGGGTCGACCAGTCCGCGCTTCCGTAGCGAGCGTGCGCGAGCGCGAAACCCGCCACTGTGCCGGGGACGCCGACCGCGACGTGCGTGTTCGCCTGGACCCGGCGCGAGTACGCGCCCGTCGAATCCACAAACATCTCGGGGTGTGAGGCGAGCGGCGCTTTCTCCCGGAAGTCGAACGCGGTCGAGCGGCCGTCCGGGAAACGGATCACCATGAAACCGCCGCCCCCGATGTTCCCCGCCGTAGGATGGACCACCGCGAGCGCGAACCCCGTGGCGATCGCGGCGTCGACCGCGTTGCCGCCCGCGCGCATCACTTCCGCGCCCACGCGGCTCGCGATTTCGTTGGCTGACACCACCACGCCGCCCGCGCTCCGCAGCGGCTGGCCCACGACCGCCGGATCGACCGCTGGATCCACGCGGATCGGCGTGACGGCGGGGCTGGCGCACGCCGTCACGATCACGGCGAGCAGGGTCGCCGTGAACCGATGGGCACGGCGGACCAACTGCCTGTAGTCGGAAAGAAGTTCGATCGATGACATGGCGACGGTCTCCCTCGCGCGAACGCGTCAGGTGTGTACGAAGGGCACCGGCGCGACGCGCGGGTGGCCGGTTCGATGATTACGGAGGTCCTTCCGATCGTCTCGAACACCGCCGGTAATCCGGCGATGAACGAGGCGTGCCGCGCTACGCGCCGGCTTCCTCCGCTTGGATCTCAGCGGCCACCCGTTGTACTCCCTCCATCACTCTCAGCAGATTCCCGCTCCAGATCTTGGAGATTTCTTCCTCCGTATAGCCGCGCCGGACAAGCTCCAGGGTGACGTTGAACGTTTCTGAGGCGCTGTTCCATCCCTCGATACCTCCACCCCCGTCGAAGTCCGAGCTGAGACCCACGTGGTCCACGCCGATCAGGCTCACCGCGTAATCCACATGGTCGATGAAGTCGCTGACGTTGGCGGGCGGCGGCGCGGGGAGCCTCTCGTTGATGTCCGCGAGGCTCGCATCGTACGCCGCGCGGCGCTCCTCGAGAAGCGCCTGCAATGCCTGGTTCACGTTGCCCGAGGCCGGCAGCGCGAACTCCTCCCGAAGATCCGCCAGCGCCTGCGCCCGTTCCGGTGAAGGCTCGGCGATCTTCAGATACGCAGGGAAGGCGGTGATTTGCGCCACGCCCCCGTTATCGCGCAACGCGAGCAGTTCTTCGTCGTCCAGGTTCCGGGGATGATCCGCGAGCGCGCGCACCGACGAGTGCGACGCGATCACCGGCGCACGCGAGAGCTCGATCGTCTGCAGGTTCGCCTGCTTCGAAGGATGCGAGATGTCGATCATCACCCCCCACCGGTTCGCTTCGAACACCGCCTGGCGGCCGAGGTCCGAAAGGCCGCCGTGCCGGGCTCCGTCGGGCTGGCCGTTGTTCGAGTCCGAGAGCTGGTTGTTGCCGTTGTGCGCGAGCGAAAGGTACCTGACGCCCAGGTCGGCGAAGAGCTTCACGTTCGACATGTCCTCGCCCAGCGCGTAGCCGTTCTCCATCCCCATCAGCGCCACCAGACGCCCGCTCGCGGCGATCCGCCTGACTTCATCGGCCGTCACGGCGAGTCCGACACGGTCCGGCGCCAACTCGGACGTCAGCCGGCGGATCGCTTCCACCTTCGCCATCGCGATATCGAACGCCCCCTGGTAGCCTTCCGGGGTGAATTCCTGCCGCTGGCCCTGGTAGATTGAGAAGAAGACCGCGTCGAGACCGCCTTCTTCCATCTTGGGAATGTCCACCTGCGTATCCAGCCCGGTGACGTAGTTCGCCTGGCCGGCGACGAAGTTGTTCGGGTTGATGTCCGTGTGCGTGTCCAGCGTGATGACCCGCTCGTGGATTCCCCTGGCGAGCGCGATGAGATCGGCGTCGTCCGGGCCACCCGCTCCGGCCACGGAACAGGCGGCGAGAATCCCGCCCAAGCCAAGGGTCAGCAGGGGCGTGCATGGCGTCCGTCGGCGGTGACCAGCCCGCGCGGAGGGTCGGTTATTCATGAACGGAACTCTCCGGCTGTCCAATGACGATGAGCGCGAAAGGTTCCTGAAAGGATCGCGCGCAGGAGTCGGGTCGTCAAGACCTCGGGATGGCCGTTGCTCGATTTCACGGTCGAAACTATTATCCCAATTGATTATCCGCCTAATATTATTCGGTTATGTGTTAGCTCTGGCGCATATATGTAAGGATGATGACATTCTTTCGCGTTGGGTTCGGTGACCGGGCTCGTGCCGTAACATCGTAGGGCCGGCTGAAGACGCAGGGCCCCACCGGCCCGCTGTTCGACCAGCTGCGCTCCGGCGCTGCCGGCGCCGCCCTCACGTCGCTCGCTGGGCGTCCCTGAGCTCGCTGTAGCCGATC
>CAZUVK010000217.1:4356-6984 GCA_964623785.1 uncultured Gemmatimonas sp. | reverse complement strand
GGATCCGGCCGACTATGATCGTGTCCTGAAGGTCGCCGGCGGCACCACGTCGGAGGACGCCGGTCTTCGGCGGGAGCTGGCGGCGAGGGTATACGCTCATACGTCCGCGTACGATGCCGCGATCGCCGGGTACCTGCAGGGGGACTCCTCCGACGCCGGGATCGATGAGCCGCCGCCGCGGATTTCGCTCGTGCTCGACCGCGCGCAGACGCTCCGCTACGGGGAGAACCCCAGCCAGTCCGCCGCGTTCTATCGTACCGTGGGTGGGAATGGCGGGCTTCCCGAGCTGCGCCAGCTCAACGGTAAGGAGCTCTCCTTCAACAATCTGCTCGACGTGGATGGTGCCCTGGCTTCGATCGGCGCGTGGGCGGGGGACGAACTGGCGGCATGCGCGATCATCAAGCACACCACACCCTGCGGGCTGGCGGTCGCCGACTCGCCGGAGGAAGCGTACCGAAAGGCGCTCTCCACGGATCCGCTGAGCGCGTTCGGGTCAGTGGTCGCGTTCAATCGTGAGGTCACGGAGCCGACGGCGGAGTTGATTCTTCCCAATTTCGTCGAGGCGGTGGTCGCGCCTTCGTTCGGAGCTGGCGCGCTCGAGCGGCTGCGGGAGAAGAAGAACCTTCGCGTGCTGGTGATGCCAGGTGCGGGCGACGGAGGACGACTGGACTTCAAGGGAGTTCGCGGCGGATTCCTGGTACAGTCCCGGCTCAGCGCCCCCGTCTCGGAGGACGCCTGGCGGGTCGCGACCGAGCGGGCACCGACGCCGTCCGAGTGGGACGACCTGCGCTTCGCGTGGCGGGCGGTCGCCGCCGTAAAGTCCAACGCCATCCTCATCGCCCGGGACGGGATGACGCTCGGCATCGGCGCCGGCCAGATGAGTCGCGTCGACTCCTCGCGCATCGCGGTGATGAAGGCTGGAGACAACGGATTCGACCTCCGCGCGGCCGTTCTGGCCTCAGATGCGTTCTTCCCCTTCCGCGACGGGGTGGATACGGCGGCGGCGGCGGGCGTGACGGCGATCATCCAGCCGGGCGGTTCCGTACGCGATACGGAGGTCATCGCGGCCGCGAACGAACATGGGATCGCGATGGTATTTACGGGCGAGAGACTCTTTCGCCACTGATTGGGTAGCTGGCTCGTGCCCTCAAACTGTTTGACGGTTTTCGGAATCGCCTCTACTTTAAGTGTTCGTCGCGAATTCCGGCGGCCGGCACGACACAATCCTGGGAGGATGAGATGAGAGTTCGCAGTGGAATGATCTTCGCGCTCGCCACGGCGTTTGCGCTCGGGGGATGCGCAGCTGGCGGTGCTGGCGGTGGAGGCGGTCCATTGGTCTCGCCGACTGGCCGAGTGTACGAGCCGGGGATCGAGCCGAGCCAGACCGAATTCACTCGGGCCGCGACGCAGGCGCTCGCGCGGGCGCAGCTCAGCGCGGACGAAGCGGAGGCCGGGGCGCAGTACGCCGCGGCACTCTCGCAGTCCCGGCTCGGTATTGCGGCTGATTCCACGAACCCGATGCATTTCTACCTCGCCGGCGAAGCCGCCGTCGGGATCGGCGATTTCGCGCTCGCGGATTCGATGTGGGTCGCGGCGGAGCGCTTCTTCCCGGCCTACGAGCTGGAGATCGAGCCGTCGCGCGAAGGCGCCTGGGCCAATTCGTTCAATGAGGGCGTCGAGGCGTACAACGCCGGCGACATGGCCGGGGCCCGGCGCAGCTGGGAGAACGCGGACCTGATCTATCGGTTCCGACCGGAAGCCGCCCAGAACCTCGCGATCCTGCTCACGAACGAGGGCGAGTACGACGCCGCGATCGTCATGTACCAGCGCGGCATCGAGTCCATCGACATGCGTCCCGCGACGCGCGTCATCGAAGACGCGGAACTCGAGGAGCGCGAAGCGACGCGCCTCGACATGCAGCAGAATCTCGCCCAGCTCCTGCTCTTCCGGAACCAGTTCGCCGAGGCCGAGCCGGTTCTGCGAGTGCTGATCGCCAACAATCCGGACGATATCGAGTCGCAGGCGAGCCTGGCGATGGTCCTCTCGCGACTGAACCGGGAGGGCGAGGCGCGGCAGATCTATGACAGGCTGCTGAGCGCGCCGAACCTGCCGCCGTCGGAGATGTTCACCATTGGTGTGGCGCTCTTCCAGGCGGATGACTTCGCCGCCGCCGCCGATGCTTTCGGCCGCGTCACGCAGTCACAGCCGGAACACCGTGACGCCTGGTTCAACCAGGCGAACGCCCTTCTCGCGGCAGAGGCGTGGGAGGATGTCGTTCCCGTCGGCCAGCGGCTCATCGTGATCGATCCGCTGAACTCAATGGCCTCCCTGATCCTCGTGCAGGCCTACCGCGAGCTCGACCGTAGCACGGAAGGTCTCGCGATCCTGGAGAACCTCGAGACGAAGCCCGTATTCCTCGATTCCTTCCAGATTCAGCCCGGCTCGCAGCGGACGGTTCTGACCGGCGAAGTCATCGGGAACTCAGCGGCGGCGGGAACCCCGGTGCAGCTGCGGTTCACGTTCTTCGACGACAACGGCCAGGTCGGAAGCTCGACGATCACGTTGAGCGCGCCGGCTCGCGAGGCCCGGGAGGCGTTCGAGGTAACGGTCAACGCGAACGCCAACTCG
>CAZUVK010000217.1:1512-4346 GCA_964623785.1 uncultured Gemmatimonas sp. | reverse complement strand
TGGATCCGCCCCCGTTTCACGATGACTCCCGTACGTTTCTTGCCGTTCGGGGATGCCTCGTGATCACCCCGAACCAGATTGCCATCAATGCCGCGGTGTTCCAATTGCGGAGTCGACCACGATTCGCCGGAAGGCTGCCCCAGCTGCGCGGCCCCCGTTGAGTCGGTCGTGACCTGTCCTCGATGCGAGGAGGACTACAACGGCGGGGATTCGTGTCCGGCATGCGGCTTCGCGCCGATCCCCATTCCCTGCGACCGCCACCCGCATGTTCTCGCGGATGGGCGCTGTGTGATCTGTGGTCGGGCGATCTGCAATGACTGTCGCGGGAACCCCTCGGACAAGCGGGTCTACCTCTGCGACGACCATGCGGCTGTGGTCGTCATCGAGGGCTGGGCCCAGGTCTACGACGGGGCGAACGAGGTGGAGGCCCACCTTCTTCGCGACAACCTGGCCGCGGAAGGGATCGAGGCGCGCGTCTTCTCCCAGAAAGATGCCATGTTCTCGGTGGGTCTGGGAGAACTGAGCGTGGTTCGGATCCTGGTGCCAGTCTGGGAACACGAGCGAGCGGAGCGAATCATTCAGGACCATACGGATATCGAGGGCGCGGTATCTTTCGCGTGTCCGAATTGCGGCGAGGCCTTCGATCCCGGCGCCGAACTGTGTCTATCCTGCGGCGCGAGTCTGATTGCGGGGCGGGGTGACTGAACCTCCCGGAGAAGCGTGAAGCTACCGATCGTCGCCGTCGTCGGCCGCCCCAATGTGGGCAAGTCCACTTTCTTCAACAGGATCCTGGGTCAGCGAATCGCCATCGTCGAGGACCGGCCGGGGGTGACCCGCGACCGGAACTTCGCTGTCGCCGAGTGGAACGGGCGCAAGTTCTATATCGTCGACACCGGCGGCATGGTCGAAGGATCCGACGAGCCGATGGATCGCCTCATCCGGCAGCAGGTGATCACCGCGATCGAGGAATCCGATGTCGTCGTTCACATGGTGGACGGCCGCGTTGGACCGCACCCGCTCGATTATGCGATCTCCGAGTACCTCCGCCGGTCGGGGCGGCCAGTTGTCCTCGTCGTCAACAAGGTGGATGATCTCGGGAGCCCCGGGGCTCTTTCGTACCACGAGTTCTGGGACCTCGGGATCGGTGAGCCGCAACCGGTCAGCAGCCTGAGCGGGAAGGGCAGCGGCGATCTGCTCGACGAGATCGTGAAACTTCTCCCGGAAGCCGGCGGCGCGGAGGAGGATCCAGGTCTCCGAATCGCGGTGATCGGCAAGCCGAACGTCGGCAAGTCCAGCCTCGTCAACCGGCTCATGGGCGAGGAGCGGCTCGTCGTCTCGGACGTACCCGGCACGACGCGCGACTCGATTGACACCGTTCTCAACTACCACGGGCAGAAGCTGGTCTTCGTCGATACCGCCGGGTTGCGGCGTCAGGCCCGGATCCACGAGAACGTCGAGTACTATTCCACGCTACGGACTGAGCGCGCCGTGGAGCAGGCGGACGTTTGCCTGCTACTCATCGATGGCACGGAGCCGCTCCACAACCAGGACCTGAAGATCGCGCAGAAGGCGTGGGACGCCGGAACCGGGCTGGTCCTGCTCGTCAACAAGTGGGATCTCGTCGAGAAGGAAACGATGACCGCGCCCCGGTTCGAAAAGTCGCTCCAGGAGAAGGCGCCCTTTATGAAATGGGTGCCTACCCTTTTCGTGAGCGCGGCCACGGGCCAGCGGGCGCAGCGAGTGCTTCCCAAGGTGCTCGAAGTCCAGGCAGAGCGTACGAAACGGATCGCGACCCACGAGGTCAACGAAGTCGTTCGGGAGCTTGTGACGCGGGCCCGTCCGCCGCATGCCCAGGGCAGGCCGGTGAAGATCCTGTACGCCACGCAGGCGGCAACAAAGCCGCCGACCTTCGTCCTCTGGAGCAACTATCCCGACGGCATCCCTGACACCTACGTGCGCTACCTTCACAACGGCTTCCGGGATCGCTGGGGATTCGTCGGGTCGCCGATCCGACTGAGCCTGCGGCGCCGCCACGAGGAAGAGGAGCGGTGACTACCGCGCTTCTCCTCCTCGCGAGCTACTTGCTGGGGTCGATCCCCAGTGGCTACATCGCGGGCAGGGTGACGCGCGGGATCGACCTGCGTCAGCACGGGAGCGGGAACCTTGGCGCCACCAACACCTTCCGTGTGCTGGGTCCGCGGATCGCGGCGCCGGTGATGGTCGCCGACATGGCGAAAGGCTACATCCCGACTGCCTTCTTCATCGGGATCGACGACAGCCAATCATGGGCCTGGTCGCTTGCCTACGGCGCGGCGGCCATCCTGGGACACGTCTTCCCGGTCTACATGAAGTTCCGGGGCGGGAAGGGTGTGGCGACCGCGACGGGGGTTTTCCTCGCGCTCTCTCCGGTCGCCGTGGCGATCGGTCTGGCCGCGTGGTTGATCGTGCTACGTATGAGCCGCATGGTCTCGCTCGCGTCGATCATCGCCGCGGTCGTCCTGGCTGTTGCGCTCATCATGACGGAGAGCCGCCCGGAGGTGATGACCCTCGGGATCTTCGTCGCCGTGTTCGTCATCTTCGCGCACCGTTCCAATATGCGCAGGATCCTGCGCGGTGAGGAATACCGATTCGGCGGGGGCGGGGCTCAGGCAAAGGACTCGCGGGCGGGCGCGGGGAAGGAGGATCCTCGATGACAATTCCCCGGATCGCTGTCGTCGGGGCGGGGAGCTGGGGTACCGCGCTGGCGAACCTCGTCGCTTCGAAGGGCCTGCCTACCGTGCTCTGGTCGTACGAGGCGGCGACCTGCCACACCTCGACGTCGATGTCGAACAGTG
>CAZUVK010000217.1:0-1502 GCA_964623785.1 uncultured Gemmatimonas sp. | reverse complement strand
CGTACGAGGCGGAGGTCGCCGCCTCCATCGAGCGCGACCACCGTAACTGCGCGTACCTCACGGAAGTCGAACTGGACCCGCGGCTCCGGGCGACGAACTCGCTGGCGGAGGCGGTTGAGGGAGCATCGGTCGTGGTGTCCGTAAGCCCGTCACACGTCGTCCGCCAGGTGATGGGCGAGGCCGCGCCGCACGTGGACCCCGAGGCGTTGATCATAAGCGCGTCGAAGGGCATCGAGGTGGATACCCTCCGGATGATGGATGGCGTCCTCGGCGAGGTGCTGCCTCCCCCGATCGCCGACCGCATGGCTTTCCTGTCGGGCCCGAGCTTCGCGCTCGAGGTGAGCCTGCGCTATCCCACCGCCGTGACGATGGCGTCCCGGGCCCCCGAGATCGCGGCGCGCGCTGGTGAGATCTTCCAGACCGAGTTCTTCCGCGTCTACACGACCACCGATGTCGCCGGTGTCGAACTGGGCGGCTCGCTGAAGAATGTGATCGCGATCGCGTCGGGGGTTGTGGTCGGAATGGGATACGGACACAATACCCTCGCCGCGCTGATCACGCGCGGGCTGGCGGAGATGACCCGCCTCGGCGTCGCGCTCGGAGCGAACCCGATGACGCTCGCGGGACTCGCGGGGATGGGCGACCTGATCCTGACATGTACCGGGGCGCTCAGCCGGAACCGTGCGGTTGGACTCGCGCTCGGTCAGGGTCGCGCGCTCGACGATATCATCGCGGACATGACGATGGTCGCCGAGGGGGTCCGAACGACGCGGTCGGCGCGCGAGCTGGCCGTCCGGCACGGCGTGGAGATGCCGATCGTGAGCGAGATTCACGCGCTCCTGTTCGAGGGGAAATCCCCGCGAGACGCGGTGGACGCCCTGATGATGCGGGAGCCGAAGCCAGAACGGGACTGATATGGCCGACGAACAGACCGAAGCGGACCTTGCGCAGCCGGCGAAGCCATCCGTGGCTCCGCAGCCCGCCGAAGGTGGTGGACGCCTCCGACGTGGCCGCCGTCGGACGTTCTACTCGATCGGTGAGGTCTGTTCGATCATCGGCGTGAAACCGCACGTACTCCGATACTGGGAGAGCCAGTTCCGCGAACTCTCGCCGGCGAAGAACCGGTCCGGAAATCGCGTATACCAGACGGAAGAGATCGAGCTGATCGCGCTCATTCACACACTCGTTCACGAGCAGCGGTACACGGTGGAGGGCGCGCGCAAACGGCTGGTGGAATTGAAGAACGAGGGTACAGCCGGCGAACGTTCATCACAGGCGCTGCAGCGCGCGTTCCTGCGGTCCCTGAGATCGGAACTGCAGGCGTTGCACGGGCTGCTGGACCCCACCGCGCGTTGACCCGAATGCTGATCCTCTGTACGAACGATGATGGATACTTCGCGACCGGTCTGAATGTGCTGGCCGAGGCCGCCGCGTCCGTAGGCGAGGTTCAGATCGTGGCCCCAGACCGGGAGCAGAGCGCCGCGAGTCATTCGCTGACGATG
>CAZUVK010000216.1:548-6985 GCA_964623785.1 uncultured Gemmatimonas sp. | reverse complement strand
CGAACTCCTCCCAGGTCGCCTCCGCCTCGCCGATATAGAGATTGCCCTCACGGTTGACCGAGACGATAACACCCTCACCGGATTCGAGCGACTCAGCGGCCGCACGAGGCACCGACACGTCCACACCGCCCTGCATGATCGGCGCGGTGATGATGAAGATCACCAGCAGCGTGAATGCCAGATCCACCAGCGAAGTCACGTTGATCTCCGCCGTCATCATCATGTTGTTGCGATCGCGCCTGCGCGCCATCAAACCTTCCCTTCACGCGCGAGCGACCCGATGAACTCGCTCGACAACGCTTCCATCTCGCTCGTGAAGAGCTGCAGGCGGCCCGCGTAGTAGTTGTACGCGATCGCCGCCGGGATGGCCACGACGAGGCCCGCAACGGTCGTAACCAGCGCCTGGGCCACACCGGGCGCCACCGCGCTGATGTTCGCCGACCCCGCGGCCGCGACGCCGATGAAGGAGTTCATCACCCCCCACACGGTGCCGAGCAGGCCAAGGAGCGGCGCCACCGTCGCGATGATGGCCAGCCACTGCAGGCCGTGCGCGACCTCGTCGCGCTCCTCACTCTCCTCCTTCTCCAGCACGAGCCGGAGCACCTCGAGCTGGGCCGGGCTCAGGCCCGCCACCGCGACCCCTTCCTTGAGGGCCCCCGGGCGAAGTTCCGAGAAGAAGTTGATCCCCTTCCGGAAGACCCGAGTGAAGGGCGACTCCGGCAACGCCAGGATTCCGCGGTAGGCGTCTTCGAGCCGGGTCGAACGCTCCAGATGCTCCAGGAACCCGCCCGCCTGTTCCCACAACCGCCTGAACTGTCGGTATTTCCAGACGATCAACGTCCAGGACATCAGGGAAAAGAACGCCAGAATGAGCAGAATGGCCTTGGTCGACGGAGTCCCGTCAACGACCATTCCCCATGCGGTCAACGCCTCACTCGGCGCTGTCTGCGCCATGGTCAGAGACAGGCTCACGATACCCTGTTTACGCGGTAGTCCTGGTGGATCCGGGTGGTTGGCATGCCTTCTACTCCGTTTCGCCCGCGGTTTGTTCCACGGTCTCGGTTTCTTCGTCCAGCTCGAACAGGTAACGGGCGGAATCGAGGATCGATGTACCCCTCCCGTTCTCCGCCGCCTCGCGCAGTCTGACGGTCGGGGTGTGAAGCAACTTGTTCAGCAGCGCCCGCGTCAACGCATCGATCGCCTGCTGGTCTTCGGCCGGCAGATGGGCCAGGCGTTTCAGCGTTTTTTCCAGCTCCGTCTGCCGGACACTCTCGCTCTTCCGGCGAATGTCGCGGATCGTCGGAACCACCGCGAGGCTGGTGTACCAGTTCCAGTAGTCCTCACCTACCTCGGCGACGATGCCGTCCGCCTTGGGGATCTCCGTACGCCTCTTTTCCAGACTATCGTCCACGATCTGCCGCAGGTCGTCGATGTTGTACAGAAATACGTTTGGCTCGTCGCCGACCTGCGGGTCCACATCGCGGGGAATCGCGATGTCGATGATGCAGAGCGGGCGCGAGGGGCCCTTCGGCAGCGATTCGCGGAACCGCTCCAGGGTAAGGACCGGGTGCGGCGCCGCCGTGGAGCAGATGACGATATCGACGCCGAGAAGCGCGGGGCCCAGTTCCTCCCAGGGGACCGCCTGGCCGCCCCATTGCTCCGCCATCTCCGCGGCGCGCGCGAAGGTACGGTTCGTGACCCAGGTGCTGCGCACGCCCTCGGCGCGCAGTCGTTCCAGCGTCACTTCGCTCATTTCGCCGGCGCCAATCACCAGCGCGCTCCGCCCGCGCAGCGTTCCGAAGATCTTCTTCGCCAGCTCGACCGCCGCCGTGGAGACCGATGCCGCGCCGAGCCCCACCTGCGTCTCGGACCGCACCCGGCCGCCGACGCTCAGCGCGGTCTGGAAGAGCCGGTTGAGGGTCGGCCCGACGACAGGACCGGCGAGACCCGGTATCTGGCGAGAGAGCTCGTACGCTTCGCGCACCTGCCCCTGGATCTGTGGCTCACCGAGCACCATCGAGTCGAGCCCCGCGGCGACCCGGAAGAGGTGGCTGACCGCCGACCGGTCCCGATGGAGGTAGAGGTACGCGCTCAACCGCTCCGGCGGCAGTTCGACCCTTCCTGCCAGTATCGACCGGAACTCGGTTTCAGCCCGGTACGCATCCACCGCCGTCACGTACAGCTCCGTTCGGTTGCACGTCGAGAGCAGCACCGCCTCCTCGGCGACACCCCGGTCGACGAGTTCCGCCACGACGGAGGGCGCCTCCGATCGGCCCATCGCGAACCGCTCGCGAACCTCGATCGGCGCGGTCCGGTGGTTGGCCCCGACGACGACTATCGCCATGGTCCGACCTCCGTTCGCCGATCCGCCGTCGCGCGGGCGATCACAGGAAGACCCCCTGGCCGGCCGCCTGGGCCCGCGCGACCACGTAGACGGCGACGACGACCACGAACCCGATCACGCTCACCAGCGCGCCGCGCTCACCTCGCCGTCCGTTCCCCGATCTCGCGATGATCGCGGCCAGCAGCACGACCCACGAGACGATCGCCCACGCCAGCTTCCCCGCGTCGGGCAGCACCGGCTCTCCCGCCGATACCGTCCATGCCATGCCCAGGAGCAGCGAGAGGGTGAGGAAGGGGAATCCGAGCAGGAGCCCGCGGTAGCCGAGACGATCCAGGGTATCGAGCGGGGGGAAGAACTTGAACACCGCGCCGAACCGCTTGCTCTTCAGCTCGCGGAACTGGATCAGGTACATCAGCCCGGCGGCGAAGGCGATCGTGAGCCCCACGAGCCCGATGAACGCGAAAATCACGTGCAGGACGAACCAGTCGAGCGAGCGGCCGGTCGGCACCAGACCAACGGCGACGGCGATGCCCGTGAGTATGGTGATCACCGGCGCGAGGATGAGCCCCACGGTCGTCGCGTGGCCGAGCGTGACGGCGATCATCAGGCCGAGCCCGATCAGGAACGCAAGCGTCGAGAGCGACGGGCCGAGTCCCTCGAACGGCAGCTGCGCCCATTCGGCCGTATACTCGGCGAGCGCGACGCCGTGCAGGAGAAGGCCCACGGCGATGACGACGCTTGCGAACGCAGGAATCCGACGGGCCTCGCGCGCGAGCGAGAACCCCAGCATCGCCCCGGCGATCCCGTACAGCGTCACGGATCCGAAATGTAAGATCCCGATCATGGCACGTTCCCCGTTCCCGACTCCGTCCTCGAATCGCTCGTTCTCGCTCGCGCGCCGGCGCGCCCGGGGGTTCACAACGATCCAGTACGTACACCACGGCCCGCCGTTGGGTCTGACGCGCACCCTCGGCCCTCGATCTCGCTGACTGCTTTACTTGGGACGGGACAACCACTTATACCATGCGGCGACCTCGCGGTCAAGGCCGGAACGCCTCTGAGTCGTGGCGTGTCAGACGTGGGTTCTCGCTGAGATCGCGGAGGGGAACTGCGAGACGCTGAGGACTACACGGGATACAGGGGCATGGGTCGCGAGGTGAACGGGGATTCAGGGAGGCGCTGACCGGAGGCTCCATGCCCCATCAACAAAACATCGATGGTCTGACGAAAAAGGCCTCGGGATCGGGCTCTCAGCGTTCTCCGCGTGCTCCGCGAGAACCCATGTCCGGCACGCCAAAGAGGCGACGCCGCCATCGGCATCGCCTCCCTGTTGACCCTCTGGACGCACGGATCAGAACGGCAGATCGTCTTCCTCGGGGAAGTCCTGGGTGAAGCCCTCGTAGGCCGGCTCATCCGGCTTCTGGCTCCGACCGGCAGGCGCTCCCGTGGTCGCCTGCGGCTGCCGCGCGCGCTGGAACCCGCCACCACCACCGCCGCCACCGCCCTCCCGGCCGCCCAGCATCACCAGCTCGCGGGCGTTGATCTCGGTCACGTACCGGGTGTTTCCGTCCTTGCCCTCGAAGCTCCGGTACTGGATTTCGCCCTCGACATAGACCTGCTGGCCCTTCTTCAGGTACTGCTCCGCGACGTCGGCCAGCGCGGACCAGGCGACGATCCGATGCCACTCGGTCTTCTCCTGCTGCTGCCCGCCCCGGTCGTTCCACCGGCGGCTCGTCGCGAGCGAGAACTCGGCCACCTTCGTGCCGCCTCCGGTCGTGCGAATCTCCGGATCGGAACCGAGGTTGCCGACCAGGATCGCCTTGTTGATGCTTCGAGACACAACGCCTCCGAGGTTGGATTTAATGAAGGGAAATCAGGTGGGCGATACTGAACCGCAATCTAGACTCTCGACGGGTCGTGGCAACCCGCCGTGCCGCTCGCGTCAAACCAGATCGCACCGCATCACCACCGCGTCCTCGGTCGGCTTCGCGTAGTAGTCGCGCCGCCGGCCGATCGCGTAGAATCCACAGTCTTCATACAGCGTCCGGGCACCATCGTTCGACACGCGCACCTCGAGGAAGCAGACGTGCGCGCCGCGTTCACGCACCCGGTCCAGCGCGCTCGTCACGAGGCGCTTTCCGACGCCACGCCGCCGCTCGGACTTCGCCACCGCGAGATTGCCCAGCTCCGCCTGGTCGCCCACCGTCCAGCAGATCGCATAGCCGATCAGCCGGCCCACGACGGTCGCGCCGATGACGTCGGTGTCGTTCCGCCGGAGGAGGCCCTCGAAGGTGGATTCCCGCCACGGGGTGCTATAGGACTCCTCCTCGATCTCCATGATCGCGGGCAGGTCGGAGAACGTCAGCAATCGCAGGCCGGGTTCCCCGCCGACGCGATCGGATGCTGTGCTCATCTCGCTTCCTCTGCCTCCTTCCGGGCCGCGGCGATCCGTTCGGCGCCCGACGCGCGCAGGTACTCCGGCTCCCAGTTCCCGGGATCCGCGACCAGGCCGACCTCGGGGATGCGCGCCGCGAGCCAGAGCAGCGACGCCGCCCGCGGCGCGGCGAACTGCGCGTCCGCGACCCGGGCGCCGAGCCGTCCAACGAGTTCGTCCCGGTGTCGGACCGCGCCGTCGCCCACGAACAGGGGTCGCACCCCTTCCGCGTACCGGTCCACCACATCGTCGATGGATATCGCCGCCGGAGCGTCCACGACCTCGACCGTCTCACCGAATCGGTAGCACCCCGCGTAGACATCGCACCCGCGCGCGTCCACGAGCGCGCAGACCGGCCCGTCGTGCGCCCAGGCGTTCGCCGCGGTCACCAGCAGGCTCGAGTACGCGTACATCGGGATCTCCAACGCCCGCGCGATCCCCTTCGCCGTCGCGCCGGCGATGCGGATCCCGGTGAACGAACCGGGCCCCCTCCCCACCACCACCCCGCCCAGCTCCGCCGGCCGCAGCCCCGCCGCGCGCACCACCTCGTCCGCCGCCGGCAGCAACCTCGACGAGTGCCCCGCCCTGCCTCCCGTGCCCATCTCCGCGAACACGCCGCCAACCCCTCCAACCGCCACCGACCCGAAATCCGTCGACGCCTCGATCGCCAGCAGCGGCCAGACCACGCTCACGATGCCCCGCCCGGCGAAGGGATCATCCCCGGCTCGCCGACCGTCGCCGTCCGCACACGACGCATCTTCGGGTCATCCGTCTCCGAAATCGTGATCTCCCAGCGGGGCTCCGGCAGCCGCGACCCGGCGCGCGACGGCCACTCGACCAGCACCAGTTCGTCGTCGGCCGGGATCTCCGCCCAGCCGAGTTGCCAGACGTCTTCCTCCCGCTCGAGTCGATAAAGGTCGACATGAACCAGATCGAAACC
Source organism: uncultured Gemmatimonas sp. (assembly GCA_964623785.1). Lineage (GTDB taxonomy): Bacteria > Gemmatimonadota > Gemmatimonadetes > Longimicrobiales > Longimicrobiaceae > WHSP01. Next base: position 1,267 of record CAZUVK010000216.1, on the reverse strand, counting down.
GCGGGTCGTCGGGTAGCGGAAGAGGAGATTGTAGGTCGGCGACGGCACGGGTCCGCGGACACCGGCGCCTCGCGCGATCGCCCGCGCGAGCGTCGTCTTCCCCGCGCCGAGGTCGCCACGAAGCGCGATCACCAGCGGCGCCTCTGCCGCGCCACCGATCGCCTGGCCCCACGCCACCATCGCATCCTCGTCGAGGTCCATCTCCGATCCGTCCGACTCCCGCACTTCGCCACCCCGTGCCATAAGTGTAGTGAAGCGGCGACCTCACCGCCGCCCCGACACGGCGCCGCCCCGCGCACCCGAGCTCTTCCGCGGACCGCCCATCGAGGCTTTCACCTCGAGCAGCTGATCCCGCAGCAGCGCGGCCCGCTCGAAGTCCAGCCGGGCCGCGGCGTCCCGCATCTCGGTCTCCAGCTCGACGATGAGTTCCTCCGGGCTCTTCGCCTCGGCGCCGCCGTACGTTGCCCGCGACTCCGCCACCTTCGCCGCCTGCTTCTCCCGCGCGTCCGCCACCCGGGTCGTGAGCTCGATCTCTTCCACCGACTTGATGATCGTGCGCGGGGTGATCCCGTGCTCCACGTTGTATGCCAGCTGGATCGCCCGGCGCCGATCGGTCTCGTCCATCATCCGCTTCATCGAGCCGGTGATCCTGTCCGCATAGAGGATCGCCTGGCCCCGCACGTGCCGGGCGGCGCGCCCCACGGTCTGGATCAGCGACC
>CAZUVK010000216.1:0-538 GCA_964623785.1 uncultured Gemmatimonas sp. | reverse complement strand
CCTCCTTGTCCGCGTCGAGGATCGCGACCAGCGAGACCTCGGGGAGGTCCAATCCTTCTCGCAGCAGGTTGATGCCCACGAGTACGTCGAAACGGCCGAGCCGCAGGTCGCGGAGGATCTCCACCCGTTCGAGCGACTGGATGTCGGAGTGCAGGTACCTCACCCGCACACCAACGCCCTGCAGGAAGTCCGTCAGGTCCTCCGCCATCCGCTTCGTCAGCGTGGTGACGAGCACGCGCTCCTGCCGCGCGACGCGCTCGCGGATCTCGGCGAGCAGATCGTCCACCTGGCCCTTCACCGGGCGGACGGATACCTCCGGGTCGATCAGGCCGGTCGGGCGAATGATCTGCTCGACCACCACGCCGCCGCTCTTCGCCAGCTCGTAGTCGCCGGGCGTCGCGGAGACGAAGACGACCTTGGGCACCATCTGCTCCCACTCGTCGAACCGCAGCGGACGGTTGTCGAGGGCGGATGGCAGGCGGAACCCATGTTCGACCAGCACCGTCTTCCGCGCGCGGTCGCCGTTGTACATGCCGCC
>CAZUVK010000215.1:883-6993 GCA_964623785.1 uncultured Gemmatimonas sp. | reverse complement strand
CTGACCTGAGAGGGCGCCGCGAATGCTCACCGCCATCTCAGGTCAGGCTGACCTCGCGCTTGGCAACGTCGTGGGAAGCAACAACTTCAACGTGCTCTTCATCCTTGGGGTCTCCGCCCTGATCGCCCCATTGATCGTCTCTCGTCAGCTTGTTCGACTTGACGTGCCGGTGATGATCGGCGCCTCACTCCTCCTCCTGATTGTCGCCGCCGATGGCCGGATCGGCGCGGTGGAAGGCGGACTCCTGTTTGCGGGCGCCATTGTCTACACGGGCGTTCTCATCCGGCTCAGCCGTCGTGCGAGCGGTGACGCCGCGATCGCCGCGGAGATCGCCGCGGAGGCGGTTGAAGGCCAGTCGTGGATCACGAGCGTGGCCTTCGTCGTGGCTGGATTGGTCCTGCTCGTGGTGGGCTCACGCTGGCTCGTGAATGGCGCCGTCGAGATCGCGACGACTTTCGGCGTAAGCGAACTCGTCATCGGCCTGACGATCGTCGCCGTCGGAACCTCGCTCCCGGAGGTCGCGACTTCCGTGATGGCCAGCGTTCGTGGCGAGCGGGATATCGCGGTGGGTAACATCGTGGGCAGCAACATCTTCAATATCCTGTCCGTGCTGGGCGTGTCCGCGATCGTGTCCGGGAGTGGTATCGCCGTGGCGACTTCCGCGATCGAGTTCGACATCCCCGTCATGCTTGTGGTCGCGTTCGCGTGCCTGCCCATCTTCCTGACCGGGCACCTCATCGCGCGCTGGGAGGGTGGTGTCTTCCTCGGATACTACTTCGCCTACACGACCTATCTCGTGTTCCGCGCCGTTGACCATCCGGCCCTTGCGGCGTTCAGGACGACGATGCTCTACTTCGCCCTCCCTCTCACCGTGTTTACCCTTCTCATGGTCAGTATCCGATCAATCCGCGACACCCGCACTAGATGATGGCTTCCGTAACGATGGACATCGCCCGCGAGACCGTCCCCGCCAACCGCAGTGCCTCCACCCGGTCAGGGTCGTTCACGATGCGAGCGACCCCCGCAAGCTGCCGCAGCATTTCCTGCGGCGGCTCTTCGGGAGTCAGAACGAGGAAGATCAGGCATGCGGGCGCCTCGGTGTGGGGGAAGTCGATCCCTTCCAGGCTCGTGCCCAGGAAGATCGTCGTGTGGTCCAGACCCGACAGCCGCAGGTGGGGAATGACGACACCCGGCATTGGCTCGCTCGTGAATTCGTCGGTGTCTTCCCCGAACCGGCCAAGAACCTCCGTCGTCCTGCGCCGCGTCTCGTCATCGGCGGTATGGAGCAGGCTCCTGATCGCTTCACGGTAGTCCGTCCGAGGCAGGTTCACGACCACGTTGCTGGCCGATAGCGCCAGGGATCCCTGGTCCGAACTCGAGATCGCCGAACTCTCCGGGTCAGTCTCGGACGGGTGGATGACGAGAAAGCTCTCGGGAGCCAGATCGGTCAGCATCGCCGGCAATCGCGCGAGAGCGGGGTGCCAGGAGATCGTCCCGCGGCGCGCGCTGATCAGCACGACCAGGTCGTCGCGCCTTACCTCCGTCTCCAGCTTCTCCCGGGCCGCGTCCCAATCCTTCAGACGGCTTAGCCGCACCGGAGCGTCCGGCCGCATCGACGTGAAGTATCGTTCGAACACGCCCGGCGGTCCCATGACGACGTATCCCTCGATGCTCGCCCCGAGCCTGTTCGCCATCAGTTTCATTGCCCGGACCATCGCGAGAAAGCCGGGAATGCGGTCGCTACCCCGGGGGATCAGCAGCAGGATCCGGCTTGTCGTGTTGAGCGGATGGCCGAGCCGGGTCACGATCACGTGCTGCTTGGTCTCTTCGAGGAGCTGGTCGAGCACGGTCCCGAAGATCAGGTGCCGGGTGGTCCGGCGCGCGTCCCAGCCGATGATGATCATCGATGTGCGCGTCTCCAGCACGCCCCGGCTGATCCCGCTCGCGAAGTTGTGGTCCACACGCGTCACCGGGACGACCGGAATGTCCACCGCGGAGGCGTAGGCGACGGCGTGACTCAGCATCTTTTCGGCGAGCGCCAGGTTGATCGGCGTTCCGTCCGGATGCTGGGGCACGACCGTGAGCGGGTAGATCGGCTCCCTCGAGTCGGGCTCGCGCATGGACAGCGCCAGGTCCATCAACGCGTCGGCCGTCGCCGGGTTGGCCATCGGGACCAGAATCCGCTGCGGCGCCGAGCCCCCCGCCACCGGCCCACGTTCCGCGTGGAGCGCCATCCGCCGGCCGTACTTCTCGACGACCCATGGACCCACCATACATGTGACCAGGATCATCAGAATCGTCCCGTTCAGGACGGCGTCATCGATCAGGCCGATCTCCACTCCGACCAGCGCGGCGGCCAGCGTCGCCGCGGCCTGAGGTACCGAAAGGCCGAAGATCGTCCACCATTGTGCGCTCTCGTAGCTGAACAGCCGCCCGGTCGTCCACGCCGCCAACCACTTTGACGCCATGACGGTGGCCGTCATCACGATCATCACCTCCAACGCTCGCGGGCCCGCGGCGAGAACGCGAACGTCCGCCAGCATCCCGACCGACAGCAGAAAGAACGGGATGAAGATGGCCTCCCCGACGAAATTGATCCGGTTGGAAAGAACGCTCTGCTCCGGAATGAGCCGGTTGAGAGCCAGCCCCACCAGGAACGCACCGACGATCGGCTCGATTCCCGCCAGCTCCGCGAGATAGGCCCCCACGAAGAGCGCGGCGAAGACAAAGACGTACTCGGCCACCGCGCCCGTTCGCTCGCTCCGGAAGAACCAGCGGGCGACCCGGGGCAGCAGGACCAGCGTAGCGGCGACGAAGAACGCCAATCCCAGGGCAAGGCGGATCCAGAACGTCGCGTCCAGTTCACCTTCCGTGCTTGCCGCGATGATCGCCAGCACCAGCAGTGCCGCCGTGTCGGTGACGATCGTTCCACCAACCGCCGTGGTTACCGCCTGGCTCCGGCCAATCCCCAACCGCATCGCGATCGGGTACGCCAACAGCGTGTGCGACGCAAACATGCTCCCGATCAGGATCGACGTCCGAACATCGTATCCCATTCCCAGCATCACGACGGTGCCCAGCGACTGCGGGATCAGGAACGTGATCGCTCCGAAGATCGCGCTCCGGTGCCGATACCGCCGGCACTCATGCATATCGATCTCGATCCCCGCCATGAACATCAGGTAGAGGAGACCGACGGTACCCAGAAGGATGATCGTGTTATTCCGGGCGAGCAGGTTCAGCCCGTTCGGGCCGATGACAGCGCCTGCCAGGATCAGTCCGATGAGGCCTGGGCCCTGGAGTCGCTGCATAACCAGAGGGGCGACCAGGAAGATCAGGGCCGAGATGGCCACGATCAGGACGGGATCTTCGATCGGCAGGGTCAGTGGTGTGCCTCGGTGGGGTGTTTTGCTCGGTATGATCGCGGCGGCCGATTGCCCGGCCGGGGCATCCTAAAATGGCTTCCGGCGGCAGTCCACGAAAGCGCACCCGGTTTCATCCGACCCGCCGGTCTGGCGGGGTCTCGCGCCGACGGGTTCTATTGTTGGCGGAGGAGGATCCTCTCCCAGGTTCACTCAACCGATCGAATCGCGCCTCCGCGAACGGAAGCCAACCGGGACCTGATGCAATGAAGGAACGAGCCGCGGCACCCGCGTCTTCGCGATGGATGAGCACGCCGATCGCGGTCTTTCTGGCCGCGCTCGTCGCTGTGCCGGGATGCCGATCTCCAGATTCCGAATCCGCGCTCGAAGTCGGCCACGTATACGGCTCCGCAACCGCGCCTGTCACCGTCATCGAGTTCTCGGATTTCGGTTGCCCTTTCTGCCGGATGTTCGCGGTCTCCACCTTCCCCGAACTGCAACGCGAGTACGTGGAATCCGGCCGTGTCCGCTGGATCTATGTGCCGATCGTGACCGGCAGCTTCCCGAACGGGAACGAGGCCGCGAGGGCAGGGGAATGCGCCGCCGACCAGGACCGATTCCCCGAGATGAAGGACCGTCTCTACATCAGCCGGGCCGACTGGACGGGTACCAATCGACCGGCGGAGGTCTTCGCCGCGATCGCGAGGGATCTCGATCTCGATGCCGCCGCTTTCGCCACCTGCTACAACGAGAACGCACCCGCCGGCCGGATTCGCTACAACAACCTCGCCGCCTCCGCGGCAGGCATTCGGGCGACCCCGACCTTTGTCGTCGACGGCCGGCTGATCGAGGGCGCCCTACCTCTGGAACGCTTCCGTGATCTGCTCGACGAGCGGCTCACCGGCCCGCGCTAGCTCCGCGACCTTCCGGACGGACCCCCCGACGTCCCTGACGCCAGCGGATTGCGGGTGTTGACTGTATCGTTGTTGTTGACGGTATTGATGTGCTGTCCGCGACCGGGCCGCGCTCGCGCGCCCCGCGGCTCCGGTCGTCGTGTTTCCCACACGGAGGAGGAACCCGATGCCACGTCCGATTGCCCTCGTGAGTTCATCGCTCGCGGCCCTTGGTGTTGCGGCCTTCGCCGTCGGTGCGGATGCGCAGGCGCCTGACCATGTTCACAGCCATGCGGGCGGGCCGGTCAGTTGCACGACGTTGACGTCGCCTCCCTGGGAGGGTCTACCCACCACGGATCAGAATCGGATCGACTCCGTTCAGTCGGCGGTCCTGTCGTTGCGCAGCACGGACGCCGCCTACGCGGCCGGCTACCGTCCCCTGCTGGGCGATATCCCCACGATGGGTGTCCATTGGGTTCGGCCAGGTAGCGCGCGGGATGCGATCGACGTTCGAGAGCCCGATCACCTTCTCTTCGCTCCGTTCGATGGCGAAGAGCGCCTCGTTGGCGTGGCCTACGCGTTTACGGATGCGCCGAATACGAGCGTCCCCGTCCCCTTCGAGAGCGATCTCGCGCACTGGCACGACCATCCGCAGTTCGCTGGTCCGGGCGAAACGCTCCACATGCTTCATGTCTGGTTCGTACCATCCTCCAACGGTCCGTTCGCCGGAAACAACTTCTGGCTTCCGTTCCATGGAGCGGGGATTCAGCCACCCAATTCGTGCTGGATGGAGACCGAGTCGGATCGAATCCAGCAGGTGGCGATGACGCTCGCGGCTTCCCAGCTGGAGGCGGGCATTCTGGGGCAGGCGGTGCGCCTTTCGGATGAGCGCCGCGAGGCGATTCGCGAGCAGGCCGCCGCGCTCGATGCCGCCGCCCGCGCCGACGACCAGACGGCGTGGGCCCTCGCCGCCGACCGCCTGCTCGAAGGGCGGTCCCGCGCCGAGGCCATACGCGTCAATGCGCTTCTCCGAGGCCTGACCATGGCCCAGATGCCGTCAACTCCCCGGTAGGCTGGCGCCGCGGGATTCCGGCAACGAAATCCGGCTCCTCCGCTGAATCAGTGAGGAGCCGGATGGGAAAAGGTCGCCGCGAAAGAATCGGACCCATCGTTCGCCCGGTCCGTCCGTTCCCCGGTGGCCCGTCAGGTGCGACCCACACCTCATCCGATCGTTCTCCCTCGTTTGGCGCCGCGTCCCCGGCCCTTTGCCGAACCCTCCGGGAGTCGTCGCCTCCCGCATACCATCGAATGCGCGCACTTCGCGACTCACCTCGCGACGAAACCCGTGACTTGCTCGAATCTCGTCCGTATACTGTCTTCGAGTGTGTTGGGGCGCACCCCTCCGCATCGCCCGCTGGTCCCTTGGCGGATGGGTGAGTTCAACTGGTGGCTGCGGGCGCCCGCCTCGGGAACGACCCGGCCGCCAGGCATGTACCGGTTTTCGCTACGCGTGTCCACCCCGGAGAACTGACCATGATGAAATTCGAGAGGTCGCTCATGAGGCAAGGCCCGCGGTTCCGCTGGGTTCCAGCGGTTCTGCTCGCGGCCGGCTTCGCGGTGACGTCCGCGGCGGCGCAGAATGACGGCAGCCCCGGGGGCGAGTGGAGATTCCAGAGCGGCGACGCCTGGGGCAATCGCTATTCGCCCGCTACCGAGATCGACGGCTCAAATTTCAACGATCTCCAGGTCGCCTGGCTCTGGCGGGGTGACAACTTCGGACCGGCGCAGGACAACGTTTCCCGCTCCACCCCGATTTACGTGAACGGTCTGCTGTACACCGTGGCGGGTCAGCGAC
>CAZUVK010000215.1:0-873 GCA_964623785.1 uncultured Gemmatimonas sp. | reverse complement strand
GAGCCCCACACCACGAGGTGGGAACGGTCGATGCGCGCCAACTACGGAAAGGGCGTCTCCTACGGTGAAGTGGATGGCCGCGGGGTCATCTTCTACACCTCCCCCGCCTTCTTCCTCCACGCGCTCGACGCCAGGACGGGCCGCCCGATCGAGAACTGGGGAACGGCCGTGCCGCTTCCCGGGTTCCCGCAGACGGGCGTCGTGGACCTCCTTCCCGACCTCATGGGGGATTGGGAACCCTGGCAGAACTGGGAAGGCGACTACGACCCTGATTACGGAATCCCGCGCGAGCTTGGCTTCATCACCAGCTCGTCGCCGCCCATCTTCGTCAACGGCGTGGTCGTGGTCGGCAACTCCGCCGAACAGGGCTACAACCAGACGCGCATCGAGAACGTTCCCGGCGACATCCTCGCCTATGACGCGCGCACCGGTCAGAATCTCTGGAAGTTCCACGTCATCCCCAGGCCCGGTGAGTTCGGTCACGACACCTGGGAAAACGACGCCTGGTCCTACACGGGCGACGTCTCTTCCTGGGCTCCAATGTCTGCCGACCTTGATCGTGGGATCGTCTACATCCCCACGAACCCGCCCACGATCGACTACTTCGGCGGCTTCCGGCCCGGGGCGAACCTCTTCTCGACGTCGGTCATCGCCCTGAATGTGCAGACGGGCGAGCGGGTCTGGCACTTCCAGACGGTCCACAACGACCAGTGGAACTACGATCTGCCCAACGCGCCCATCCTGGCCAATCTGAACGTGGACGGGAGCCAGATCCCGGCGTTGATCCAGACGACGAAGCAGGGTCTGATCTTCACGTTCAATCGCGAGACCGGTGAGCCCGTCTGGCCGATCGTGGAGCGGCCCGTCCCGCAG
>CAZUVK010000214.1:4620-7052 GCA_964623785.1 uncultured Gemmatimonas sp. | reverse complement strand
GTTGAAGTAGGCCGGTACGGTGATCACCGCCTGCTCCACCGTCTGGCCCAGGTAGTCCTCCGCCGTCTGCTTCATCTTCTGGAGGATCATCGCCGAAATCTCCGGCGGCGAATAGAGCTTGTCGCCGGAGTTCGGCAGCTTGACCTGCGCGAGCCCGTTCGAGCCGCTCACCACCTCATAGGGGACGATCTTCTCCTCTGCCTGGACCTCCGACTCCTTCCGGCCCATGAAGCGCTTGATGGAGAAGATGGTATTCTTGGGATTCGTGATCGCCTGGCGCCGCGCCACCTGGCCGACGAGCCGCTCGCCGTCCTTCGTGAACGCGACCACCGACGGGGTCGTGCGACCCCCCTCGGCGTTCGGGATGACGACCGGGTCTCCACCTTCCATCACCGAGACCACCGAGTTCGTGGTTCCCAGATCGATGCCGATGACCTTCGCCATGGGCTCTCCTTAAATTGTTTCGATTGGAATCAGATCCCTCCAACACGCCATTCGCGGAGGGGCGATTGGGTCCGGGTTTTTGCAACGCATATGCCACCCGCGGCGTCGGGTTTTCTGCGGAAAAGGCAGGTTTCAGGCGCGGCGGTGGTCAGAATGGCGGGAACGGGGCGCCGCGGGGAGTGGGCCGGGGTGTGGCGACTGGTTGTTTCGGGCGGCGCCCCTTCTATTGGGGATGTTGAGGAACGGCATCCGAACAGTCCGTCCCCCGCGGCCGCCCTGGTCGCGCCGAGCCCGCCTGGTCACGCCGCGGCCGCCCAGTCACGCCGCAGCCGCCTTGTCATCCTGAGCGAAGCGAAGGATCTGCACATCCCGCGCGAATGGCCAGGTGCAGATCCCTCGCTCCGCTCGGGATGACAAGGCAGCTTCGGGATGACGGTCAGGCTCAGGACGACCAGGTACACCCCTCTCTCACCGTTTGCCAACCGGCTCCGTCATGACTGATTCGCGAATCGAACCAACGATCGACTTCCTCCGCGAGCGCGTGACCCGCGCCCCCGCGGCCCTGATCGTCCTGGGCTCGGGCCTTTCCGGCGTGGCCGATGAGATCGGGGATCCGCTGCGGATTCCGTACGCGATGATTCCCGGCTTCCCGCGCACAACCGTGGAAGGACATCGGGGCGAGCTCGTCGCGGGCGTGTGGGCGGGGGTGGAGGTCGTCGTCATGCTGGGGCGATTCCACTACTACGAGGGCTGGAGCTCGGAGGACGTCACCGTGCCGATCCGCGCGATTCGCGCACTGGGAGCCGACCGCTTCGTGGTGACCAACGCCGCCGGCGCGATCCGAAGCGACCTCGCGCCCGGCGACCTGATGCTCATCGCGGATCACCTCAACCTGATGTTCCGCAACCCGCTCATCGGTCCGACCGTGATCGGCGAGCATCGGTTCCCGGATATGACGGACGCCTACGACCCCGCGGCGCGCGAGGCCGCGAAGGCGGCGGCGCGGCAACTGGGAATCGGTCTGCGGGAAGGCGTCTACGCTGGCGTCACTGGGCCGAGCTTCGAAACCCCCGCCGAGATCGAGATGATGCGCCGCTTCGGTGCCGACGCCGTGGGAATGTCGACGGTGCCGGAGGTGATCGTCGCCCGCGCCCTCGCCATGCGGGTCCTCGGCATCTCCTGCATCACCAACGCGGCGCCCGGCCCCGGGCGGCCAGGGCTGACGCACACGGAAGTGCTGGAAGTCGCCGCGAAGTCCAGCGAACGGATGACCAGTCTCCTCCGCGCGGTCCTGCCCCGGATCGCCCCCACAAACCTCCCCACGGAAGCGGCGGACTAGCCCGGCGCACTTCGACTTTGTGCCCTTTGTGCTTCCTGTGGCCACCTCCCCGCCCGCCACGGTCAATCGATCATCATCACCGCGGCGCGGCCACCAGGTGATTGACGGGCCCATGCCCCCCCCCGATCGACGGCGCCGACCGCAGCGCCCGCTGCAGGAAATCGAGCGCATCGTTCACGGCGACCGTGAGCGTCCGTCCCCGCGCCAGACCCGCCGTGATCGCCGCGGAAAGCGTGCACCCGGTCCCGTGCGTGTTCTTCGTCCGTACCTTCGGATGGCGCCATTCGTACCACTCGGCGCCGTCGAAAAGGATGTCGACGAGTTCATCGTCCTCCAGGTGCCCGCCCTTGACCAGCGCCGCGCCGGCCCCCATCCGCACGAGCGCCGCCGCGGCCTTCCGCATCTCCGACTCGTCACGCACGCGTGACCCCGTGAGGATTCCCGCTTCGTCGAGGTTCGGCGTCACGACCCGGGCGAGGGGAAGGAGCCGTCGGGTGATTCCGTCTTCCGCGTCGGCTTCGAGCAGTCTCGCTCCGCTGGTCGCCACCATCACCGGGTCGAGCACATAGTTCGGCAGCGCGTACTGGACCAGCGAAGAGGCGACGACCTCGACAAGCTCCGCCGTGGCCAGCATGCCGCTCTTGACCGC
>CAZUVK010000214.1:0-4610 GCA_964623785.1 uncultured Gemmatimonas sp. | reverse complement strand
TGCATAACAACCCAGCGCAGAGATGGTTTTGATATCCGCCTGGATACCCGCACCGCCACCCGAATCCGACCCCGCCACGGTCAGCGCGATTGGAATCGTCAACGTGAATTCTCCGGAATCAGGAAGCCGCTGGTCTGCGCCAGGAGCAGCGTTCTGAATACGGGGAAGCCGCTCATGTTCAACGGCTCCTCTCCCGCCCGCGGCGGCGCCAGATCCGCGATGCCGGCCCGCGCCGCGGCGATCCTCGTGGTCGTCAGCGGGTGCGTCGAGAACCAGTCCACGCCGCTCCGGATTCCGCCGGCCCGTTCTTCTTCGAGTAGCATTTCGAGCAACGAAACCATCCCTTCGGGATCCACCCCGCTTGCGTTCAGATACTCGACCGCGAGGAGATCCGCCTCGCGTTCATCCTTCCTTGAATGTCGCATCGACCACACGGAGTTCGCCATACGAAGCGAGTTGTCTCGCAGGATTCCCGGTTCGCCGCCCAGGATGGTGGCGTAGAGCACGTTCACCAGGGACTCGGTCCTCAGCTCTCGTTGTAGCCGCTGAACTCCATGACGCGCGGCGACATGCCCGATCTCGTGGGCGAGGATTCCCGCGAACTCCTCACCATCCCGCGTTCGTTCGATCAGGCCCGCGGTCAGGTAGATGTGGCCGCCCGGCAACGCAAAGGCGTTCACGGCGGGCGTATTGACGATATAGAAACGATACTCCAGATCGGGCCGGGAGCTGGCCGCCGCGAGCTGGAGCCCCACGGCATGCACGTAGGCGTTCAGCAACGGGTCGTCGAGGATGGGAAGGTGCGGATTCACGTCCGCCGCCATTGTGTCGCCGATTGCCTGCTCGCGCTCCTCGGAGATGCAGCCCGTGGCGAAGAGGCCGATGCAGATGAGTGCGGCGATACTCGACCGGATCCGTCGGCCGCCATCGCGAAAACGCGGCGCCCGGCCACCGCCGGACGCCGCGTTCTCCCACCGTGCGCGGACTGGCGCGCTCACCGGCGCGCCGTCGCGAGCCGCCGGACGCGGCCCTGGAAGTCCGTGAACGCTTGCGTGTTCGTCGTCAGGCCCTGGAGCGTGCTCGACGGGATTCGCGCGAGCGCCGCCCTCGTGTTCTGGATCCGCTCTTCCGTCGTCGGGTGGGTCGCGAACCACTGTTCGAGGGCGCCGGGGTTACGCTGGCGCTCCGACATTAGCGTTTCGAACATCGAAACCATCCCCCGCGGATCAATCCCGGCGTTGATCAGGTACTGAATCGCCACGTTATCGGCCTCCCGTTCCGCGTCGCGACTGTATCCGCTGAAGACGCCCGCGCCTCCGACCTGGATCGCCGCCGATTCCACGCCCGACGGGTTCCGGCCAAGGAGGACACCGTACAACACCGAGAGTCCCAGGTTCGCCCGTTGCGCCCGCGACCATTGCTCGACGCCATGACGCTGTGTCACGTGTCCGATCTCGTGCGCGAGCACGCCCGCCAGCTCCGACACGTTCCGCGACCGTTCGATCAGGCCGCGGTTCACGTACACGTGCCCGCCTGGAACGGCGAAGGCGTTCACCTCCGGCGCGTTCACGATATAGAACCGATACGGAATCCCGCGCGGGTCAGCGGCCCGGGCGATCGAGGTGCCGAGCTGGTTGATGTACTGCACGGCCGGCCCGTCCTGCACCAGCGGCAGTTCCGCGTTGAGCTGCGCCGCGGTCTGCTGGCCGAGTTGCAGCTCCTGCTGCAGCGTCGGCGTGCAGCCGCTCGTCGCCCCCAGCGTACCGATCGCGAATATGGCGATGGCACCCATCGCCGCAGGTCGTTTCATAGTCACCTTGATGCGCTCCAGGCTCCTTTGGACTGTGGCTTCGGATGCCCTGTCAAAAGCAAGTACCGGACCATGGAAATACCGTGCTAACCGCCCGTGAATCAAAGGAGTTGCGAGCCCTGGCGCGACGCGGGAATCGCGAAGAATCGGGCCTTTTCGTGGCCGAGGGGGTGCGGGTCGTGGAGGACCTTCTGGACTCCGATCTGACCATCACGCAAGTCATCGTGGCGTCCACGCTGGAGGACACGGGCCGCGGCGCGGCGCTGATCGCACGAGCGCGGAACCGAGGGGTCCCGCCGCGAATCGTCGCTGATCACGAGGTCCAACGGATCGCGGCGACGGAGTCCCCGCAGGGCGTGGTCGCCGTCGCCGAGATCCCCCGATTCACGCTGGATTCCATCTCCATTGCGGACCCGCCGGCGATCGTTCTGATACTCGACGGGATTCAGGACCCGGGCAATTTCGGCACGGTGGTGCGTTCCGCGGAGGCGCTCGGCTCGATCGCCGTGATCGCGTTGCCAGGCACCGTGGATCCCTGGAACCCCAAGACGGTACGCTCATCGGCGGGGTCGTCGTTCAGGATCCCCGTCGCACAGGCGGCCTGGGCCGAAACGGCGGAGCATCTTCGTGGTCGTGGGTTCGTGCTGTGGGGGGCGGCGGGCGAGGGCGACCCCATGCCGGATGCGCCCCGCGACCGCGTGGCCCTGGTGCTCGGCAACGAAGGCGCGGGCCTGTCGCCGGCGGTGCGGGGGAGCGTCGACAGACTGGTCGGGATCCCCACGCGCGGGCGGGCGGAGTCGCTCAACGTTGCCGCCGCCGGCGCGATACTTCTCTATGAATTGTCCCGTTGAACCTCAGATGGTGGAACGCCCCGTGCCGTTCGAGATCCTGACCGCGCCGCGGATATGCCGGAACTGATTCTCCCCGGATTCGCGGCGCTCTTCGGCGCGGCCATCGGGTCGTTCCTGAACGTCTGCATCTGCCGCTGGCCAGAGGGCATCTCCGTGGTGTCGCCGCCTTCGCGGTGTCCCGAGTGCGAGGCGCCCGTCGCGTGGCGCGACAACATCCCCATCCTCAGCTGGTTCGCGCTCGGTGGAAAGTGCAGGTATTGCCGTTCGCGGATCTCTCCGGTCTACCCGGCCGTCGAAATGGCGACCGCGCTCATCTGGATGGCGGCCGTCCTCCGGCACGGTCTCAGCTGGCAGGCCCTGACCCTGGCGGTCTTCTTCACCATCCTGCTCGGCGCGGCCGCGACCGACGCGCGGACCTACATCATCCCCGACGAGTTCACGATTGGCGGACTCGTCCTCGGCCTGCTGCTCGCGCTCGCTCCCGGCGGAATGACGTTCTGGCAATCGCTGGCCGGCGCGGCGGTGGGGTTCAGCCTCCTCTACATGACCGCCCGCTTCGGCGACTGGTTTCTCAGGAAGGAGTCGATGGGGGGTGGCGACATCAAGATGATCGCCATGGTGGGGGCATTCCTGGGGCCCTACGGGGCCGTGCTCACGATCTTCCTCGGATCGCTGGTCGGTTCCGTCATCTTCCTTCCGATCTCCCTCCGCACGAGCCGGCTCGTGCCGTTCGGGATCTTCCTCGCGCTCGGCGCCGCCATCACCGAGGTATGGGGCGCGGGCGTCCTTACGTGGTATCGGGTGGATATGCTGGGGTACTGACCGGCGGCCCCGCGCGGAATCGGCTCACGCCGTAGGGCTCGATGTCGTGCCCGCCCGCGCCGCCCAGCGCCAGTGTTCCGATGATCTCCCCCGTGAGCGGCGCGAGCAGGATCCCGTTCCGGTAGTGCCCCGTCGCGTACAGGAGCCTCGGCATCTCCGGGTCCGCGCCGAGGATCGGAAGCTCGTCCGGAGTCCCCGGTCTCAGTCCGGACCATTGCGCCACGACCCGGTGATCAGCGAGACCCGGCGCCATCTTCAGCGCGGCGGACGTGAGTTTCCGGAGCCCTTCCGCCGTAACCGCGGTTCGGAAACCCAATCGCTCGGACGTCGCTCCGATGATCAGGCGCCCGTTCGCGCGAGGTACCATGTATCCGCCCGCGCCGGCGACGAGATGCCGGACCGGTGGGGACCCCATTTCGAGGGCGATCAGCTGTCCGTGGATCGGTTCGACCGGAAGGGAGGAGGGCATCCCCTCGATGAGCCCTGACCAGCTCCCCGCCGCGAGAACCACCGTGCCGGCCTCGACCGAGGCTCCGCCCTCCAGACGAACGATCACGCTCGCGGAAGTCGATTCGATGCCGCGGGCCGCCGCGCCGATCCTCAACGTCGCGCCGGCGGCCGCGGCGGATGCCCGAAACGCCCGCGTGAGCAGCCGGTTGTCGACCTGGTGATCTCCGACGAACCGGATCGCGCCCACGACGGACGGCGAGAGAAGGGGTTCGAGCCGCCGGAGCTCCGCGGCCCCGAGCCGCTGAGCCGGGAGCCCGGCGACCTCCTGCCATCGCCCGAGCGATTCGAGATCCGCGGCTTCCGACTCGTCGAACGCCAGCGCGATCATCCCCGACTGCCGGTACTCGACCCCGATCCCCGTCTCCTCCTCGAGCTCCCGAACGATCGATGGGTAGAAGTCCCTCGCGGCCAGCAGGAGCGAGATGAACGGGCCGGGCTCGTGCGCCTCGGATTGGGGCGCGAGCATCCCGGCCGCGGCCCAGGAGGCGTGGGCGCCGGGCTCGTCCCGGTCGATCACGATCACCCGCCCTCCGTCCCGCGCGACCTTCCGCGCGACCGCGAGGCCGACGAGGCCGGCTCCGATTACGGCGACGTCAGCCCGCATCGGACTCCGGAGC
>CAZUVK010000213.1:3508-7088 GCA_964623785.1 uncultured Gemmatimonas sp. | reverse complement strand
CCTGCACGCCGGTGCGCCAGAAATGGAACAGCTCCAGCAGCACCACGGTGTCGCGGGCCAGCGCGGCCGTGTCGAACGTCCGTGACAGTGCGACCGCCTCGTCGATGTCATCGAATGGCATCGCCGAGATGACCGGGCCGAAAATCTCTTCGCGCGCCACACACATATCGTCGCGCGTTGCAAATACAGTCGGCGCAACGAAATAGCCGGACGCAAGATCCCCGTCCGTGAGTTGGACGCCACCCGAAATCACTCGCGCGCCCTCCCTCGTCCCGATCTCGAAATAGCCCGTGACGCGGTCAAGCTGCGCCCGCGAAACAAGAGGGCCGATGTCGGTGTCGTCCGACAGCGCATTACCGACGCGCAATCGTCGCCCGTGCTCTGCGACGCGTTCGCCGCGAGTTGCCGGCTGACGTCCTTGCTGCCCAGAATGTGGCCGAGGATGGCGTTGCCGTCCGTGGTCGCATCAGGCTTCGAGAGGGTGCTCGGGTCGTCCAGGTACGCCGAGTGGCGACCGCTGGTCACGGCGGAGATGAGGCTGGACAGGCCCGACTCGCTGGAGGCGTTGCGCTGAAGCCCCGCGGTCAGCGCTGGCAGGAGCGCCGCCACGGCCGATGTCGCCTGTTCGGGGGCAAGGCCGAATCGTGACGCGAGTTGGTTGACCGCCGCGCCGTTCTGGTCGCTGGCGATCAGGTCAAGAAGATTCATGGTGTTTCCGGATTGTCGAAGGCCGAGGCCGGTTGGGGATCCGTGGGGCGACACCGTCGCGCGCCGCACTCTGACACGGTACCGTCCTGTCACCGGCAGAGCAAGGAATCGGAACCAGATCACGGTTCGCGCGCGGTGCCCGTTCCGGACTCGACGCGCGATCCGGAATCGCCCACGCGGAGCGGGATACTCGCCGCCACCTCGCGCCCGAATCGCGCACCCTTGCTTCCGCGATGTCGAATTCCTTCCTTCTCACACGACAATGGGGTGTCCGCAACGCCTCACATGAAAAAGGAGAGACCCATGAAGATCACTGTCGAGAGCCTCGTGAACGCCCGGTTGGACCAGGTCTGGGATGCCTGGAACACACCCGCCGACATCCAGCGGTGGAACTCCGCTCAGGACGATTGGCACACCACGAAGAGCACCGTCGATCTGCGCGAGGGCGGGACGTTCCTGTCGCGCATGGAAGCCAGGGATGGCAGCGTAGGCTTCGACTTCGAAGGCACCTACACCCAGGTGGTGCCGAAGCAGGTCATCGAGTACCGCATGAGTGACGGGCGAGAGGTCAGGAACGAGTTCGCGGAGCAGTCCGACGGCGTCCTCATCAGCGTCACGTTCGATGCGGAGACGGAGAATACGCCCGAACTTCAGCGAGAAGGCTGGCAGGCTATTCTGGACAACTTCGCGCGGTATGTGGAGGCGAAAGGCTGAGATGGTGGACCGGTGCCGGGCGCGCCCGGCACACTATATTCAGGCGATGGAGGGTCGGCCGCCGCCATGAGATCGGCGTATGCGGCGGTCCGAACCCAGCGGGCGACCGCGCGCGATCACACCGGGCCGACAATCCGTCCAATGAACGTCCTCGCATGGCTCGACACGGTCGACATCCGCCTCACGCGTTGGATGGCCCGTTTCGGGATCCCGGTCCTGCGAGTCAGTCTGGGCATCGTCTTCCTCTGGTTCGGCGTGCTGAAGTTCTTCCCTGGCCTCAGCCCCGCTCAGGACCTCGTCGGCCGCACCGTCGAGCGGCTCAGCCTCGGCATGGTCCAGCCGGATGTCTCCCTGCCCGTCCTGGCGGCCTGGGAGTGCGTGATCGGGCTCGGCCTGATCTTCGGGGTCTGGATGCGCGCGGTTCTGCTCCTGCTGTTTCTCCAGATGCTGGGAACCCTCACGCCGGTCCTCCTCTTCCCTGAGGAGGTGTTCCTTCGCGTTCCGTATGCACCCACGCTGGAAGGACAGTACATCATCAAGAACCTCGTGCTCATTGGTGGCGCGTTGGTTCTGGGTGCCACCGTCCGCGGCGGTGGGCTGGTGGCGGATGCCGAGGACGCCGGATGACCGGGAGTCCCGCCGCGGCTCTTCCCGGTAGTTCTCACGGAGACCATCCGCATCCCTTCGCCAACTAGATCAGGCCCCTGCTCACCACCTGCGCAACCGCCTGGGCTCGATTGACGGCGCCGAGCTTCTTGCGAGCGTTGTTGAGGTGGAAACGCACCGTGGCTTCGGACACACGGAGCAGCACTGAGATCTTCCAATCGGACCTGCCTTCCGCCACGAGAACGAGACAGTCTCGCTCACGCGGCGTGAGCGCGGGCGCGGCGTCCGTCGGCGGAACGGAGAACTCCATCAACCGCTCGGTCAGGATGAGACCGGCCATCTGGATGGCGAGCGCCTCCTCCGCCGTGAGGTCGCGCCGCTCGAAGCCGAGATGGAGGGATGTGATCGACCGGTGGGGGCCGTAGGAGGTGGCGCAGAGCGCCTCGCCGATCCGGGCCTGGCTCAGCGCCTCCCAGTAGGCGCCGAATTCGCCGCTTTCATGAGGCGCGAAGTCGGAGAAACGATATCTCGTGCGGTTCTCACGAATCGCGGCGAGCAGCGGGTTGCATTCGAAACAGATGTAGTTGAACGCGTCACTGCCTTCCCATCCGTCGGAGGCGATCCGGAGAATGTGGCCGCCGGCGTCATAGTGCCTCTGAGACGTCAGTAGCCGGCCAGGATGCCGGTACAATCGAGTCTGAATGTAGGTCGCGCCGAACCCCCGCATGGAGTCGAAGAAGACCTGGCTCGCGTCCCGCGGCGTCCGGGCGTCGAGCACGGCTGCCGCGATGGCGAGCGTCCGGCTTGGCATTACACATCCTCGCGCGATGGTGGAGCGGAACGGTCAGCACGCGAAACGCTCTCATTCCGCGGGGCGGTGACCGCATCGGGGCTGGGGTGACCCTATCACTTTTATCAGGATGTCGGGGTCACGCAAGTCCTCTATCATTCACTTCGCGATAGGCGGCAGCGTGATCCACCCCCTGCAACCGTCGGTGCTCGACCCATGATCGACATACCCCGGAAGCACTCTCTGATCGGCTTCGCTCTGCTCCTCGCCGCGTGCGGAGACAGCTTGACGTCTCCCCCGCCACCACCGCCCCCGGTGGCGAGCGTGGCCGTCTCGCCCGGTACCGCTTCGGTCCAGGTGGGTCAGAACACCATCCTCACTGCGGTTACCCTGGACGCGAACGGCGGCACACTCTCCGGGCGCGCGGTGACCTGGAGCGCGAATCCCCAGGCGATCGCGACCGTCGCGAACGGGGTCGTCACCGGGGTTTCCGCGGGCCTCGTCACGATTGCCGCGACGAGCGATGGGAATGGGCGCACGACTGGTATGGCGACTACGCGCCAGGGGACGTCACCAATCCGATCGGCCCCCTCTCCGGGAGCGCCCGCGTGAGGCGGGGCGGGTCCTGGAGCGGTAGCGCGGACTCGGCGCGTTCGGGCAACCGCGGAAGCGGGACCCCGACCACGCGAGCGAATGACCGCGGGTTCCGGGTCGTGCGCGTTCTCGTCATGCTCTGGTAGCTCCGTTCTTCGAGTGGTGTTC
>CAZUVK010000213.1:0-3498 GCA_964623785.1 uncultured Gemmatimonas sp. | reverse complement strand
GTTCGCGCCGCCGTTCTCCTGAGCCTGGTGGCCGCTTGCGGAGATGGTTCGGGGCCTTCATCGCCGAAGCCTCCACCCGCGGGAACGGTCGCGAGCGTCGAGGTGGGACCGGCGGGGAGCGCTGACCTGGTCCCGGGGCAGCCGACTCAGCTCACCGCCACCCCTCGCGATGCCGGAGGGGCCGCGCTGACTGGCCGCTCCGTAACCTGGTCGTCGAGCAACAACGCCATCGCGGAGGTCGACGCGAATGGGCTCGTCACCGGAAGGGGGCCGGGCACGGCGACGATCACCGCCACCAGCGAGGGCCGGAACGGCACCGCCTCGATCTCGGTGCGCAACGGCGGCTGGGTGCTCCCCGCGGGCACCCGCTTCACGGACGGCGCCGTCACCGTGGACGTTCCCGCGGGCGCCGTGACTACCGGTACGGCCGTTACCGTCACACCCCTTCCCGGCGCGCCGGCCCATCCCCGGCTCGTTTCCGGAAGCGCGTTCACCATCGGACCGGCGACGGTCACCTTCGGCGCGCCCGTCACGCTCACCCTCTCCTGGACGGAGGGTCAGCTTCCGGCGGGCACCGTGGCTTCGCGGCTCCAGGTTCACCGGCACGACGGCACCAGCTGGATCCCGCTGCCGGACGGCGTTGTGGATGTCACCGCGCGCGCCGCCAGCGGGCGCCTGAGCGCGCTCGGCCCCATCGCTCTGATCGATCCTTCGTCGGATCCGGAGCCCGAACCGGCGCCGGGCGCCCAGCTAATTTCCGCCGGTGAGTCGCATACCTGTTTCCTGGATGCCGCCAGCGCCGCCTGGTGCTGGGGCGACGCCACCTTCGGCAAGCTCGGCACGGGTCCGTCGCCTGGCAGGGACCTTGAGACCGCGCCGGTTCCGGTCATCGGGAACCACGCCTTCGTCTCCGTGTCGGCCAACAAGGCCGTCCCTGTCGGCGCCGATTTCGACAGCTTCTCGTGCGGCCTCACGACCGAAGGAAAGGCATACTGTTGGGGGTCGAACTATTTCGGGCAGCTCGGCACCAGTCTGCCGATGGACTACGCCGAGCCCACGGAGGTCGCGGGGAACCATTCGTTCACGGTCGTCTCCGCCGGCGGCGCCCATGCCTGCGGGATCGCGACGGACGGACGCGCCTGGTGCTGGGGCCGGAACAGTGATGGGCAGCTCGGCAACGGCTCCACCACGAACGCGCGTACTCCTGTGCGGGTCAGCGGCGATCACACCTTCACCACGATTTCGGCCGGTATCGGGCACACCTGCGGTGTTGCTACCACCGGAGCCGTGCTGTGCTGGGGGTCAAATGTCAGCGGACGGCTCGGCAACGGCACCATCACGGGGAGTTCCACCCCGGTTTCAGTTCTGGGCGATCAGGTCTTCGTTTCGATCTCGGCGGGTTCGGCATTCACCTGTGGCCTGACGACGAATGGCGCCGCGTGGTGCTGGGGAAGCAACTCCCTGGGTCAGCTCGGCCGCGGGGTGGAGGGCGACGCTTCCGTTCCGGTTCCGGTCGCGGGAGGACTGACCTTCGCCTCCCTCTCGGCCGGTGATTGGCACGTCTGCGCGGTCGCGACTGGTGGCGCGGCGTACTGCTGGGGCCTCAATAGCGCCGCTGGCGAGCTGGGAAATGAACAGAGCCATGCGTTGCATTCCCGCACCACACCGACCGCCGTGGTGGGAGGTTACTCCTTCACGACCATTTCGGCGGGTCACCGATTCAACTGCGGTGTCACGACCACCGGTACGGCCGTGTGCTGGGGAAGCAACGATACAGGCCAGTTGGGCACCGGTGTCGCCGGTCCGCCCATTCACTCTCCCGTTCCCGTTGAGGGAGGGCACGGCTTCGTCACTCTGTCGGTAGGCGGAGATCCCGGCCACGCCTGCGGAGTGACGACGGCCGGTACCCTCCAGTGCTGGGGAGCCGGCTCGGAGGGGCAGCTGGGCAACGGCGCGATCCCGATCGCTCGCTACGTTCCCTCCCGGGTCGCCGGCGGGCACACTTTCACGGGTCTTTCAGCCGGTTTCCGGCATACCTGCGGCGTCACGACCGTCGGGGAGGCGTGGTGTTGGGGTGGAGCGGTGGTCGTGGGCGACGGTGGTGATGCGGCCACGGTCGTACCCGTGCGGGTCGCGGGCGGACATCACTTCACGTCCGTTACCGCGGGAATGGATCACGGTTGCGGCCTGACGGACGCCGGAGCTGTCTGGTGCTGGGGATTCAACAACCGGGGCCAGCTCGGTATCGGTTCCATGGTGCTGCGTAGCGACACGCCGGCCCAGGTGGTCGGCGGGCACGCTTTCACGCGGATCTCGGCCGGTCCGCTGCATACCTGCGGCATCACGACCGCCGGCACCACCCTCTGCTGGGGAGCGGGAACGAACGGCCGGCTCGGGTATGGCGCGACCACTGATCGAAACGCCCCGGTCGAAGTCGGCGGCGGGCATTCGTTCGTGAGCATCTCGGCGGGGGGAATGCATACCTGCGCGCTCACGGCGGGCGGAGCAGCCTGGTGCTGGGGAGGTGACGCGGCCGGGCAGCTCGGCCATGGCCAATCGGCCGGCAGTTTCACCCCGGTCCCCGTCGCGGGCGGTCACATCTTCACGACGATCTCGGCCGGGGGCTCCGAGACCGATCTCTTCACAGGACAGACCTGCGCCCTGACGACCGCGGGCGCCGCATGGTGTTGGGGGTTCGGCGCGCTCGGCGCGGGGACGATCCTGGACAGCAACGTGCCGGTGGCGGTCGCCGGGGGGCATGCCTTCATCGCGATCTCGGCCGGTCGCAACGATTGGGTTTCCCTCGACGATCCAGGCCCTCACGCCTGCGCCATGACCGCCTCGCGAGAGACCTGGTGCTGGGGCGTGGGCTACCGCGGCCGCCTCGGCAACGGGTTCGTGCTGGATCACCCGACTCCCGTGAGAGTCACCCTGCCATGATGGAGCGTGACTTCCCCGCCGGTGGTCGGAGACGCGGTCCGCTGGCTCGTGTCGCGCTCGTTCGCGCCGCCGTCGTAGTCGCGGCGGTTGCGCTTATGGCCGGGTGCGGCGGGGGCGATGGGGGACCTTCTGGACCCACGCCGAACTTCTCGCTCGCGGTGGCCCCGGGGACGATCCCGCTCGCGCAGGGTTCCAACGGAACGGCTCAGGTCACGCTCACCCGGACCGGGGGATTCACCGGGCCGGTCTCCCTCTCCGTCACTGGCGTCCCCACCGGCGCCATGGTGACCCCGCAGCCCGCGTCCATGGGAGCGAGCGCGACGACCGCCCAGCTCGCGGTCGCGGCCGGAACGGCGTCGGAGGGAAACCACACGATCACGGTCACCGGCGAGGGCGGCGGAATCACCCGGCAGGCGACGTTCACCCTGACCGTGCAGCCGAGAGGGAGCTTCACCCTCTCCGCGAACCCGGCGCAGCCTTCGATACAGCGGGGGGCCCAGCTCGAGGTCGCGATCTCCATCGCGAGGGAGGCCCCCTTCGCGGGGCCGGTGAACTTAT
>CAZUVK010000212.1:4357-7092 GCA_964623785.1 uncultured Gemmatimonas sp. | reverse complement strand
GCCAGGGCAAGGCGGGCGATGACGTCGCCGACTCCGCGCCCCTCCCCGAGCGCCGCCTCCGGCCCGCCGCCGCCAGCCAGCATCACGGAAGTCGGCATCGTGCCCGCCCGCAGCATCGCGTCGACGTCCGCCGCGGGATCCGGCGTGTTCGCATCGATCGTCCACGCGAAGCCAACGCCGTCGCCGGCCAGCGAAGCCAGCCACTCACCGGCGGGACCGCGTACTCCGACCAGCGCGGCGGTGCCGGTCCCGACCAGCTCGCGGACCCGCTCGACGCGAGCTTCGAGCGGGTCGTCACCGCCAACGATCAATGGCGCGCCGAAAGCCCCCGACACGAGCGCGAGCGCTGCGCTCTCCGTACCGCTTTCCACCCGGATCCCGCCCACCTCGACCCCGCTGGCGACCGCCCGGGAGCGAGCGGCCACGACATCGGCGG
Organism: uncultured Gemmatimonas sp.; assembly: GCA_964623785.1. GTDB lineage: Bacteria > Gemmatimonadota > Gemmatimonadetes > Longimicrobiales > Longimicrobiaceae > WHSP01. Next base: position 6,656 of record CAZUVK010000212.1, on the reverse strand, counting down.
CGGTGTCATCCGCCCCCAGGCGATGCCCGTCACCCGCGCGCAACTCCAGCGAGCCGAGGCCCCGATACGCGCACGCCCGGACGAGCGCCTCGAAGTCCGCCTCCGGCGCGACCGCGGAGCTGATTCCCAGGCGCATCAGCTGGCCGTCCTGGAGATCTGAACACGCCATGTCACCGGACCCGTCTCGAGATACTCCCAACCGAAGGCCCCCGGGTGTTCAAACTCGAACTGGTAGCGCAGCGGCTTGGGATCGTGGTCGTTCACCAGCACGAACGACTCGCCAGGGGCCAGCGCGGCGAACGTGTGGAAGATCGTCGGGTGCTTCTCGCGCGGCGGGATCACGCGCACATCGAGTATACGCTCGTTGTTGCCGGTCATCGAAGTTTCTCCTCAGTGGTCGACGGCGCTCAGGCCGTTCGGTGACGAATGAATACGCGCACGAGGCCGGGATCCTGCTCCCGGATCTCGTACGTGAAGCCCCGCTCCTCGAGCAGAGGCAGCAGGAACCGCGGAACGCGCGCGTTGAGCTGCACGAGGGTGCCGCCCTCGGGGAGCGTCTCGAGCGCCGTGAGCGTGTGCATCATCGGCTCGGGCGGCTCCATCCCGCGCACGTCGAGGACGACCACGCCGGCGTCGGCGCCCGCGTCCGGGGAGGGATCGGCCGGGGACGCGGGGTCCGCGAGAGGTGTCGCCGCCTCGGACGCGGGCGGATCGATCGGATCCGCGTCGACCTCGCCCAGCGGATAGAACCAGACCCGCCAATCCTCGTCGCCCAGCCGCTCCGTGAAGTGACCGAACCCCTGTTTCCGCATCACGGCGTAGAGCGGCACGGGGTCGAAGATCGCGCGCACCGCCAGCGCCCCGCCCTCCGGCACGCGACGACGAGCGGCCATGATCTGACTGAACGGTTCATTCCCCGCGCGCAGCTCGGGTCGCACGTCGATCTCGATCCGCTGGTCGGCGGGTATGCGCGCCAGCGCGAGGGGGACCTCTTGACTCGCTCCATCCGCGGCCTGCGCCGCCCCTTCGGGGGCGTCGGCCATCTCCGCGAGCCCGTCCACCGAACCTGTCTTGCCAGCGATGTGAGCGTTCAGTCGGGCGACGAGCAGATCGGCGTCGACGCCGGCCATGCTCGCCGCCTGCTCGACCGTGACGAGCCGGGCCATCACCTTGCGCATCGAGCTGTCGCGCAGCCGCTCGAAGGCCGGCGAGAGCGAGACGAAGACATCGACCAGCGACTCGTCCCTGCCGATCACCGTCGAGATTCTGTCGTTGTGTCGGATTACCATACCGCCTCCCGGATCATGCCCGGGTTCCACCGGGGCTCCCAGACGAGCCGGGGCCGCACTTCCTCCACCCCGGGGACGGCCGAGACCGCCTGCACGATCGCGTTCGTGATGTGGCGCTCGAGTGGGCATCCGGGCGTCGTGAGACTGTAGGTGACGGTTACAACACCGCCGTCGATCTCCATCTCGTACGCAAGCCCGAGGGTGACGATGTCGAGGCCGATCTCGGGATCGATCACGGTGCGCAGCGCGTCGAGCACGAGATCGTCCGATACGGCCACTCCAGCGGTCGGCGCCGCGGCCGCGCCGGATACGGTCAGTGGGGTGGATATGCCTTCCACGGGTGTTGACACATCCGCCCGATCCGTTTCACCGGTCGACATTTCATCCAACGGATTCATGGGTGTCTCCTTGCCAGCAGGACCATCTGTGTCACCTGGATCGCGACTCCCGCCGCGAACAGGAACGCGGCGGCGCGCACCGCGACGGCGGCGCCAGTCGCGGTGAAGAGGAGGATGCCAGCCGTGCCGAGCACGAGCCCGACGCTCGCGAGCGTCGCCAGCCTTGTGGAGTACAACTCGCTCACTCGCGGCACCGGACGCTTGCCGGCGAGCGGGCCGAAGCGGTGATACCAGACGAGGAACGGGACGATCTTGTAGTAGTGCGCGGCCACGAACAGACTGATCCCAAGTAGCAAGGCGGCCACGTAGGTGGTCGCGATACGCGGGCCGACGCCGACGATCGTGACGGGCCAGGCGAGCGCGAGGCCGACGGCCACTGTGATGAGGGCCGCCGCGGCGAGGCGCATTCCGGGGTCGAGAACGGGGCGATGCCGGTGCGCGAAGAACGTGCGCGCCTGCAGGAGAAACGCGGCGCAGCCGGCCGCGATCAGAAGCGCGGGGAGCCAGCGACTGATGGGTGCGGGCGCATGATGCAGCAACGCCAGAATGCCGGCGCCGCTCGCGACGAGCGCGACCGCGGCCTTCGCGAAACGTTCACCCGCGCCGTGACTC
>CAZUVK010000212.1:1027-4347 GCA_964623785.1 uncultured Gemmatimonas sp. | reverse complement strand
CGCCGATCATCACCATGAGCACCCAACCCGCCAGTGCGACGTGCAGGTGCACACCGAGGGCGACGAGACGACCCCCGCCGAGATATCCCCAGCGCAGATTGCCGGCGAGCGCCAGGCCGAGCACCAGCGTGACGAGGAGGAAGAAGGCCGCGCACGCCAGCGCCCACCAGGTGACGTCACGATGCCGCGCGACAGAGAGCGTCGCACCGAGATTGCCGACGAAGAGCAGCACGCCGGTTCCGAACGTCGCAGCACCGATCAGCATCAACGGCGGCCGCGCGAGCACGAGTCCCGCCACGAACGCGAGCAGCCCGGGCACGTAGAGGGCGAAGCTCACATGCGCGAGTCGCACGGAGCGGATCGGCTCACCCGTGGCGACGGGCAGGAACTGATAGAGCGCGCCCATGATGGACGTCGTGATCCAGCCGAGCGTAAACAGGTGCGTCACGCCGGCGACGCGAGGCGAAAGGAACGAGCCGATCGCGAGGTCGGGCGCGATCACGACGACGCCGGCGGCGCCCAGGCCCAGGAAGAGCAGCGCCGCGGCGAAGTGCTCGCCTGGCAGCTGGAAGGGCGGCGCCTTCGCGGCGGAGAGCCCCATTGCCGGAACGGCCGGAGGCGGGCGTACGGCCGATTCCGCCAGCATCACGCGGCCCCCGCTCGGTAGCTGCACGCCGTGTCACCGGCCGGGATGTAGCTCAGCCGCGTCAGCCGCGTGCCCAGCAGCTCACGAACGAAGCCCATCTCCGCCCGGCACGGGATCGTCGTCGCGCCAACGAGCTCCCGAAGCGGGCAGTGACAGAGGCGGAGCCCCGCGGCTTCGCCGGCTTCCGCCGTCGCCATGAAGCCCAGCTCGGAAAGGATCCGCGCGACCTCGTCCAGGCGCGCGCGGCCGTCCAGCGGCGCCACCCGCGCCAGCGCGTCCGAGCGCCGCGCATCGATGTACGATTCGAAGAACGACTCCAACAACCCCTCGTTGCCCGTCTGCTTCAGATGCTCCGCGAGCGCCCGGAGCACCTCACCTTCGCGCCGCGGAAACAACGCCTCCGACCCCGCGGACAAGGCGTAGACGACCTCGGGCCGCCCGGGCCCGGTGCTCCGGGTGCCCGCCCGCTCCACAAGCCCCAGACTCGTCAGCATCCGCAGGTGATGCCGAACCGTCTCCACGTTCAGACCGATGGTCCCGGCCAGTACCGGAATCGTCGTCGCGCCGAGGCGCTTCAGCGCACCCAGCAGCTCCTGCTGACTCTCTCCCAACCCGGGGGCGTTCGCGCCGTCCCTGCCGTCCATCCGTTTCCACCTCCATTCGCGTGACTCACCGGACCGCGCGGGCCCGCCATTGGTCGTCCGATGCTCGCTCCGCTGAGCCAATAGTCGCCGACCCACCCACAATTGTCAAGATCATTATCTTGATAACTGAAGAGGGGTGGCGAGTGTTGTGTGTCTGAAGTCCCGTGGCCCGAGTCCCGCGTGATGCCGGTGGTCGCTGAACCGCCGTCGGCGACGCGGATCGACTCCTCCCCCGGCGGGGTCAGGCCGGGACGTGGACGTGGGGTTGGTGTGGCGGGCAGCCCCGGGTGCCACCTGTTCCGAAGACGCGGAGGCGCTAGATTGGCGACAATCAATCGACTCGATGAGTCGGAGGTCTGACACGAAGTGACTTCCCGGCCGGAGTTCGAACGTTCACAGTACGCCCGGAAGGAATGAGGTGGATGTCCTATCCGGGGAGATTCCGAGGAGACGCGCGATGGCCAGACGACCGAACTATGGGGGCGAGAAGCGGCAGAAGGAGATCCAGCGACAGAAGAAGCGCGAGGAAAAGGCTGAGAAGAAGCGATTGAGAAAGGAAGAGGGGACGGCCGGCGACCAGGGAGACGCGGTGGTGGACGCGGATGAGGATGAGGATGAGGAGCCGGCGACGAACAGTTCCGAGTGACGGCTCCGCCTCCACCCGGGAACGCCGATTGCACCTTGCCAGGGTGCCGCCCCCTCGCCCTGGCGCGCGGCCGAACCACCTGCATTTCCGGAGCGCGAAATGGCACGCTACGACTACGGATTCCGAGGTGAATGGGAGTTGGCGCCGCGACAATGGCGCCGTCGCCGGATCCCCGGCTACGATATGGACATCCGCCGGCCGGAGAGCCCACGACCGCATCGGGTGACGGCGCGATACAACGTCGACTACGTGCGGGACCGCCTCGACGACCGCCGCTTCAACCCGATCCGGTATGGCGGCGCGTGGCGGGACCAGATCATCGGTGAGGAGGACTACCGGTATCCGTATATGACGCGCGGCGGCACGCGCACCCATCGCGGCGTCGGGCGCCCTCCGCCCTATCGGTACTGGGAATCCGGTCCGCGGTACGGCGGCCGGTACCCCGACGAACTCTGAAGTCGGCAACGATCGAATTCCGAGGAAGAGCTCCGGCAGAAGCGTCGGGGCTCTTCTTTTTGGGGCTCGGGCACGAACGGGGGACGAGGGGTACAGGGGATGAACCTCTCGGGCGGAGGCAGCGATGAAAGACCTGATGCGGGAGTACGAGCGAGCGCGATTCCCGGAGGACCGGCGGCTGGACGTCCATGCGGAAGGCCCTCGCGCGGCGCGTGAACGAGTGCTCCAGTGGATCCAATCGCGCGCCCACGAGGCTCCGGGCCAGGAGTTGCTGGTGATCGTCGAGCGGGGCCGGGCAGCGGGGCGGCGGCCCGGTCCCGTGACGACGTCGATCCACGCGCTGCTGGACGAGCTGAGTGGAAAGCTGATCGACTGGTGGCAGCCCTTCGCGCCTGGGAGCGTCGCTGTGCGCATCTCCACCGACCCGCGGATGGTAAGGCCACCGCCGCCCCGCTTCGCGGACCCTCGGGACGGCCGCACCGAGCCGACCGCGGGCGCCGCGCGTCCATCACCCCTCAACGACATCCCGAGCGATCTTCTCAGCGCCGCGCGGGCCACGGCCGAGCTGCGCATCTTCCGGGAGGGCCTGACGATGCGAGTGGAGGAGGTCGTCCTCCGGGAGATCTGGATCGAGGCTCAGGCCCGGGCGATGGAGAGTCGCATCGGGTTCGCGGAGGCGCTCGACGAGGTATACCAGGAGGAGAAGGCGCTCTCACGCGCCTCGGAGGAGTGAGGGAGGATCGCCGGGGCGCGAACGGCTCATCGTTGCGCGGCATCACGGCGCACAGGCATCTTGGGAGGCGGCGGGAGCGCGCCGACGCGATCACCACGAAAGCCCAGCCGGGAGGAAAGATGGTCTCGAACATCCGAACGATCGTTGTCGGGGTGATCGCGTCGGCGCGCTCCCGCCGCCTCCCAAGATGCCTGT
>CAZUVK010000212.1:0-1017 GCA_964623785.1 uncultured Gemmatimonas sp. | reverse complement strand
GACGGCGTCCTCGAGCGCGCTGCGCTCCTGGCGGCCGCCCTGGGCGCCGCGCTCCACGTCGTCCACGGCTACCTGATCGACGATCCACTTCTCGACGCGTACGCGCGATCGGGCTTCCTGGGCGAAGACGGGCTGGTGAACCACGGCCGCGAAATGCGCAGGAGGGTCGAACCGCGGGTCGCCGCGCTCGGTCACGAGGTGACGGCCATGACACACATCGTCGCCGGCCCGCCGGCGATGGCGCTGACGGACGTGGCCGGCGAGACCGGCGCCGACCTCATCGTCGTCGGCGCGACACGGAGGACCCGCCTCGGCCGGAAGGTCATTGGCAGCACCGCCCGCTCGACGCTTCGGCGCTCGACCGTCCCGGTGCTGATGATGTATCCCGACGCGCCCGCGGTACCCACCCGGATCCTTTCGGCGACGGACCTGGGCCCCGTCAGCGCCACCGCGCACGAACGGGCGGTCGCGCTGGCGATGGGCACCACCCAGCCCGTCTCCGTCCGGTCGCTCCTGGTGATCAACGAGTCACTCACGCTTCTGCCGGTCGAGCGCCGCCTCCTGGAAGGCATCGCCGAAACGGAACTGGCTGAGTTCACGAGCCGCTATCCGCTGGCCGGCGAAGACGTCGAGCGCAGGGTCCGCGTGGGTGACCCCGCGGAAGAGATCCTGGCGGAGGCCGAGGAGTGGGGCGCGGATCTGATCGCGCTCGGCACGGAGAGCCGGACCGGAATGAACCGGTTCCTGCTCGGCAGTATTGCCGAGGCAGTGCTCAACGCGGCCAGATGCAACGTACTCGTCGCACCGGGCCGGACCGAGATCGATGCCGAAACCGAGGAGCGGGTGTGACCCATCCGATTGTACCAGCCCGCAATCGCATTCGTACGGAGCCAATACGATGAGCACCGGAGAGGTGAGTTTCAACAGCCTGAGCCGTGAGGAGATCGATCGAGTCCTCGAGCGAAACCACCTCGGTCGCGTGGCGTTCGCGAAGGGGAACCGGGTGCAGATCGTCCC
>CAZUVK010000211.1:1721-7116 GCA_964623785.1 uncultured Gemmatimonas sp. | reverse complement strand
GTTACTGATGTAGGCGGTTACGGAGTCGCGCGGAAAGCTAAACGGGACAGCAGTGCGACCTACCGACTCGTGTAGCGGCCGGCCGTGCTGTTCAAGGTCACGTGCAAACTTCAGTACGTGGTTGAGTTGCGAGTAAAGCGCTGAATCCCCAATGCCTCGCGACTGCAGCTCAGCGATCATCGGCCCCAACGTGGGAAGATCCTTCGTGCACCCTCGCGCCCTTAGCAAATCGCGGGTGACCGCTTCAACGGTCGGTGCGATCGCCCGGAAGACAGACGCAACTTCCTGAGATGTGCTAGCCGCTCTGAAACGGCGGTACTCAGGAACAATTTCCTCCCGACGCGAAGCGAGGAGGGCATACGAATCGACCGCCACCTCAAAGTCCGCCTCGGATACGACATCATCGCGCGCCGATCCATAGCGCTCGACTTCACGAATGAGCTTTGGCGTTGGTCGCAACGTGTAGTTGCCAATTCCCATGCCGCGATCGATTCGGAAGTATTCCTCCTCGCCCAGGAGCTGGGCATTTCGCCAAACATCCCCTGCGGATGCACCTGCAATCTTCAGGTCTAGATCGTCAATACTTACGAGGACATCCAGATCGGTCCGCGAGTATTCGTCGTAAACGCGTCGCGCGAGCCAACGCCGGAGCTCTCCATCGGTTAGCTTACGGGAGGCGCCCAACTCCGTGACGTTCCCGGGATGAATCACCACTTCAAATGGTTCGCCCGGCGCACCAATCAAATTTGGATCCTGATCTACGGCATTGACTACCGCAAGCACGACTAGCTCATCGCGTACCTGCTCAGTCATCGGAACTCCCGTCGCTTGCCTGTACGCGGCGGCCGTTAGCGGAGGCGCATCGATGCATATTCGGGCCGCGCCAACGGTCGAGGTGCTCGACACGTTGAGATCAAGCGTAAGTGAGTCGTGGTGAGGGGTTGGGCGCAGCTGATCGTATATGATTCGAACTGAGCGGCCGCTCGGGGTGATGAAATAGCGATCCATTATGAAAGTACCGAGGAAGATGCCTGCCGAACGACCCAGCGTAAGGGGCGGAGGGCCGTGCGCCGGAGTCAACTCTCGCGAAATCATGGACGGCCCTCCGTCCCCTTCACGCCAGAGTTAGGCACGGCCGCTGCCAACGCCGAACGCTATCACAACGGTGTCATGGTCCCCAGGTTGGGTTCGCGCCTACGCCTCTTGAGAAGCATTCGCGTCGTTGGCTCGAATCGCCTCGCCGGTAGTTGCATCGGGATCAGCTCCGGACGTGCGAACACACCGCCGCCAGTTGTGCTCAGTAACTGTCCCGAGAGCTACTTCGAATTTGCCGAACTCTTCGTCGAGATTCCCGCGAAGCGCGACTTCCCGTCCCAAGGCCGCCTCGATGTCACCAAGTAGCCCTTGGTCCCTGGCCCGGGCCAGTTGCACTTCGTCCTCCAGCAGGAACCAAATCCGCGTCGTCGGCAGATTCGGCAGGGCCTTGGAGGGTACGGAGGCGTGGATCGACCGGATCGGCGGGTCCCCCCTGGTGAACCGCGGCCGCACGGCGGCGATTGATTCCGAGAGTATCCGGATGTGCGGAGGAAGGGGAGCACGGCCTGAGTCTGAGGCTTGTACGATTGTCACGTCCCGTCCCTCCTGCGTTCGAGTGAAGGATTTCCAATGCGTAGTCCGGAGCCGATGAGGCCCGGAACATGGACTTCGTGCGCCTTCACCTTCAAGTCCTCTCTGGTAGCTCTGCCTAACGTGAAGCTTCAGCGGCCGGCGGCCTCACGGGTGCCGAAGGAACTCCGATGACCGGCCGCCGGTCCGCTGAAAGCGATTGTTAGCGGCCGGCCTCGCGCCCGTCCAGGTACTTCTGAACAAACGCGCGGGGTGTCATCACCTCGATGCCACGCCATCCAGACACGGTGAGCAAATGCCGATCGCCGGAAACGATCACTGGCGCCGCGCCAGCCAGCGCGCACGCCAGAAATTTGTCATCGTCGGGGTCGGAGCTGACGGGAATCGCAAGGAACTCTGGAGCATCGACAACGTCTGAGTCCATCAGCAGTAGCGCCGCCAACGGCTCGAACTCCGATCCCCCATACCGCGACGTCAACTCCGCCGCGACCTTCCGGTATTCCGCCAGAATCGAGGCCGATAACACAAGATCGAATTGACCGGCGTGCCAAGCCGAGAGTATCCGGCCCGGTACTCCCCCGAAAAACACGCCGGAGATGATCACATTCGTGTCCAGGACGACCTTCACGAACGGGCACGCACTTTCGTGATCGCCTCGGAAACGTCCTTCCGGGTGAGTCCCGCCCGCCGCGCGGCCTTCCGCGCCTGCCCAATGAGTTCGTCGAAGTCCGCCATCTCCGGCGTCTGAATCACTTTCAGGATCACTACATCGCCCTCACCCAGGACGACGAACTGGGCACCTGATTTCAAGCCGAGACGCGTACGGACTTCCTCCGGAATCACCACCTGTCCCTTCGTCGACAGTCTGGTCGTGGCTGCTTCGCGCATGTCCCCTCCTTCTCGGGTAATCTTACCCGTAAGATCGCACGAATCGAGCCCATCCGTCAACGCCGGCGACCGGGAGTGCCGCTAACGGTCAAGCGTAAGGGGCGCAGGGCCGTGCGCCGAGCTTTCAATCACTCTGAAATCATGGACGGCCCTGCGTCCCCTTCACGCGATTGTTCGGCGGCTGGTACGTTAGCATCTGCCTCCAGCCGCCAAGTCATCTTGTTACGACGACCCGCCTCGTCTGAGAAATGCGTTACGCGTGCACGTTTGTTTGCCGGTCTTTCCACTAAAGAGACTTCTTCAACGGTGATGTTACGGAGTATGGTGGCGCAAATCCGGCCCATGTACGCTCTGCCCTTGATGTGTTCGCAGTCGTCATACTCCTGTCCGCAAATCGAGCACTCGCGTTCGCCAGCGGTCCCTCCAAAGCTCATGAAGCTCTGAGGAGGAAAGATAGTCGATTCCAATAGGAGCAGATATGCCAGCAAGGCCTCAAACGCCGCAGGATCAGGGCCTGATTCAACCTGCCGGCGGACCTTCATCGCGGCCTCACATGCCGACTGCGCGCTGACAAGATGATCCCATGCTGCTTCCGCTGCTCCTCCCTTCAGTGCGAGACACATCTGGAGCTGCTCGGTGACCACAGTTGCCGCGAGCTCCATCAGCAAGAGTTCATTCGCCCATCGCTCGTCACTGTCTTCTATCGCTCTAGCCTTCTCTTCCTCGAGAAAAGCGATAAGCTGGCGCGCATCTTCCAACGAGGCTTCCTGGAGCTCGGTGTCTCGGGGGATGAACGCAAGCGTTTGCATCTCCTGGGCGACGGCGGTGAAGCGCTCATGAACTTCTTGGCGGTCACTCCTCACGGGCGATCCGATCGATGGCTCTGGTCAATTTCTCTATACCGTCCGCTGGACCCTCGTACGTCACCAGCTTGGTGGTCCGCGCTCGGGTGGCCTCGACGGCGATTGACAGCTTCACCCGTCCGGATGGACGCATGCTTTTCAGGGCATCAGTCACGTACGAGGCGATAACGTTTAGCGCGAGCTGAACAGCCATAGGATTTTGTGACCAGAGACTCGCCCCGACGAAGAGCACAGGGAGTACGAGGTCCGCCGACTTGCGAACGGTAGTCTCGTGGCGTTCATCCGGGCTGAGCACTTGGACAGGAATCCCCGCCTCTAGGAAGAGCTTCCGCAAAGTCGCGGACTCTCCGTTGACCACGACTTCCCGTGTTGCCGTTTGCTCGATTCCCTCGGGAAGGAAAGCGAGTGCCTCAAGCTCAGGCAAGCCGAGTTCCTGTACCCGCATGTGGATGTCCGGCCAATCAGCGACGATGAGATCTGTCATACTCATGAACGAAGTTTGGTTGCCGCCGAACGGACAGGAGTAAGAGGCGCAGGGCCGCTCGCCGGAGTCAATTTTCGCGAAATCATGGACGGCCCTGCGTCCTCTTCACTCAGGTGTTAGGCGCGCCTGGGGTCAGAGCGACTGGACGTGCGGATACCTTGCGATCTTTTCGTCGGAGGTGAGTAACGGGACCTTATGAATACGGGCGGTCGCTACGATGATCTGATCCGCGGGATCCTTGTGGAACTCTCCCGGTAGCTCGGTCGATTCGACGACGATCTCGGGAGTGAGGTCCAAGAGCCAAACCCCGGGATAAGACAGCGCCTGCTCAAGCCACTCCAGTGTGGGGCAGGGGAGGATCAGGCGCTTGTACTCCACGAGCTTTGCCACCTCCCAGCAGGAGATCGCACTGACTCCGAGACCCGTCGGTTCGTGGGCCTCAAGGGCCTGACGCTGCTCCGAGGTGAGCTGCGAATCGCCGTGGACCCACCACACCCAGATGTGGGTGTCCAGGACGATCACCGGAACGTCTGCCAGTCGGAGTCGGCTACGGGTTCCGTCGGATCGATATAGGTGAGCGGCTTATTGCGCAGAGGATACGGCTGCTCCGCACGTGCCCGACGTTCTTCGGAAAGCACGATCACCTCGACGTTCTCACCCGGTTCGAACGGCAGATTCTCGAGCTTCAGAGTGCCTTCCGGGGACACCCGACTATGAACGCGATACGCATGCGACATGTGACTCCTCCAGGGTACGAATCCGATTCTCAAAGCTCGCGCCGGCCGTGCGGGTAAGTCAAGTCGGGGCGCCTAACTTGCTCTTATGTAGACAGAGTCTGCGTTTCCCCCGCCCATGATCCGCTGTTTCCCCTCCGGCAACCTTCACCCGAACAAGAAACCGAGCCGGAGTCTGTCTAATTTCGCCTTCTCCGTCACAACGTGGATCCGATTCTTCCTTCCGCAATTATTCTGCGGAAACGAAGACTCACGCAACCCTCCACGCCCATGTCCCCACCCAAACTGCTCGACCAGGTCCGGATCGCCGCCCGCACGCGCCATCTGAGCCCCCGCACCGAGAAGGCATACGTCGGCTGGATTCGGCGCTTCGTCATCCACCACGGGATGCGCCACCCCCGCGACCTCAACGCGCCGCACGTCCGGGAGTTCCTCGAACACCTCGCGGTCGTGGACGAGGTATCGGCGTCGACGCAGAATCAGGCGCTTTCCGCCCTGCTTTTCCTCTACCGCTCGGTGCTGCGCATCGACCTCGAACCCCTCGGCCCCGTCGTCCGCGCACGGCGCCCTCGCCGGCTACCCGTCGTGCTCACCCGTGCCGAGATCGCGTTGGTTCTCGCCCAGCTCAACGGCACGGCACATCTTGTCTCGAGCCTCCTTTACGGCCCGGGGCTCCGCCTGCTGGAAGCTCTACGGCTGCGCGTGAAGGACCTCGACCTCTCGACATCGGCCCTGGTCGTCAGACATGGCAAAGGTGGGAAGGATCGCGTTACGATGATTCCCGCCCGGCTGATTGACCC
>CAZUVK010000211.1:0-1711 GCA_964623785.1 uncultured Gemmatimonas sp. | reverse complement strand
ACCCGCTCAGGAATCAACTTCGTCTGGTCCAGGTCATCCATGAGCGGGATCTGGCCGCCGGCTTCGGGGAGGTCGACCTGCCGTTCGCGCTCGCGAGAAAATACCCGGGCGCGGCGCGGGACCGGCGATGGCAGTTCGTCTTTCCAGCGCGTTCGCGAACGGTTCTGGAGGAACGAGGCGCCGTCCGCCGCTGGCACCTTCACCCGACAGCAATCCAGAAGGCGGTTCGCGGTGCCGTGCGCGCGGCGCGAATCTCGAAGCCGGCGAGCTGCCATACGTTCCGCCACTCATTCGCCACGCACCTGCTCGAAGACGGCTACGACATCCGCACCGTCCAGGAGCTCCTCGGCCATAACGACGTACGGACAACGATGATCTACACCCACGTCCTCAACAGAGGGGGGCGCGCCGTTCGAAGCCCTCTCGACGCTCCCTGATCCCCGGCCACCAAAGAAAAACGGCCAGCGCCGCAAAAAGCGACCTGGCCGTCCCTTCCTCCTCCATCCATCCACCCAGCGCGGCGATTCACCGTTCAGGAGCGCGACCGGAACACCCCCCGCGGCCGCCCCCCTACGCCTCCTTCTTCTCCGCCCCCAGGATCAGCAACGGTGGCAACCCGTCCGTGATGCTCTCCGGCGTGACCACGACCTCCCGCACGTCCGGCCGGGACGGGATGTCGAACATCACCTCGCACATCACCTCCTCGATCACCGCCCGCAGCCCGCGCGCGCCCGTCCCCCGGTCCAGCGCCTTCCGCGCGATCGCGCGCACCGCCGCCGGGTCGAACGTCAGGCCCACACCCTCCATCCCCAGGATCTTCCGATACTGCTTGAGGATCGCGTTCTTCGGCTCGGAGAGGATCCGTACCAGCGCGTCCTCGTCCAGGTTGTCGAGCGTGACCGTGACGGGCAGCCGCCCCACAAGCTCGGGGATCAACCCGAACCGCAGCAGGTCCTCCGGCTGGACGTCGTGGAACGGGTTCCGCTCGCCCCCGTCACCGCCCGTCTCGCTGGGCACGGAAAACCCGATCTGCTGCCGCCCTGTCCGGGCCTCGATGATCTTCTCGAGACCGTCGAACGCCCCGCCGCAGATGAACAGGATATCCCGCGTGTTGATCTGGATGTACTCCTGCTGCGGATGCTTCCGCCCGCCCTGCGGCGGTACCGAAGCCGTCGTACCCTCGAGGATCTTCAGCAACGCCTGCTGCACGCCCTCGCCCGACACGTCCCGAGTGATCGACGGGTTCTCGCTTTTTCGCGCGATCTTGTCGATCTCATCGATGTAGATGATCCCGCGTTCGCACTCGCTGACGTTGAAGTCCGCTGCCTGGAGCAGTCGCACGAGGATATTCTCCACGTCCTCACCGACGTATCCCGCCTCCGTCAGCGTCGTCGCGTCCACGATCGTGAACGGCACCTGCAGCGTCCGCGCGAGCGTCTGCGCCAGCAGCGTCTTCCCGACACCCGTCGAACCGATCAGCATGATGTTCGACTTGTCCAGCTCGACGTCGTCGGGATGGTTCGTGGGGTGCCGCTGCACGCCAGTGGTTTCGCCCGAAACCCCGCCCGTCACCCTCTTGTAGTGGTTGTAGACCGCCACGGAGAGCCAGCGCTTGGCTTCGTCCTGCCCGATGACGTACTGGTTGAGCGCGTCGTTGATCTCTCGCGGCGTCGGCAGCGGACTTGGTGCATTGGCCGCTTCCTTTTCCTCC
>CAZUVK010000210.1:0-7123 GCA_964623785.1 uncultured Gemmatimonas sp. | reverse complement strand
TGTCCACGAGTCGGAGCGGGCGGTGGCCATCGCGCACGCTGGCTGGCGCGGCGTGGCCGCGGGCGTGGTCGAGGCGGCGCTGGAGGGCCTGGCCCCGGCGGAGTCGGGCCCGGAGGGCGTCTGGGTCCATTGCGGACCTTCGATCTGCGGCGTGTGCTACGAGGTCGGGCCGGAGGTTCACGCCGCGGTGAGGTCCGGGGTCGTACCGCCGGCCGAGAGGCAGCCGATCGACCTGGCCGTCGCGGTGGCGGAAAGGGTGGTCGCGGCCGGAATCGCGCCGGGCCGCATCACCCTATCGAGCCACTGTACCCGATGCGGGGACGGTCGATTTTTCTCTCATCGCGGCGGCTCGGGCGGGCGTCAGATGGGGGTCATCGGCATCCGGTCGTAGCACCCCGCGGGGTTGCAGCAAGGGCCCCGTGAGAGTATATTCAGTGAACGACGGAGGGTATGCGGCACCGGTGGGTCAGGCCGCCTTTCGAAGTGGGGACGCGGTCACCCCACTTTTTTGTTTGCTGTAATTTCGACGCTGTCCCCATGATCGACCCGGTCGAGCGGTTCATCGAGACGCAGGTCGAGGAACTCGGATTCGAGCTGGTGGAGTTCGAGCGAGCGGGTTCGAAGGCACGTCCCGTCTACCGCCTAAGGATCGATCGGCCGGACTCGGTGCCGGGTATGGGCGTGAGTCTCGACGATTGCCAGCGGGTCAGCCGGTCTCTGGAATCGGGGCTCGAGGAGAGCGGGGTGGTGCCGGACCAGTACGTGCTCGAGGTCTCGTCGCCGGGCGTTGAGCGGCCGCTCACGAGGCCGCGGGATTTTCGGCGCTTTCGCGGCCGCGAAGTCGCCGTCCACGGGCGGGTTGCGCTGCGCGGTTCCGAGAAGCGGATTGAAGGTGAGTTGGTGGGGATGAACGAGGACGCCGGGCGGGAGATGATTCTCCTGCGCACCGCGGATGGCGCGGAGCTGGCGATTCCGCGGGAGCAAGCGAAGAGGGTGCATCTGGTTTACCGCTGGGGCGAGGAGAATCGCGACGCCTGATTCGCCCGCCGGGCCCATATACGGGTAGAGGATAGATCATCGATGAACAACGCCACGCAGATTCTCGCCGCGTTTCGCGAGCTGGCGCTCAACAAGAACATCTCGCGCGATGAGCTGCACGACCTGATCAAGGACGGGATCCTGGCCGCGCTCGCGAAGCGGTACGGCCCGAACGTCGAGGCCGAGATCGAGATAAACGAGGAGACCGGGCGCATCGACATCACCGTCCTGAAGGAGGTGGTGGCCGAAGTCGAGGACTCGTCTCGTGAGATTTCGCTCGAGGAAGCCCAGTGGGATGACCCGGACTTCGAGGTCGGTGACGTGCTCGAGGTCCCCGTCGAGTTCCAGGACTTCGGCCGAAACGCGGTCATGGCCGCCAAGCAGCGAATGCTGCAGCGCGTTCGCGAGGGCGAGCGGCAGAAGATCGTCGACGAGTACGCGGACCGAATCGGCGAGCTGCTGTCGGGCGAGGTCCAGCAGGCTGACCGGGGGAAACTCGTCGTGATGCTGAACCGCAGCCGCGAAGCGGACGCGATGATCCCGTGGAAGGAACAGAACCCGCGGGAGCGGTTCCGGCAGGGCGAAGCGATCCGGGCCGTGTTGAAGAAGGTGGAAGACAGCCCGAAGGGCCCGCGGTTGATCCTCTCGCGAGCCGACCCGCTGTTCGTGGGCGCCCTCTTCCGGCTCGAGGTTCCCGAGATCCAGCAGGGCGTGGTGGAGATCCGGGGCATCGCGCGGGAGGTCGGCGGGCGAACGAAGCTTGCGGTGTCGTCGCGCGACAGCTCGATCGATCCGGTGGGCGCGTGCGTGGGATTGAAGGGATCGCGTGTGCGGGCGGTGGTGCAGGAGCTCGGCGGCGAGCGGATCGACATCGTTCCGTGGCACCCCGATCCCGAGGTGTTCGCCAAGCGGGCGCTCGCCCCGGCGCGCGTGGCCAAGGTGGTATCGGATTTCGACCACCGGGTGATCACCGCGATCGTGGACGAGGACCAGCTCTCGCTGGCGATCGGGCGTAGCGGCCAGAACGTGCGGCTGGCGTCTCAGCTGATTGGCTGGGAGATCAACCTGTTCGGATCGCGGGAATGGCTGGAGCGTGGCGCTGAAGAGGCGTTGTTCGGTGGCGGTACGGCGGGCGGCGGTGAGGAATACGAGACCGCGGACTTCCCGTTGCAGGCGCTGGGGCTGGCTCCCGCCACACTGGCGGCGCTGGAAGCCGCCGGGTATACTAGCTTTTTCGATGTAATTGACCTTGAGCGTGAGGATCTCCTGCGGATACCGGCTGTCGGACCGGACGAGGCTGACCACGTGCTCGCCCTCATCGAGGAGCTCACCGTCGAAGACGAGGCGGGAGAAGCTTCATCGCCGACAGAGTAAAGAGAGCGCTGACGAGCCTCAGAACACCTCGGTTTGGCCGCGAGACCTCGCGGGGATAGGGGCGGTCCTCCGAAAGGGCGGAGCCCCGCGCGCGCGGTGCTGGACCTGCTGGGTCTGGGTGCGCGCGCGGGTGCGCTCGTGTCCGGCACGCAGGCGGTGCGGGCGGCGGCCCGCGAAGGCGGTATCCACCAGGTGATACTGGCGGCCGATACGGCCGCCGGTCAACGGGCGAAGCTCATTCCGCTACTCGAAGCTCGGCGGATACCCTACGAAATAGCGTTTACGCGGGAGGAGCTGGGATCCGCCACGGGGCGGGCGCCAGTCTCCGCCGTTGGTTTGTCCAATCCGGCGATGGCGAGTCGCGCGGGCGAGTTGCTCAGGGCCCGTTCGCGTTCGGCGGACCAGCAAGGAGGCAGTTAGACGGATGCGAGTGTATGAAGTCGCGAAGGAGCTCAGCGTCTCCGCGGAGTCGTTGGTGCACCTGCTCAGAGAGATGGACATCCCGGTGCGGAGCCACATGACGCAGTTGGGCGAGGAACACATCGCCCGGCTGCGGACGGTCATGGAGCGGGAGCGTCGTCTCGGGCACGCGTCGTCGGATCGGGCGATAGAGGCGGCGATCGAGGACGCGCAGGCCGGGCCTCGCCGGCGGCGACGCCGGAAGGTGGACGAGACGACCTCTCCGATGGCTGACGCGGCTGAGGCGATGGCGGCCGAAGCCGCGGAGGAGGAGGCCGAACGCGGTGAAGAGCTTGTCGCGACGGGGGCCGAGCCGCCGACGGGCGAGATCATTCTCGAGACCCCGCCGGAGGAGTCGACTCCCGAACGAATCGTTCCGGTAAGCCGGGAGCCACTGGAGGCGCGTACGGCGCCGCCGGCCCCGGTCGAGCGCCCCGCGCCGCCACGCCGCGCGCCCGTCTCCCAGTCGACGTACACATCGCCGCCGCCCAGACGCGAGGAACGTCCAGCAGCGCGGCAGGAGCCGCCCGCCAGGACGTCTCCGCCTCCGGCCCGTCCGGCCCGACCGACCGAGTTCACGCCGACGCCGGTTCGGCGTGGCGCTCCGGCCGGGCCGCCCGCTCGCGCCGGCGGTCCGGTTTCGCCGGTCAAGCCGAAGCCGGACGGCGAGAGCGCGGACGCGAAGAAGCGGAAGAAAAAGGATCGCAAGAAGAAGCGCGGGGTCGACCAGGAGGCCGTCGACCAGATGTTCAAGAAGACGATGGCGGCGATGGAAGGTGGCGGCCGCCGCCGTCGGAAGGGTCGCGACGCCGGGCCGAGCGCCCAGGAGCGCCGCGACGAGGAGCGCGAGCGTCAGCGTCAGGAAGAGGCCACGACCGTTCGGGTCAACGAGTTCCTCACGGTCGCGGAACTCGCCGAGATGATCGATCGGAGCGCGACGGAGATCGTGGCGTCGGCGTTCAAGAACCTCGGTCTGATGGTGACGATCAACCAGCGGCTGGACTTCGATCAGATCGAGATGCTGCTGGACGAGTTCGGTTTCACGGCGATCCGCGAGGAGGAGTACGGCGCGGAGGGCGACGTGGAGCTGGAGGTGGATACCGAAGCGGACCTGTCGGCCCGCCCGCCCGTCGTCACCGTGATGGGCCACGTCGACCACGGGAAGACCTCGCTGCTCGACCATATCCGGAAGACGAACGTGATCGCGGGCGAGTCGGGTGGCATCACCCAGCACATCGGCGCGTACAATGTCGATGTCGCGGCCGGCCGGTCGATTACGTTCCTGGACACGCCGGGCCACGCCGCGTTCACCGCGATGCGCGCGCGCGGCGCCGAAGTGACTGACCTGGTCATCCTGGTTGTCGCGGCCGACGACTCGGTGATGCCTCAGACGATCGAGGCGATCAGCCACGCGAAGAACGCGGGTGTTCCTCTCATCGTGGCCGTCAACAAGGTCGACCTGCCGGATGCCGATCCCGGCCGGGTGAAGCAGGACCTGCTCCAGCATGGCGTCGTGCTCGAAGAGTTCGGCGGCGACGTGATGTCGGCCGACGTCTCGGCGAAGCGCGGGACGGGCGTGGACGATCTCCTGGAAAAGGTGCTCCTGCAGGCGGAGATCCTCGAGCTGAAGGCCAACCCGAACCGGCCCGCGAACGGCGTGGTCATCGAGTCGCAGCTCGACGTCGGAAAGGGTCCGATCGCGACGGTGCTCGTGACGAACGGGACGTTGAGGGTCGGGGACTCGTTCGTCTGCGGCCGCTACGACGGCCGGGTGCGTGCGATGCTGGATGAGCGGGGCAACACCGTGCCGCTGGCGGGCCCGGCCAACCCGGTTCAGATCCTTGGTATCAGTGGGGTCCCGCAGGCGGGCGACCAGCTCGTGGCGCTGGACGCCGACCGCGCCGCCGCGATCGCGCAGACGCGCCAGCGCCTCGACCGCGAGAAGCGGATGCGCATCAAGAGCCGCGGTGTTCGCCTCACCGACATCTCGAAGATGCTCGAGAAGGGCGAGGAGACGCAGCTCAACCTCGTCATCAAGGGCGACGTGGACGGTTCCGTCCAGGCCCTGTCCGACGCGCTGGAGCAGTTGACCACGCCCGAGGTCCGGGTGGAGGTCATCCACCGCGGGGTGGGCGCGATCAACGAATCGGACGTGCTGCTTGCATCGACCGCCGGCGCGATCGTCATCGGATTCCACGTCCGACCCACCGGTGAGGCGCGGGTGGTCGCGGAGCGCGAAGAGATCGACATCCGCCTCTACAGCATCATCTACGAGGCGGTGTCGGAGGTGCGCGCGGCGATGGAGGGCATGCTGAGCCCGGAGGAGCGGGAGGTCATGCTCGGTACGGCACAGGTCCGGCAGATCTTCAAGGTCCCGAGGATCGGCACGGTCGCCGGCTGCATGGTCACCGACGGCGAGATCCAGCGCCGCGGAAAGATCCGGGTCATCCGCGACGGCATCCAGGTCTACGAAGGCGAGCTTGGCAGCCTCAAGCGTTTCAAGGATGACGTGCGAGAGGTTCGCGAGGGTTTCGAGTGTGGTCTGAACGTCTCGAACTTCAACGACGTCAAGGTTGGCGATGTGATCGAGTGCTACCGCGTGGAGGAGGTCGCGCGGACGCTGAGCAGCGTCGCGGAGTAGCGTCGCCCCGGCGATGATCGTCGGGCTCGCGGTCTGGGATCTGCAGCTTCCGGGCTGTCAGTCGCTGAAGGACAAGCGGTCGGTTATCAAGAGTATCAAGGCGCGCCTCCACAACGAGTTCAACGTCTCGGTGGCGGAGACCTCACGGCACGATCTGCATCAGCGCGCGGAGCTGGCGGCGTGCGTGGTTTCGGGCGATCAGGCGCACGCCAACGCGGTGCTCGACAGCCTCGACCGGTTCATGGAACGGGAGGCGCGGGTGCGCATCGTGGATTCGCACACTCGGTATCTGTAGCGCGGGGCCGTCAGGCCCCCGATCCGACTGGCTTCTGTTTCACGGTATCAGGTCCCCGAACCGAGCCGGGGAGATCCGCACCCAGGTCTTCGCGCGACTGGCCGGGAGCGGGTCTCCCCGTTTCTTTCGGCAGAGTCGCCGGAGTACGAGTTCAACGAATCGAGCATGGCGCAATATCGAAGGACGGCGCGAATCAACGAGCAGCTTCGGCAGGAGATCGCGTTGCTGATCCGGGACGGGGTGCGGGATCCACGAGTGGGGCTCGCGACGATCACGGCGGTGGAGGCATCACCGGAGCTCGATCACGCGCGGGTCTACATCACCACGATGGGAGACGACGAGGAGAAGGCGGCGGCGGTACAGGGACTGCGTAGCGCTGCCCCCTTCATGCGCGGCGAACTCGGCCGTCGGCTCCGGATTCGCCGGGTCCCGGAGCTGCATTTCGAGATCGATCGGAAGCTGGAGAATGCGCTGCGGATCGAATCCCTCCGGCGCGAGGCGCTCCCGCCGGACGAACCCTCGGACGAAGGTGAGAGCGAGGCGGAATGAGCTCGCTCAACGGGGTCCTGCCGGTCGATAAGCCGGTCGGGCCAACGTCCCATGATATCGTCGCCATCGCGCGCCGCGCGCTCGGCACCCGCCGGATCGGCCACACCGGAACGCTGGATCCATTCGCTTCCGGACTCCTGCTTCTCTGCCTCGGACCGGCGACTCGACTCGCGGAGTATCTGACCGGCCAGCCCAAAGGCTATCGCGCGACGATGCGGCTTGGGGTCGTCACGGATACCGACGACCTCCAGGGCGCCGTCCTCCGGACGAGCGAGGATTGGAGGTCCGTGAGCCGCGCCGATGTGGCTGGCGCGATCGCGGGGATGGAGGGGATTCAGACGCAGATCCCTCCGCGGTACTCTGCGAAGAAGGTGGCGGGAGAACGGCTGTACGCGGCTGCACGGGCGGGCCGCGAGGTCAGCCCGAAACCCGTGACGGTGGATATCTCGCGGATCGAGATGACTCGGTTCGATCCTCCTGAAGTGGATTTCGAAGTGGACTGTTCGAGCGGTACCTATATCCGGTCCATCGCGCGCGATCTCGGCGATCGCCTGGGCGTGGGCGCACACCTGAGCGTACTCCGAAGGACGCGGATCGGCGATCGTTCGGTCGAGGGCGCGCTCAGCGTCGATGACCTGGGCGACGCATCCGTCGTCTCCCGGGCGCTGATCTCCCCGGCGGAAGCCGTGGCGGATTTCCCGAGGGTCGTGCTGACGGAAGCGGAAACGCGGACCGTCGGGCATGGTGGCGGAATCGCGCGCGAAGGG
>CAZUVK010000209.1:0-7128 GCA_964623785.1 uncultured Gemmatimonas sp. | reverse complement strand
AGGACCTCTGGTGGGTGCCGTACGACGAAGTTCCGAGATTCGACTTCGAGGGCGGGGGCGTTTAGCTCGGAGCCCGCGGGAGGCGAGGGTTGGCCGCGGCTCCGCGACGGAGTGGGCCTGTCAGCCGAGCCAGTTCGTGCCGCGCCAGGACTCCACGAGCGGGGCGCTCGGGCTCGGGCTCGGGCGAGGCGGGACGTCGACCCGCGGCGTGGCCGGGCGGGTTGGCGCCGGCGGCGCGGGCTCGGCCACTTCCGCGTCCGGCGCTGACGGTTCCGGGTCGTACGGTTCGATCCGGTGGTACTCGTTCGCCGCCGCCGTGTCAGACTCGCCCCGACGGAAGTCGAAGTTCTTCACCCACTCACCGGCCGGCGCCCACTCCGGCCTGCCATCCGCTCCGGTCCGGCGCAGGTACCTCCCCAGCGCGACTTCCACGTCGAGCCAGAACTCCTTCATCGCCAGGTACTCGTTGCTCCACCGGGTCGCCAGGCGGGCGTCGATCTGAACGCCGTTGTCGACCAGGCGCCGAAGGCAGCGCGCGACGAACTCACGCGGGTACCGGGTCCGCGCCATGATCCGATCCACGTTGTAACCGATTTCCGCCGTGAGCAGCAGCAGAACCGCCGCCTGGAACTCGGGCTGGTCCGCGTCGAGATCGGGCCGGGCCCGGGCGACGCGCTCCGTTGCGGTCGCCCGCGCCGGTTCCTCTCGGGGCTGGAGCGTAAGTGAATCGAACACGTTGAACCGGGTCTCTGACTTCCTGCGTACCATCGCAAAGAGGTTTCGTCTGCAGACCATCAGTATCGGCCGGAACGGCGCATTTCGCAACTTCCGAGACCGCTGGGTCCGCACCGGAACCGCGAGCGGCGACCCGGCCCGCCGGTCGCCCCAACGTCGGCCGCACGGTCCGTGTATGGCCCGCAAACGCCTCCTCAACCGCGACGTCGACAACCGACTCCGGTTTGTCGACCGTCGCCGGGGCCCGTATCATCCGGTGCCGTCGCAACGGCGGGGAATCTCAATCTGAAAACGGAGAAGCGAATGCAAGTCGCTCGAGCGACCATTCAGGGAAACATCGTCAGGACCTTCATCCTTCTCACCTTCAACCTGTTCGGGGCCGTCCTCGCGGCGCCATCGCTCGCCCAGACCGACTGGCCCGCGACCCCGCCGTCCGAGCCGCCGGCCCACTGGGGTCCCGTCTCGATCAATCTCGAGGAGATCCCTTATCCGCACCCGGTCCACTACCTGGATATCCATCGATTCGGGGAGGACATGCGTCTCGCCTACATGGACGTCGCACCGACGGGCACGCCCAACGGCCAGAACGCGATCATCCTCCACGGCATGAACTTCTACGGGGAGGCGTACGCATCGACGATCGATGCGCTCAGCGCGGCGGGCTTCCGGGTCGTTGCGGTCGATCAGATCGGCTATGGCCGATCTTCGAAGCCTATCGTGCCGTACGACTTCAACTTCAAGGTCTCCAACACGAAGGCCCTGCTGGATCATCTCGGGGTCGAGCGCACGGTGGTGATCGGCCACTCCATGGGAGGGATGGTCGCCACGCGATTCGCGATGGTGTACCCGGAGACGACGACGCATGTCGTGATGGTCAACCAGATCGGCCTCACCGATCAGCGGCAGGGCCGACCGTGGCGCGACCCCCAGGCGGCGTACGAATCGACGTTGAACACGACGTACGCGGCGATTCTCGCGAACCACATGACCTACTATCCGACCTGGCACCCGCCACACCTCGAGTACATCCGCCGCCAGTACGGGTGGACGCTCAGCGGCGACTGGCCGCGGATGGCAATGGTTCGCGCGCTACAGGGTCAGATGGTGTACGAGGATCCCGTCGTGTACGACTGGCGGCACATCGAGTCGAAGGCGCTGGTGATCGGCGGTGCGCAGGATGGGCTGACCCCCAACTGGGACCAGCTCGCCACGCAGGTGTCGCGGACGCTGCCGAACGCCGCCCTGATCCTGTACCCCGGGATCGGCCACAACCCGCAGACCGAGATCCCCGAGCAGTTCCACGCGGACCTGATTCGCTTCGCGGAGTCCGATCCGGACCAGCCGGCGAGCGACTGGCGATAGAGAAGGCGTGAGGCGTGAGGTCACACTCACGCTTCACGCCTCTACCTGATGCGGATGACGACGACCTTGAGCCGGGAAGGCGGTGGCAGGTTCGCGTCCCCGCCGACCGTGGCACGGATGGCCGCACGTCCGCCCGCGGCCACCGTGGCCCGCGCGAACCCCGCGCCACCACCCGCGAGCGGCAGGTTACGCGTGAGCCCCGAGACGAGTCGCGGCGCGTAGAGCGGGTAGGGCTGGTTGAGCCGCCCGGGCATCAACGTGGCGAGGCCGGGATAGATCGCGCGGTTGTTCCAACTCGGCAACTGATGGTGGGGCTCGCTGTCCAGCCCGGTGTCGTCGGCCCAGAGCGCGACGGCCCAGTCCGGCAGCCAGGCCAGCGGATCGACGCCAAGGGCCGCCCGCAGGTTGTCCAACCCCGCGAGCTGCGACTGTTTGACCAGCGCGTTCCAGAGCGCGGGCTCCCCACCCGGCGCGCGGTCGGCGACGTAGCGCAGAAACGACCAGGCCGCGCCGCGGGTGGAGATTCCGTCCGCCGCGAAGAGGCTCGCGCCATCCGGGTCGTCCAGGTACGCGGTCAGCCGATCGAGGTTGTCGATGTGGAACCGCCGGAACGCCTCTCGCGCGGCCTCCGAGGTCAGGTTCGCGGGGCGCAGGTTCTGGCGCGGCTGAAGCACGGCGCGGCGGAAGAACATCATCTCCTCCGCCGTGTGGCTCAGGCCCTCGTTGAGCCAGGTGTGCTCCCACATCGGCGCCCTGTTGATGTGGAGCCGGCGCGAGTCGTTGATCAGGTGCTGCAGTTCGTGGACGAGCAGCGTCGGAACGCGCCGCCGGACGAATTCCGCGCCGAACGCGCGGCGGCCACCCGGCTCCGATTCGCCCTCCGGATCGGGCACCATCAGGTAGAACATCTCCGCCCGGTTGCTCCCGGCACATGACGAGGCGGGGAAGAGGTCCCGGTTGAAGAAGAACCCGCCGACGAACGACCCGTCGCCGCCCAGGTTGTTCGCGTTCTCCGGAAGCTCGTTGACCGCCACCGTGAAGAAGACGAGCACCCGCCCATTCCCGTCGATGTCTGACGGAACGCCGAACGTGTTGGTCATCATCGGCCACGCGTCGGCGTCGAAGAACTCCGCGAACTCCTGGTAGTCGGCGTCGGTGAAACCGCCGGCCGGGTTCGCTTCGTCCTCTACGATCACCGCTCGCTCGCTCACCCAGCGCACCCGTCCCTGACGCGGCGGGCCCACTTCGCACGGAGTCCCGCTGATCTTCCCGTTGAGCGAGATGAGGTCGTTCACGTCCGCCTGCGCGAGGGTGGCCAGGCCAATCGCATCCGGGCCAGCCAGCGCGCCGTGTGCGTCCGCGGCGATCCCCGCGCGCAGCAGCGGCTCCAGGATCGCGGACGATCCCGCTCGAATTCGCTCGTGGAACTCGACGTTCTCGCGCGGTTCGCGCACGTCAGGCGTTCGGTCACCGGTGACCTCGGGTGCTGGCGGTCCACCGGCGTTGATCACGCCCGAGGCCCGCAGCCTGACCGGAAGTACCGATCCGCCACTCGCGCTCGAGTTTACTGTCACGATCGCGTACTCCGCGATCGCGCTCGAGTTGCCCGGCAGGCAGATCAGCGTCGTCGCCTCGCCCGCGAATTCCAGCGTCCCGCCGACGGGAATCTCGGCGACCTGCCCGGCCGAGCACTCCAGCGGATCCACGACCCCCGCGGCGACATTGATCCGCGCCGTGTCCGAGCCGATCGTGTGGCGCGCGACGACATGGGCGGTGCCATACCCCGTCGCCACCACGCCGCCGTCGGCGCTCACGTCCACGATCGAAGGCTGAAGGGTGGACCAGATGGCGCTCTCACCCGGGATCACCTTCCCCGTGGCGTCCAGGACACGCGCGGTCAGCTGGATCTCGTCGCCGAGCCCGATCGTCTGCTCGGCGTACTCCGCGCCGTCGAGGTAGATGTGGACCTTCGCGCCCCTCAGCTCGGGTCGCAGAGAGTCGCCGCATCCCGCGGACACGAGCAGACACCCCGCCAGGAGGACCGGCCTCGCGAGCGCCCTCCGCGTCGATCCGCGACTTCGCCATCCCCGTCCCCGGTGCGCCCGTTCCTCGGTCACCCGATCGTTCTGGATTCGCTGATCCATGAGCGCTACGGCCGGAGCGTTCCGTAGGATTGGACCGTGAGGCTCCGCGGCCCCTGGACCCAGACCTTCTGACCGACGCGGAAGCTGGCCGGCGCGCCCGTCACCACAACCTCGGCGCCGTCTTCCGTCCGCAATCGCGCGCTTCCGCCGCCGTCCACCGAGATCACCTCGCCGACGATTACGGGCGCGCCGTTGACCGCCACGATCTCGTAGCCCGTCGCCTCGATCTCGCGGGCGACGATCGGGTCCGGCGACGGCGACACGCGCCCGCGCACCGTCACTCGGGCGCTCACCAGGTTCGCGACCTCGCTCGCCAGATCACCGACCACACGCATCGCCGGTCCCGACTCCGGCTGGAGCACAACCTGTACGTTCACCGGCGCCGACCCGACGACCTGGACGGTCCCCGTGAGGGATTCCACGCCCCCATCGCCGACGACGGCCGCCGCACAGCCCGTCGCCATCGCGACGAGGGCGATGGCGACCGCGGGCATGGCTCGAAGTTCCCTCATCGGGTTCGGATGATCGTGAATCGCAGGTGGGGCGGGGCCGTGGCCCCGCCGGAAGTGATCCGGATGCGCGCCGCGCCCCCGGCCGCTGGCCGGAACCGAATGATCGCGGACCCGCCGGAAACGAGATCGAGATCGGCTCGCGAGCCCGCGGCCGGCCGCAGGTCGATGATCGCCAGCGGGTACGCGTTCTGGTTCGACGAGATCAGTGGCAGGATCGAACGGAAGTGCCAGCTCGGCTGCCGGAATCGCGCGGGGACGACCGCGTGGTCATCAGTATACGTCGAGACGACCCAGTCGTGCATCCAGGCGAGGGGGCTTGCTCCGAGCGCTCCGAGAAGGTTGTTGTACCCGGTGGCGTTGGCGTCCGTGAGCGCGCGCCACAGCGCCCGTTCGTCGCCCCCGCGCCGATCCGCGGCGTAGCGGAGGAACGACCAGGCCGCCCCGCGCGTCGACAGATCATCGCCCACGAGGACCGATCCGTTCTGCGTGTTGCGCAGGTAGTCCGAGTACCGGCCGAAATTGGGAACCTGGATCTGATTGAACCGCGCGAGCGCCCCGAACGTGTCCCGGAGTCGCGTGATCGAGATCTCCGAGCGCGCCTCCAGCGGGGTCCCCGCGTAGAAGAGCAGCTCCTCCGCGATGTGGCTCAACGCCTCGCTCAGCCAGAACGCCTCGTTCCACTCCTGCAACCCGAGCACCCGCAACCGACGGGACGCGCTGACCAGGTGCTGCATCTCGTGGGCGATGATTCCCACACTGCGGCCCGCGATCTCCTCGCGGCTGCGCTTGTTCCCGTTGACCACGCCGTTGGGGTCCGGCGCCAGCATGTAGAGGATCTCCGCGGCGTTGCTGGCGGCGCAGCCCCGCAGACCGGGCGCGTCCTGCTTCGGGAAGAGGTCCCGCGCGAAGAAGAACCCCGCGACATACGAACCGGATCCGGACGGGGTCAGCTCGTTCACGGCCTTCGTGAAGAGGACCATCATGCGACCGTTCCGGTCGATATCCGTCGGCGTGCCGAAGTTCTCCGTCACCGTGGGATAGACCCGCTGGTCGATCTCGGTTGCGAACGACTGGTAGTCGGCCGCCGTGAATCCGCCCGCTGGATTGCCGGTATCCTCCAGAAGGATCGCGCGTTGCGAAATCGCCACCACGCGCGCGCCGCGCATGACCGGTGACGTGCACGTGTCGTCGGAGTTGACGTTGATCTGGATGATCTGGCCGACGGTCGGAACGTCCGCCGCGATCTCCGTGAAGGCGAAGTCCAGTGGTTCGCGGCGCCCGCCCGAGAGAGGCCGCAGGTCGCGTCGCTCCCGCTCGCGCAGGCGCCGGTCGAACTCGGTCCCGACGTTCGGGCCGGTCGCGAACACCGGCTCCGGCGTGACCCCCTCCAACGGTCCGTCGACCGCGAACCCCGCGATCCCCTCACCGATGACTTCCGCCCGCACCCGCTGTCCGCCAATCGTCGCGTTGAACGGGACCACGATGAACTCCGCGGTGGACTCATGAGGCGCCAGGCAGAGCGGGGATCCGGCCGCCGCCGTGGTCGTGACACTCTGGCCCGGTTGCAGACTGAGCCCATCTCCATCACACCATCCACCCTCTCCGGCGGCGAGCACGGCCACGATCACGGTGTCCGCGAGGCTCCCCGCCGTGGCCACGACCCGCGTGTCACCGAACGCCAGGCCACGAAGCGTCACCGACTCGCCGGTCGGCTCGTCCAGGCTCGCGATGGCTGGATTCTCGCTGTGCCAGGCGACCTCCGGTGCCGCGTCGATGACGTCGGCGGGGAACCGGACCGTGAGTCGCACGCTGTCGCCAACCGCGACTGCGGTCTCGCGGATTCGCTCCGATTCCAGATGGATCGCGAACGTCTCGTCCAGACTTGGGCCGATGCCCCCGTCGGAACACCCGGCGACCAGCGCGAGCGCGAGCGCGGCCGGCCGGCGGATTGCTCGCCGGATCGCCCCCGCGGGGTGCCGTTGTCCCGGGATTGTGCGCCGCTCTGGTGGGATCATCGGGGATGCGCCGTTCTCCGGTCCTCCGCGCTTCGATCGCTCACGGGAGTCCGGACCGTGAACTCGGGTGGTCGGAGGTCGGCGCCGGTGCTATTATCTTTCCGCCGGAAAACGAAGTAAATCGTACCATGCCACCCCTTGCGAGTTCCGAATGATCGGTTCACGGGCCAAGCGCGATTTCCTCGCGATTCCGGACTTTTCCCGCGAAGAGCTGGATCTGACGCTCGATCTCGCCCAGCGGATGAAGTCGGGCGCGCATCGCACCGCGTCCCTGGAGGGCAAGTCGCTCGCCATGCTCTTCACGAAGAGTTCGACGCGCACACGGGTCTCGTTCGAGGTCGGCTGCGTCCAACTCGGGGG
>CAZUVK010000208.1:0-7128 GCA_964623785.1 uncultured Gemmatimonas sp. | reverse complement strand
GTCATGCGGTTCTGCCAGAGCCTGATGACAGAGCTCTATCGGCATCTGGGCGAGTACACGGACGTCCCCGCCGGAGACATCGGTGTGGGGGGTCGCGAGGTCGGCTACATGTTCGGCCAGTACAAGCGGATCATGAACCGCTACGAGTCGGGGGTGATGACCGGCAAGGGGCTCGACTGGGGCGGCTCACTGGTGCGGCGCGAAGCGACCGGCTACGGGCTCGCCTTCTTTGTCCAGGAGATGCTGAAGGTGCACGGCGAGACACTGGAGGGAAAGGAGTGCGTGGTCTCCGGCGCCGGTAACGTGGCCATCTACGCGATCGAGAAGGTCCACAGCCTCGGTGGGAAGGTCGTGGCCTGCTCGGATTCGAGCGGGTACATCCACGATCCGAACGGGATCGATCTTGAAGTGGTGAAGCGGCTCAAGGAGGTGGAGCGGGCGCGAATCGAGCTCTACCAGAAGTACCACAGGCACGCGCGGTACGTACCAAGCGGGAACATCTGGGAGGTGCCGTGCGAGGTGGCGCTCCCGTGCGCGACGCAGAATGAGCTGAATGGCCACGACGCGCGCCTGCTCATCACCAGCGGGTGCAGGCTGGTGGCGGAGGGCGCGAACATGCCGACCACACCCGACGCGACGAAGATCCTGCAGGAAGCGGGGGTCATCTTCGGCCCCGGGAAGGCGGCGAACGCGGGCGGTGTGGCGACGTCGGCGCTGGAGATGCAACAGAACGCGAGCCGCGATTCGTGGTCGTTCGAACACACGGAACGGCGGTTGGCGGAGATCATGTCGGGTATCCACAAGACTTGCTTCGAGATGGCGGAGGAGTTCGGGACGCCGGGGAACTATGTCAACGGGGCGAATATCGGCGGGTTCATCCGGGTCGCGCGGTCGATGGTGGCGCTGGGGCTGATCTGACGTGGGCGATGGGCAGTGATCAATGAACGCTGACAGGGTTCATTGATACGGGTGACGGCACGGGGTTGAGTGAGGCGGGTCTGGGGAAGGAAGGTTGAGGGGGCGCGCACGGGAGTGGGGTCCCGGCGCGCCCTCTCGTTGTTCAGCGCATTCCGCCGCCGTTCTCGACGCGGGCGCCGGCGGTGGGTTCGGAGATGCGTTCGATGGTGCGGCGCAGGTCACCGTCGTCGACCGAGTCGTTCCGGCGCGCGAGGTCGGCCTGGGCGATCATCCCCACGCAGAATCCGTCATCGTCGGTGATGGGGACGCGTCGTACCTGGCGCTCGGCCATGGCGCGTTCGACTTCCTCGAGGTCGGTGTCGAGGCCGCAGCAGGTCGGATCGGCGGACATGACGTCACGCACGGAGGTCTCGGGGCCGCGGCCTTCGGCGAGCGCGCGAGTCGCGAGGTCACGGTCGGTGACGACGCCGAGGACGCGCCGGGTCTCCATGTCCTCGACCACCGGGAGGCAGCCGCAATCGCGCGTGGCCATCGTCCGCGCGGCAAGTTCAATCGAGTCATCAGGCGTACAGCACGCGGGGTCGGTGGACATGATGTCCCGTGCCTTCGCTGTCATGGAGGCGCTCCTGATTCGGGGGATGGCGGTGGTGGTGACACGGTGAATACGGCGGGGAGGGGGCGGCAAGGATCGCGCCCGACGATGGGCAACGATCAGTGGACAATGAACGATGCGCAAGGAGTGAGGGGGACCGGCGGAGCGTAGGGGCGGGTCGGAGACCCGCCCCTACGGGTTGGCTGCGGCGATCCGCCACTACCGCTCCAGGGAGAGGAGCCGTGCGTTCGCCCGGATGTCCTCGGCGATCGATTCGCCGACGCCGAGTACGGTTCGGACCTCCTCGTTGGACATGAGGGATACGGACTCCGGGGTATCGCGGCCGGCGGCAACGAGCAGTTCGGCGCGCCGCTCGCCGACGCCGGCGATGCGCATGAGGGCGATGACCCGCTCGCGCTCCCGCTCCCGGACGACCACGACGGGGTCGTTCGGGCCGCCCGGCGTGGGCGGGGCGACGCGTTCGCATTGGGCGACTCGAAATTCCAGCTTCGACTCCGCGGTTCCGCCCGTGTTCGTGACCTTCAGCACGATATCGTGCGTCCCGGCGGTCGTGAACTTGTGAGCGGGTCTGGGATTCTGGCTGGTGTTGCCGTCGCCGAAATCCCAGGCGTAATTGGTCGGGCCCGTACTGGAGACATCGGCCGAGAACTGCACGGGCGGCGTAGTCTCACAGTTGTCGGTCGCGCGCTGGTCAGCCATGATCTCGCGGATGACTGGAGGAGGAGGCGGCGGTTCGACAGCGCCCTCGCACGGCCGGTCGAAGGTGCAGCGGCAGTCGCCGAGGCAGGTGACCGCGCCGGTGGCATCCACCGAGATCCGGCCGAG
The DNA here is from genome assembly GCA_964623785.1 of uncultured Gemmatimonas sp. Taxonomy (GTDB): domain Bacteria; phylum Gemmatimonadota; class Gemmatimonadetes; order Longimicrobiales; family Longimicrobiaceae; genus WHSP01. The sequence goes on along the minus strand of CAZUVK010000208.1, from coordinate 4,772 downwards.
CGGCGCGTAGTGGTGCCGGATACCGTCGGGCCTCACCGCGCGCGGCGTACGGTTGCCTTCGTCGTCCACGTCCACGGGCCAGTGGATGTCGCCGGTCGCGGTGCGCGCGGGGATCCGCCAGTAGTCGCCCGTCCGGTAATCACCGCCCGGCTCGAACCAGACCTGCACTCCATCCTCCAGGTCTATCCACTTCCCTTCCCTCACGGGGATCGCGTCCGAGCCGTGATCCCAACGTCGCAGGAGCGGGTGGGTTGCGGAACTCTCCTCGAACACCGGCAGCACGGCGCCTTCCGGGAGCGACAGCAGGACGCTGAACCGTACCCGGTCGATCGCGTCGACCCGCGCCAGGACGCCGGGCTCGCCACGAAGGGCGGTGCGGTCATCCACGATCTCCACCCAGTCACCCTCGTGCAGCCCGCGCCGCTCGTCCGGTCCGAGCGAGTCGAGCCGGACTTCGCTCCCCTTCAGCGACCGGATCGCGAACACGACGGACCCGTTGTCACGCGACCACTTGAAGGTGGCATCGCGCTTCGTGTCCGCGTCGCCCGCGTCGTGAATCTCCACGCGATAGAGCTGGTTCTCGGCGCCCCGGTACCGCGCCTCGGGCGGGATGATGCACGGGTCGTCCGACGGCTGATCGACACGGGCGCGGGCGCGCAGGCAACGAGGGCCTGAGCGTACGGCTTTCTGGAGCAACTCGGCGCAGCCCGCGTCGTCGTCACACCCGCACTTGCTCTCGTCGGCGACCTTCACCTGCCAGACGACCTTCGCGCGCGACGCGGTGTCCGGGCCGCCCAACGCCACCTCGCGGATGTGCTCCGCCTGCAGGTGGGTCAGGTGCCGTTCCCAGACGTCCAGGTAGACGAGATAGCGGGTGTTCTCCTTCAGCTTCTCGTCCGGCTTCAGCGGGAAATCCGGCTGCTTGCGGAAGGTGAGCGGGCGCGCATCGCCGCCGGGGCAGCCCTCCGGCGCGACGTTCTCGCAGAGAATCCCGTCCACGTAGTAGTGGCCGCGACCGATCCGGAAATCGCAGTTGAGCGGGTTACCATCGTCGTCCCTGCAGTCGACGCGGAACCCGTCGCCGGGCCCGCCGTGCTGCCCGATGAGGTCGGCGGCGAGCGTCCGGATGTAGTGGAGCAGGATCGAAGTCTGCTCGTTCCAGTCACTGTCGAGCAGGACGCGGCCCTGCTGCATGAGCACCCGCGAGAAGCCGTGCTGGCGGTCGAAGGTGCCGCGGCTGAAGTCGCCTTTCATCGTATCCCCTTTAGGAGCGCTGTCTGAGAAGGTGTTTGCGCAGGAGCCACCAGCGTGCCCCAACAGCCTGGATCAACCACAGAGGCACAGAGAATCCGGGAGCGTTGAGATCCCCGTTCATCCCGCACATCCTCTTCGCGGCTTTTCGCGATGCTCTCTGAAGGGGCCCACGCGAAGCCACGAAGGCGTTCGAGCGGGGACCCGGATTGGTGATCCCGGGCCACGGGCCTGTGATTCGCCCGCGTCGGTTCAGGTTGCATGGATGACCCCCGCATCCATGCCGGCGGGCGTGAACTCATCGAGCCGCGCTTCCAGGTTGGCGTCGCGCTGGGGCTGGAAGAGGTTGTGGAAGGCGCCCATCTCCGATTCGTCGTCGGCGCCACGCGCGATCTCGGGCGGGCAGGCGAGCGCGAGCTGGGCGTAGGCCGGATCGCCGTAGCGGTCGCTCGTGAATCGGGGGATGACCCGCAGCCGTTCCCGGCGGATCAGCTCGTTGATGAACGGCCGGCCATCCCCCGAGAACGAGTACGAAGTGAACCGGGCCGTCAGGGCGGGCGGATCGCAGGGGCCTGTCAGCTTCACCCGAACGGTGAGGACCGCGCGGCGGCCGGGCGCGAGACTACCGATCGTCCAGATGGCGGATTCGTCCCCGGACCCGCCGGATGTGTCGAGAACGCCCTGGCTGGCGATGGGGTCACCGACCAGGTCGAGGCAGTCACCGGGTGGGGTGATGCGGGCGACCGCGCCAGTGACGGCGCGCGGGCCGCGGTTGGCGGCGCTGACCGTGAGCGTGAGCAGGTCACCAACCGCGGGCGCCGGGTTGTCGATGTCCACGGTCAGGTCGAGGTTGGCGCTGGCACCGTCCGCGCCACCCGACTGGCTCCCGCCCCCGCAGCCACAATCCTCGACGGTTCCGCCCGCGCCGGTAGCCTCAGCCGGCGCGATCACCACGCGCGCCTCGCCCTCGATCTCCCGCGTCGGGACGCCGTCGCGGACCGCCTGCTCCGCCAGATCCGGCTGGCACCGGTAACGGCGCGGCGTGCGCGAGCCCGGCCGGACGTAGCAGAATCGCATGCACCCGATCTGCCGGCGCGCCACCCGGACCTTCCCCGTGAAGATGCTGTTCTCGGCGAGCTGTATCGCGTGGGCCTGGATCTCACCGAACACGGTCGTCCGCTCGATCGTCAGCACCGCGTGCGCGAGGCTCCAGCTCGGACCGCCGATCGCCTCGCGCTCCGGCCCGGTCGCGTCCAGGATGCTGTCGGAGATCCGGACGCGGATCGGGTCCGATCCGACCTCGTCCTGGCTGATCTGGACCGAGCCGACGATGCTGCGCTCGATAGTCACGCGAGCATGGGTGTCGATCAGCTCGAGGCTGGGCTCCGCCGGGCGGCGCGGGGCGCAGTCCGGGCCGATCGACCAGCCAGGCACGAGCGTGCAGTGGCGGATCGTGACCTCGTCGAGCGCCCCCTCGCACTGGACGCCGCGGCCGGTGACGAGGATGCCGTCGAGCGTGAACCGGCTGCCGGGCGCGCCTCGGACCCAGAGCGCGTCGGGGCGGGCGGTCTGCCAGTCCATCAGGCGGAGGACGGGACGGGTGCGATCGGCCGCGCGGAGCTGGAAGGTCTGGCCTTCTTCCAGGTCGATGTTGATCTGCTCGACGTGGACGCCGCTTTCGGTAAGCTCCACGACCGCGTGACGCGGCCGCTCCTCCCGCCAGCGGGCGAGCGCGTCGTTGATGCGGTCGAACTCCTGGTCCTCGCCGACACGGTAGACCACCGCGTCCGCGGGGTGGGAGAGCATGCGCGGGTATTCACCGCCGCCGGTGTCGTCGCTGAACCCGTGGTGGTAGCTGACCCAGACGCCCTTCTTCGGAAGCTGGCGCGGCGGAAACGCGATGCGGCCGAGCACGGGGTCGACGGCGACGCGGTCGCGCGGCGGCCTGTAGGCCCAGTTCGTCAGGTCGGCGACGACGATGGACTCGGGCGGCAGCGGTTCATCGGGCCCGAAGCCGCCCCAACCGTCCACATGGATGGCGAAGCTCCGGCCCGCGCCGTAGTACGATTCGAGATCGCGCTCCAGCGCCCGACGGCGGATGGGCGCGGGCACATGGAGCGGTCCGGCAATGTGGTACGGCGACGGCTCTGGCGAGGGATCCGTGAAGAGCGGCGCGTCGTTCCCGAGCACGCTGAAAGTGTAGAAGTTCGAACCGACCGACTCCAGGCAGCACGCTGGCGTTAAGGTTACCGGGTACGCGCGCAGCCTCCAGACGAACAGCCCGACGCTGGGGATATTGTAGCGTCCGCGCGTGCGGCCCGAGTCCAGCCGCCGGACATCCACACTGTGGGCGACTGTGTCGAACGGCCCGTCGATCAAGTCGAGCGCGTCGCCGTCGCGGAGATCGGCCGTGCGGCCGCGATGGAGGCGCTGATGGTTGAGCGGCTGGAACCACGCCAGCAGCCGGTAGAACTCCACCGCCCGGGCCGGCCAGCCCGCGACGTCGTGCGAGAGCAGCTCCAGCAGCGACAGCGTACCCTTCCGGCGGCGGTATCGCAGCGTGTTGGCGACCTCCCGGCGCGGGACGAGGATCCGGTTGAGCTGGTGGTAACGTTCTTCGGACAGGTGGTTCGGCTCGCCCGCCTCGTGGGCGTTTTCGTAGCCGATCAGGTCACCGATGTACGGGACGACCCAGTCCTCGCACGTCTCGATGAACCAGTTCTCGTAGAGGCGCTCGATGTCGTCCTCCACCACGTCCACCTGGCCGGAGATGACCTGCAGGAGCGCCCGCAGCGAGTGGCCCTGTTCGGCGTCGCGGCGGCGGTGGACGACCGGGAGGAGATCGAAGAGGCGGTCGGGCGAGCGCGTCATGAGGTCATCTCCGTGAGGATCAGCGTGTCCGGCAGCTCGGGGTTGAGGTACGCCACCCGGGCGGGGCGGATGTGCTCCTCCGGGTCCGCGATCGTCGGGTCGACGCGGGCTAGCGGGACGGGGATCCAGCGGCGGGGCTGGCAGCCGCAATCGCCGGCGCCGTCGCCGCCCGAACCGGTGCCGGAGGACCCGCTGGTGGCGGAACCCGCCCCTGCCCCAACCGCCGCCGCGAACGACTCCAGCCTGCGGCCGAGTTCCTCGGGGTCGAGCGCGTCGGTCTCGGAGATGCCATCGAGCAGATCGACATCCACGTATTCCACGCCGCGCACGGTGTGCATTACGGCGATCACCTCGCTGAGGTGGACGGGCTGACCAAGGTCGCGGCGCTCGAACCCGAACGCATCGAGCAGCGCGGCGCGCAGCCGGGGCTCGACATCGTTCCAGAGATGGTCTTCCAGCACCTTCACACGGGCGCTGAGGAAGATGAACACGGCCTCGCGCAGGGACACCTGGAGCGGCGTGTTCGGGTCGCCGAAGCGGGTGAGCGCCAGCATCAGGTTGCGGTGGAGGTCCGAGCCGGGGTCGATCGGGATGTCGTTCGCGCCGGCCACGGTCAGGTGCACGAGGGAGCGCCGGCCGTCGGAGAGGTT
>CAZUVK010000207.1:0-7202 GCA_964623785.1 uncultured Gemmatimonas sp. | reverse complement strand
GGGCGATGAAGATGCTACTCCGGCCAAGCGCCACGAGCACGATCTGTATCGCCGACGCGTGCGCGGGGGCGGGAATGGACGAACAAGGCAACCCGGGATCTCCCGGGCCGCCACGATCGTCAGGCGGCATACAGCTCCTTGCCCCACCGAAGCGCGGGACGATAGACAAGGCCAGGATGGGCGCTGTAGCTGTCCATCTCCGCTGGCGTGGCGACCACGAGATCAACCTCCTCCGCGAACCCTCGCAGTTCCCGGCGGATTGCGTGCATCACGTCGATTCGTCGATACTCCCCCGACTTGACGACGAGGACATCGAGATCGCTGTCCGGACCACGCCATCCGGTCGCCGAGGAACCGAAGAGGATGATCCGGTCAGGGGCTACGGCGCGTACGATCCGGTCGACCAGATCGTCCAGCGTCTCCTGGTCGGGCGCTGCCCCGTATCGCGCCGTGGTTCCGTGAACCGGGTCTCCCTTGTCCGTCATCTCCTCTCAACCCCTTCCTGCGTGAGAGACTTTGGCGCTCACCGCTGGCAATCTTATCGGCGGGGGCTTTCGATTCATACCCCCATCGCAGTCTTACAGCCACACTCCTGACTCGCCGAAACTATAAGGGACATTGCGTGCTATTCGCGCAACGAAGTCGTTGCGCGATTGCCCGTCAGGCGGCCGCCCTGGTTCGCCGGACACCTTGAAATGGCGTGAGTTCATGAGTGCTGAAGTGATAGGCGAACCGTCAAACGCCACTGTCCCCGCCCTCCCGAAGTGGCACCCGTCCCCCGTCGTCCTCGCGGCGGCCGCCCTCTGGCGCGACGCGTGCCTGATCCGCGACGGCTCTGTCCTCTCCGGCGAGCGGCTCTGGACACTCGAAAACCTGGAGGCGCTGAAGAGCGCCTATGTCGACCGTCCGGAGTACGGCACCGGCGACTTCATCGCGAAGCTGAAGGTTCAGCTCGCGGATCAGCCGCCCGCAATTCCGCGGCTCGCCGCCGAAATCCTCTGGATCCTGTACCTCTCCGTCTCCGAAGCATCGATGCACGGGGCGACGAAACGGCAGCGGATCCGGCGGGTCTGGGAGTGGTCGGGCTCGCCGCTGCCCGACGCGCCGGAGGCGCTCGGCGAAGTGCTCGAAGAGGGCATCGCGAATCCCGGAACCGCCTATGCCACTCACCGATGGCGCGAACTCTCGTTCGCCATTCTTCTCCTGATCGACTGGAAGCGTCTCCCCCCGGACGGAAGAGCCCGGCTCCTCGCAGACCCCTGGGAGTTCGCTGGTTGGCTCGACGGTGTCCCCTCCTCGCGGGGCCGCCAGTTCCGGCATATGCTCGCGTATCTGCTCTTCCCGGACCACTTCGAGCGGGCTGTGACCACCAGTCACAAGGTCCAGATCGCGCGGATCTTTCAGGAGAAGGTCGATGCCGCGGTGGGCGCGGTCGACTACAAGGACCTCTCCTCGGTCGACCGCGCGCTCTACGTGCTGCGCGAACCCGTATCGCGCCGGTACGGACCTGACAACTTCGACTACTATCTCTCCCCGCTCGTCGAGGTCTGGAAGCCGCCCATCGACAACGAACCAACGACTCCCGCCGACGAGGCGTGGTTCCGCGACCGGTTCGGCGACCGCTCGGTCTGGATGATCAACGCTGGCGAACGTGGCCGGCTCTGGCCGGAGTTCCGGGACGGCGGCGTCATCGCCATCCCATGGGCGGATCTCGGCGACCTTCGCCGGTACGCCACGGTGGACGACCTTCGCGCGGCCCTTGCCGACGACTCCGGCCGGGTCCCGAGCAACAACTCGCTCGCCTGCTGGGAGTTCCATCGGGTGATGAAGGAGGGCGACCTCGTCATCGCCAAACAGGGACGAGAAGAGATCCTCGGCTATGGGATCGTCATGTCGGACTACGAGTTCGACGAGGACCGCGGTGGATATCCGCACTTTCGGCGTGTTCGATGGGACCGAACCGGCAAGCGGACTCTGCCCGACTCCCGGATCACAAGCAAGACGCTGACCCGGTTCGACAGATACCGGACCACGGTCCGCGCCGCTATCGAGCTGTTGGACGGCGGGGCTGACCCCGCCCCGCCGCCTCAACTCGAGCCCACCGGGGATCTCTTCCTCGACCCGGGCGAGTTTACCCGAATCGTCGACGCCCTCGCTCGCAAGAAGAATCTCATCCTCCAGGGCCCGCCAGGCACCGGGAAGACGTTCATCGCCCGCCGCGTCGCATACGCACTGATGGGCGAGATGGCTCCCGAACGGATCCGGATGATCCAGTTCCACCAGGCCTACGCATACGAGGATTTCGTGCAGGGCTGGCGGCCGCGGGAACGGGAAGGCTTCGAGCGGAAGGACGGAGTCTTCCACCAATTCTGCCGGCGCGCCGCCGCTGACCCTGAGCGCGACTACGTCTTCATCATCGATGAGATCAACCGGGGAAACCTGAGCCGGATTCTTGGTGAACTGATGATGCTGATCGAAGTGGACAAGCGCGGTGAGAAGTTCGCGATCCCGCTCACCTACTCGGCCCGGGAGGATGAGGTCTTTTTCGTTCCCGAGAACGTCTACATCCTGGGGATGATGAACACGGCGGACCGCTCACTGGCGATGGTCGACTACGCGCTCCGCCGGCGATTCGCGTTTTTCTCGCTCGCGCCCGCGTTCGGAACCGAGCGGTTCGCGGACCATCTCGCCGGGCTCGGCGCCACGGCCGACCTGATCGACCGGTTCGACCGCATGACCGAACTCAATGAAACCATCCGGGCCGATCACCGGAACCTGGGCCCCGGATTCGAGATCGGCCATAGCTTCTTCGTGCCGGAAAAGGGGGAGGTGGCGGGTGACGAATCCTGGTTTGAGCGAGTGATACGTCAGGAGATCGAACCTCTCCTTCACGAGTACTGGTTCGACGACCCGGAGCGCGTGGCAGCCCAGGTTGAACGGCTCCTTCGGTGAGCATTCCCATCCGCAATGTCTACTATCTCCTGCTGTACGCCTGGGACCGGATCGGTGAGGGGGAGGAGGCGCTCGTCGGCGGGGAAGACCTCACGCGGCTTCAGGATCTGCTCGGCCATGTGCTGGTTGGAAGCGTCTCGCGGCTTCTGACCCGCGGGCTGGACCGGAGCTACATCGCCCGCCAGGAACCAATCGCCGGTGTGCGAGGAAAGCTCGAGCTGTCGGGAACGATCAAGCGCAACCTGCTCGTCAACGCCCGGACCTGGTGCCAGTTCGACGAGTTGGAGCACGACGTCATCCAGAACCGGATCGTCAAGGCGACACTCGGTGGCGTAGCTGGAGCGGACGTGTCCCCGGAGGTGCGCAACCACGCGCGCCGCCTCTTCGCGAAAATGGACACCGTCTCCGATGTTCGGATCTCCCGCGCCGACTTCGCATCGGTCCAACTGCACCGCAACAACCGGTTGTACGCGTTCGTGCTTGACCTCTGCCGCCTCATCCACGACAACCTGCTCATCGACTCGGCCGGCGGACGTTCACGATTCCGCGACTTCCGTGACGACGATCCCGCAATGGCGGCGGTCTTCGAGCGGTTCGTGTTCAACTTCTTTCACAAAGAGCAGACGCGATACAGCGTGGGCCGTCCGACCATCCGGTGGCACGACGCGGACGCACCGAACGGAGGACTGCCGATCATGCGGACGGACGTTGTTCTCCAGGACTGGGGCCGCGTGCTCATTGTTGATCTGAAGTACTATCGCGAAGCGTTGAGCGGGCGATTCGATGATCGAGTTCGCTCTTCCCATCTCTATCAGATGTTCGCCTACACGGAGAACTGGGCCGCGAACTCACCCGGGGGGCCGCCTGCCGAGGCGATGCTGCTGTACCCGGTCGTGCGGAACGCCTTCGCCTACGACTTTCGGCTGAAGGGCAGGCGGGTCACGGTACGGTCCATCGATCTCGATCAGGACTGGCGGGCGATTCGGGGGGATTTGCTGAGGATGGTAGGCTGTTGATTCGCTGCCATCCGCTCGCTCCACGTTCAACTCCTGGTGATATATTCCCTTCCAATACAGCAGACATCCCGGGCAATGCGGTAGGGGGTGTTGAAAGCGGCGGTCCATCCCCCGCCCTCCCCGAACCTGAATCCACCCCCGCTGCGCTCCCGTGCCCGATACGGAAGAATCGTACATTGCGACGCCCGTTGTCACCAACCCGCCCCCTCCCGACATGAAGGGATGAACGCCGCGCCCCGCACCCCCGGACGTCCCCGGGCGACCAGGCGCGGAACCCTCGGGAGAATGCGACGATGAACGCGACTCTGACGCACCACGACACCCTCGAAGCGCCACCCCGCGCCGGCCTCATCTCCGTCGACGGCCGGCTCTACCCGCTGGAGTCGGCCGCGCTCGAAGCGCGCGCGGGCGGCGGGATGGCGATGAGTGTGCTCCGGCAGCGCTTCCGCAACCCGCACCCGGAGTCGCTGGAGGTCATCTACACGCTGCCGCTCCCGGCGGACGGGGCGGTGCTGGGGTACGTGGTGCGGGTGGGCGAGCGTCGCATCGTCGGCGAGGTGCGGCCCCGCGAGGAGGCCGAGGAGGCGTACCGCGCGGCCCTCTACCAGGGCCGCACCGCCGGGCTCCTGGAGCAGGACCGCGCGGATACTTTTCAGCAGCGTCTGGGCAACATTCCCGGTGAGACCGCCGTGGAGGTGGAGATCCGGGTGCTGCATCCGCTGGCGTTCCGGTCGGCGGACCGGGAATGGGATGGCCAGCACGATCTCCTGATCCCGGAGGGAGCCTCGCCCGCGTGGTCGACGTGGGAGTATCGCTTCCCCACCACCGTGGGCGTTCGCTACATGGGGGACCCGGGCCGCGTTCCGGATGCGCACCGCCTCGACCCGGACCGGGCGGTGGATGGCCTCCCCCCGCGCCTCTCTCTCGACCTGGTCGTGGAGGACGGGGTGTCGCCGGATGAGGTGACCGCTCCTGGCCACGACCTCGCCATCGACGACGACCCTGGCTCCCGCGAGACCGTGGACGGCGCCGCACCCGGTTCCCGCCTTCGAGTCACCCTCCGCGAGAATCCGCGCCTGGACCGCGACGTGGTCGTGCGCTGGCGAGCGGGAACCGCCGACGCCGCAATACGCCTGACGGCCGGCGCGGGGATGGACGGCGACGACGGCCGCTACGCCCTGGTCACGGTCGTCCCACCGGAGGCGCCCGCGTCCACCTTCCGGCGCGATCTGACGCTCCTCCTCGACGCCAGCGGCTCCATGACCGGCCTGCCCCTGACCCTTGCGAAACGGATCGTCCGAGGGGTCGTGGATGGCCTGGAGGTGGGAGATCGCTTCGAACTGCTCGCCTTCGCGAACTCGGTGGATTCCCTCACCGGCGGTCTGGTGGATGCCACGCCCGCCGCGGTGGCGGCCGCCCTGGCCCGCCTCGAGGATCTGCGCGCCTCCGGCGGAACCGAGATGCGCGGCGCCATGCGCGCGGCGCTGCGTCCCCTGCGACCGGACGCGCAGCGCCAGGTGATCCTCATCACGGACGGGTACATTGGCTTCGAACGGGAGGTGGTAGCCGAGGCCGCCGCCGGGCTGCCCGAAGGCGTGCGCATCCACGCGGTGGGGGTCGGAGCCGCCCCGAACCGGACGTTGACCGGGGGCCTCGCCCGCGCCGGACGGGGACGGGAGATCTTCGCCACGAACGAGGAGGACGCGGGAATCTCTGCCCGGCTCCTCCATGCCGCCACCGCCCGACCCGTGCTCACGGAGCTCCGCGTGACGGGGACCGCGGTGCGCGAGGTGGCGCCCGCCCGGCTTCCCGATGTGTTCGCCGGCCAGCCGGCGCTCCTCTCCCTCGAATTGGAAGCTGTTGGTGGCACGCTGGAGCTGTCCGGACGGCTGGCGGGAACAGATGAGATCTGGCGGCACAGGCTGGAGGTACCGGCGGAGCCCTTCGTCGTGACCGGCCCGCGCGCCGCGGAACGCATCCCCATCGGAGCCCTGCACGGTCGCGAAGTCATCGCCGACCTGGAGCTGGAGGAAGCCGCGGGCGCGGACCGCCGCGAGATCGACCGGAAGATCGAAGCCCGGGCGATGCGCCACCGAATCGTGAGCCGCCGCACCAGCCTCGTCGCCGTCGCCGACGAACCATCAGTGGATGCACTTGCTCCCCGGCGCGTGGAGCGGCTGGCGGTGGAGCTTCCTGCCGGTGTGTCCGCAGAGGGCGTCGGGGTCTTCCCCTCCCCGCGACGCGGCGGGATGGGCATGCCCGTCGCGTCCGCCGCGCCTCCCTACGGCGCGCGCCTCGATGACCTCGAGTTCCGGTCCGAAGTGCGGGAGGCACCCTCGCGCATGGATTACCTGAGGGATGCCGCCGGAGCCCCCCCAGGTCGTTCGCGGAAGGACTTACCGCGCCGCGAATTTCTTCCCGAGTGGCTGAAGCGGCGTGCCATGCCGGACGCGCCGGCCCCAACGCCACCCCCGGCGCCGGCCCGCTGGATCTCCGCCGTGGTCCTGCACCGTTCACCCGATCTCGTGACGGTGGAGATCGAGGTCCCGGCCGGCGGCCTCCTCCTTCCCGGCGGCCGGGTCCGGATCCGCCTCGAGAACGGCCGGGAGGCGGAAGCGATTGTGGATGGTTCCCGAAGCACGCCGACCGGTCCGCATCCCGAAGGAGTGCGGGTGCGCCTGGCGTTGCGCTGGGATCCCGACGAGCCATTGCCCGTCGGCCGGCGGCTCGAACTGTCGTGGGACGCATGACGTCGCGCGTCCCCCCGACCGCCCCGGAGGCCCGGTGAGCCGCGAGGATTTCTCGCCGCCGCCGGCTCCCGCCGACGGAGAGGATCCCGTCGGCGGGAGTTCCTCCGTGGAACCGCTCGACCTGCTCTTCGCCCGCGCCCGACACGGTGACGAATCGGCCTTCGAGGCATGGATGGTCTCCGTGGAGTTTCCCGTCCGGCGGGCGCTGCAACCCTGGGCGCGGGCGGTGGACGTGGAATGCGTCGCGCAGGAAACCTTCATGCGTATGTGGGTGCTGGCCACCGATCGCGGCCGAACCCTCACCGGCCGACACGCCTCCCTGCGCTTCGCCATCGGGATGGCGCGCAACCTGGCGGGGAACGAGGCCCGCCGATTCCGCCGGGAGCACCTGGTGGCCGACGGCGCCTTCCCCGAGCCGACCGTCGAACCCGATCCCCCGCCCGACCCGGGACTCGCCCGGCTGATCCGCCTCTGCCTGGAGCGC
>CAZUVK010000206.1:4399-7207 GCA_964623785.1 uncultured Gemmatimonas sp. | reverse complement strand
CGCGAAGTAGTTGACGGATCTAACACAAGCGACGTAGTATAGGCCGACCGTGAACGAGCCGCAAGCCGCCGCGAACCCGCCTCTCCCGCCCTTCGCGGGACATCTCGACGACGCGCTCCGGCTCGTTGAGTTTCTGCGTGCCCGGTGCCCCTGGGACGCTGCGCAGACGCACTCCTCTCTCCGGCGCTACCTGCTCGAGGAAGCGCACGAAGTCGTTGACGCGATCGGCGCTGGCGACGACGAATCGCTCCGCGACGAACTCGGAGATCTTCTCCTGAATCTCGCCTTCCAGATCGTGATCGGGGAAGAGCGCTCGGCGTTCGACCGCGCGGCCGTCGTCAACGGGTTGAAGGAGAAGATGAGGCGTCGCCATCCGCATCTGTACGGCGACGGCGATCCGGCGACCTGGGAGTCGCTGAAGGCGGCGGAGCGCGGGAATCGCGAGGCGGGGGCCGACGGCCTGCTCGGCGACGTGGTCGGGGGGACCGACGCGCTCGCGCACGCCGACCGGATCCAGTCGAAAGTGGCCTCGGTCGGCTTCGACTGGCCGAACGCGTCGGGGGCGTGGGAGAAGGTGCGCGAAGAAGTTGAAGAAGTGGGGGAAGAGCTCGAGATGGCCGACCCGGCGCGCCTGGAGGAAGAGTTGGGCGACCTGCTGTTCGCCGTTGTGAACCTCGCGCGGCTGAGCGGTGTTCACCCCACCCTGGCGCTGACCAGGGCGAACGAGAAGTTCAGCCGTCGGTTCGGGCAGGTGGAGCAACGGATCGCGGCCCGCGGGGTCCGCATCGAGTCGGCGGGCCTCGAAGTGCTCGACGAAATCTGGAACGAGATCAAGCGGGAGGAAGGGTGAGGCTCGCCACGCGGCTGATGCTCACATTGATGGCAATCACGATCATCCTGATCGCGCCCGCCGTGTACGGCGTCTTCGCGCTTCGCGAGCTTCAACGGGTCGCGGAACAGCTGAGTCTGCGCGACGCGGCGGGGGCGTTGACGCTCGGTCGGCTGCAGTCCGCGTTCCAGGAGGTCGACAATCACGAACGTATCTACCTCGCGCTCGCGACGGACTCGGTGGGGCGCCAGGCGGCCGCGGCGCGGGTGCTGGAGGCCGCGGGGAATGTGGATGCGGCGCTGGCCGAGCTGCGCGAGGGTGGCTACGAGGCGGTAACCCGGCAGACCGAGGCCGCGTGGGAACGGCTCAAGGGCGCGCTGGCCGAGGAGCAGCGCCTCGTGATGGCCGACTCGCTCCAGGCGGCCGAGACATTCCGTGAGACCACGCTCGATCCGGCACTCGAGGAGATGGATGAGACGCTCGACCCGATCGCCGCAACGATCGACGAGCAGGGCGCCATCCAGGTGCGGCAGGCGCAGACGATCGCGCGTGGCGCCGCGACCACGACCTTCCTGTCGCTGACGATCGCGCTGCTCATCGCGCTGCTGATTGGCGCATGGATGGGCACGACGCTGGTGAAGCCGGTGACCGAGCTGCGTCGCGGGATGAGCCGGGTGGCCGAGGGAGACTTCGAGGCACACCTGCCGATCCCGCTCGATCGGCCGGACGAGATCGGCGACCTCGCGCGCTCCTTCACGGTCATGTCGGAGGACCTGGCGGCGCTCGATCGGCTGAAGGCCGAATTCGTTTCCGTCGCGTCGCACGAGCTGAAGACGCCGCTGAGCGTGATCCGCGGGTACGTCTCGCTTCTGCGCGACGAGGTGTACGGCGCCATGAGCGCCGAGCAGAAGAAGGTGCTCGGGTCGGTCGGGGACCAGACGGACCGGCTCGGCAGGCTCATTCAGCAGCTGCTGGATATCAGCCGGTTCGAGGCCGGGGTCGGGCGACTGGACGTACGGCCCATCAACCTGCGCGAGTTCCTCGACGAACTGGCCGTCAGCTTCGAGGCCCTGGCCGTCCAGAACGAGATCGCTTTCGACGTTGTGGTGAACCAGGACCTTCCGGCGACGATCGAAGGCGATGGCGATCGCCTGAACGAGGTTGTCGGCAACCTGCTCGCCAATGCGTTCAAGTTTACGCCGCGGCACGGCCGGATCGAGTTGAGGGCGCGGCCGAACCCGCGGAACGGTGGCGGCGTGGTCATCGACGTGGTTGACACGGGCGTCGGGATCCCGCCTGATCAGCTCAATCGGGTGTTCGAGAAGTTCTACCAGGTCGAGAACGAGGCCCTCCCCAGATCCGTGGGGACCGGCCTGGGACTCGCGATCTCGAAGGAGATCACCGAAGCCCATGGAGGCACGATCAGTGCGGACAGCAAGGTTGGCAAAGGAACCACTTTCATGGTTCAACTACCTCCTCGCCCACCGGAGGCGGCCGCCATTTACCACCACGCAACCTGAGTTCGCGTGATGAAGCGACCTGTCGCGATGGTTCTGGGCCTGAGTCTGCTCACTGGCTGCGCCACGCTGGCGTCGCTGACCCGCTCCTCGGATCCGAATCCGACCGAAATCTGGGCGGAGGCGCAGACGGCCCTCGCTCGCGCGGAGTTCGATCTCGCGGAAGAAACGTTCGAGCGGCTGAGCGAGGAGTTCGAGGCGACTCTCGAGGGTCGCGAGAGCCTCTTCTATCTGGGTGTGATCCGTCTCGACCCCCGCAACCCCGGATTTGATTCCGGGATCGCGCAGGCCCGACTGGGCGAGTATCTGGGGAAGACCGACGAGGGCCACCGGCTGTATCGGTATCCCGAGGCCTTCACCTTCCACGAGATCGCCCGGGAGCTGAACCTCCCCCCCGACTCACGCGTTGCCGTCCTGCAGCCAGAGGAGCGGGTGATCACGATCGAGGAACGCGTGCTGGTC
>CAZUVK010000206.1:0-4389 GCA_964623785.1 uncultured Gemmatimonas sp. | reverse complement strand
TCCCCGGCGAACAATCGCGCGAACTCACGGCGCAGATCGACAGGCTCCGGCTGCAGGTCGCGGAACGGGATTCGACGATCCGCGCGCAGCAGGAGGAACTCGAGCGGATCCGAAGGACGCTGACGGGGCCGGGACGAAGCTGAAGGCTGAAGAGGTGAAGTGAGCCCTCGGAGGCTATCTCCTCGTCATCCTGAGGCATAGCCGAAGGATCCGCACTTCGGGATTGTCGCGGATGGCCCCCACCCTCTTCCCCTTCCCCTCACCCGCGTTCGTACATTCGCTTTCGCTCGGCGTACGACCGATCGATCGCCTCGCGGAGTTCTTCGTGTTCGGCGAGTTCGGGGTCGGCCTCCACGATCTTCCTGGCCGCTTCGCGCGCGGGGATGAGGAGGTCGAGGTCGATATCGAGCCTTGCCCAGCGAAATCCCGGGAGTCCGGACTGGCGCGCGCCGAAGAGATCACCCTGTCCACGAAGTCGTAGATCGGCCTCCGCGATGCGGAATCCGTCTTCCGTCCGGGAGAATACGCGGAGCCTCTCAATCGATTCACCGCCGTCCGAGACGAGGATGCAGTAGCTTCGCGCGGCCCCCCTGCCGACGCGACCGCGGAGCTGGTGCAGCTGTGAGAGGCCGAACCGTTCGGCATGCTCGATCACCATCACCGTCGCGTTCGGCACGTCGATCCCTACCTCCACGACCGTAGTCGCCACCAGGATGTCGACCTCGCCATCGGCGAATGCGCGCATGGCCGCGTCCTTCTCCGCGGCCGGCATCTGACCGTGGAGCAGGGCGAGCCGAAAGTCGGGGAACACGGTACCGCTGAGACCTTCGAACTGCTCGGTCGCCGCGCCGAGCTGAAGCGCCTCGCTCTCCTCGACGAGCGGATAGATGATGTACGCCTGGCGCCCCGCGCGGATCTCGCCACGAACGAACTCCAGGATGGCCTCCCGATTCTTCGGCCGCCGGATGGCGGTGCTGACGGGCTGCCGACCAGGCGGGCGTTCATCGATCGTGGAGATGTCGAGATCCCCGTACACCGTCAGCGCGAGCGACCTGGGGATGGGGGTCGCGGACATCACGAGAAGGTCGGGATTCGATCCAAGTCCGGTGAGCGCGAGGCGCTGCTTGACGCCGAACCGGTGCTGCTCGTCGATGATGGCCAGGCCGAGCCGGGCAAACGACACTCCCTCCTGGATGAGCGCATGCGTCCCGACGACCAGGTTCGCCTCGCCGGAGGCGATCCGGGCGAGCGCCGCGCGACGGGTGGGCGCCGGCATGCGTCCGGTGAGGAGCTGGACTTCCACGCCCAGGCCGTCCAACAGTGCCGTGAGCGTACGAGCGTGCTGCTCGGCCAGGATCTCCGTCGGCACCATGATCGCCGCCTGGTAGCCGTTCTCGATAGCACGCAACGCCGCGAGCAGGGCGACGACCGTCTTCCCCGACCCGACGTCTCCCTGCAACAGGCGATTCATGCGGTTCGGCGAGTCCATGTCCGCGCCGATCTCCGCCAGGACCCGCCGCTGCGCTCCGGTAAGCTCGAATGGCAGGGACCGGATCAGACCGGGCACGAGCTGTCCGCGTCCAGTGAACGCGATCCCGGGCCGCGAAGTCGTCGCCTCGCGGTGTGACTGCGCGTGCAGAAGCTGGATGTAGAAGAGTTCCTCGAGCGCGAGCCGGTGCCTGCCGCGCTCCGCCGCCTCCAGGCTCGGCGGCTGATGGAGCAGGCGGAGGGCCTCGTCGAGGCGCGGGACGCCCGTGACCGCCAGCAACTCCTCCGGTAGCGACTCCTCGGCGGCGACGTGGGCGATCAGTTCGTCGAGGCTGTTGTTGATGATCTGGCGGATCTGGCGCTGTCCGACGCCTTCCGTGGCGGGGTAGATCGGGAAGACCATCCCCTCCCCCACCCCCTCGTCCACTTCGCTCTCGCCAGCGAGCACGGTGAACTCGCGGGGCTGCAGCTGGTTCCCGTGGTAGAACCTGACCGGTCCGGTGGCGAGGAGCAGGTCGCCGCGTTCGATGACGCGATCCAGAAACGGCTGACCCGGCCAGACACACTCCGCGGTCTTTCCCGTGTCATCGCGGATCACGGCCTGGAAGATCCGCAGTCCCTTGCGGGTGGGCAGGACGCCCTTGGCGACGACGCGGCCGATGACGGTCGCATCCTGGCCGGTCAGCAGCGCGCTGAGCGGTGTGATGGTGGAAGCGTCTTCGTAGCGGCGGGGGGTATGGTAGAGAAGGTCGCGCGCGGTCGCGAGGCCGAGGCGCTCGAGAACCTTCGCGCGCTTCGGGCCAACCCCCCTGACGTACTGGACGCCGCGGTCGAGCGATCGGTAGCGTGGCACGGCGCGCTATTCCGTGAGTACCTCGCGGGCGAACGCCTCGATCTCGAAGGGAACGAGGTCGTCGATGCCCTCGCCGACGCCGAGGAACTTGACGGGGATGTTGAACTCCTCCTTCAGCGCGACGGCGACACCGCCGCGCGCGGTGCTGTCCATCTTCGTGATGACCAGGCCCGATATGTCGACGGCCTGACCGAACGCGCGGACCTGCGCCATGGCGTTCTGGCCGATCGTGCCGTCGAGAACGAGGAGGCGCTCGTGCGGGGCGCCGGGGAGCTTCTTCGCGATCACTCGCTGAACCTTCTGAAGCTCCTCCATGAGACCCGTCTGGGTGTGGAGCCTGCCGGCGGTGTCAATGATGAGGATGTCCGCACCCGTCGCGGTGGCCCGC
This sequence comes from uncultured Gemmatimonas sp., assembly GCA_964623785.1. Classification (GTDB taxonomy): domain Bacteria; phylum Gemmatimonadota; class Gemmatimonadetes; order Longimicrobiales; family Longimicrobiaceae; genus WHSP01. The sequence goes on along the minus strand of CAZUVK010000206.1, from coordinate 1,660 downwards.
TCGAGGCCGTCGAAGGCGACGGCCGCGGGATCGCGACCGGGCTCGGCGCCGACGAAGTCGCAACCCACGCGCTCGGACCACCGGCGCAGCTGCTCGATCGCCCCCGCGCGGAAGGTGTCGGCGGCCGCGAGTACGACCTTCCGGCGGCGCGTGGCGAAACGGTGCGCGAGCTTGCCGATCGTGGTCGTCTTGCCCACCCCGTTGACCCCGGCCACCAGCACGACGGTCGGTCCGCCCCCGAAGTTGAAGGATAGCGCGGTGTCGGCGTTGCCGGCGGAGAGGATGGCGACGATCTCGTCCCGGACCGCGCCGAGGAAGTCATCGTGCGACCGCGCGTACCCGCGCTCGGCGAGCTTCTCGACGGCGTCGACGAGGCGGAGCGTGACGGGGACGCCGAAGTCGGCGGCGATCAGCAGCTCCTCGAGGCGCTCGAGCGATCCCTCGTCGACCCCCCGGACGAGGGTCGTGACGTCCGTCAGCGCGACGTCGACAATGCGGTCCCAGAGCGATTTACGGCTCTCGTCGCGACTCCTGAATATGCGGCTCATGTACGGCGAATCGGGGTGGCGGCCTGGCGCTGGGCGCGAGTCTGTAAGTTAACCCGGTGCAGGGCGCGGGACCAACTGCGGGGGCGATGATCGCGGAGGAAGGCGGACTACAGGGTTCTCGCTGAACCCGCGGAGGACGCTGAGAACGCGCCCCCCGATGTCATCCAGAGGCGCAGCCGAAGGATCTGCACTTTGGGATCCGCGCGGACGGCAGGTGCGGATCCTTCGCTTCGCTCAGGATGACGTGGGGGCGGTCCTCCACTCACCCCGCCAGGCGCGCCAATGCCTGATCCACGGAAACATGCCCCTCGTAGATCGCCTTCCCGACGATGACCCCGACAATCCCCGGATGGGTCTCCGCCGCGGCTCGGACGTCGTCCAGGTGCTCGACGGTGCCGACCCCGCCGGAGACGATCACGTCAGCACCGGCGCGCTCGGCGAGTTCCACAGCGGTGGAGACATTCGGGCCGGAGAACATGCCGTCGCGGGAGATGTCGGTGTAGATGAACGTGCGGGCACCGACCGCGGCGAGGCGGACGGCGATGGCGAAGAGATCTTCCGAGGAGTCTTCGCGCCAGCCGCGAACGGCTGGGCGAGTGCCGCGGGCATCGAGTCCGATGGCGATCCGGTCCGCACCCCAGCGGCGGATCGCGGTGGCGACGAGGTCGGGGTTCTCGATCGCGGCCGTGCCGATGACAGCCCGTGCCACGCCGCCGTCGAGCACGTCGGCGAGATCGGCCTCCGTCCGCAGCCCGCCTCCGGTCTGGACTCGGACACCGGCGACGCGGGCGATATCACGGATCACGGCGCGGTTCGAGCCTTCTCCGAACGCTGCGTCGAGATCCACGACGTGAATCCATCCGGCACCCGCGCGGGCGAAGCCCGCGGCCACGCCGATCGGATCGGTGTCATAGACGGTCTGCCGGTCCGCTTCGCCCTGCTCGAGTCGAACGCAGCGGCCCCCGCGAAGGTCGATCGCGGGGTAGAGCGTCGGAACTGTTCGGGAGGTCAATCGCTGACGGGTGTACCGTTTCCGGGTCGGCGATCCACCGCGAGGACAGGCCGCGCCGCGCCGTTCAGCGCTGCACGTGGGCTGGACGCTGCCCGAGCCG
>CAZUVK010000205.1:0-7242 GCA_964623785.1 uncultured Gemmatimonas sp. | reverse complement strand
TGTTGATCGTGAGCGCCGGGATCGTGGCGGGCAGTCCCGCGCCGATCGCCGCCTGGCGCGCGGGGGCCTGCCCGACGCCGGCCTGCACGACGTTCCCGAGGATGACGTCGTCGATATCGGCGGGGTCCACACCCGCGCGCTCGACCGCCGCGCGGACCGCGATGGCGCCGAGGCCCGGGGCCGTGAGCGGCGCCAGGCCGCCCATGAACCGGCCGATCGGCGTGCGCGCGGCGCTCACGATCACCGCGGTCGTGGCCGGATCTCTCGAGTCAGCCGCTGGCATTGCGTCTCCCGTCCATCCTCATCTGTTCGCGACCCATGAGTCCCGACACCCGATCGCCGCGGACCGGGCCCCGGAGGTCATCCCCCACCTTCAACTTCGCTCCGCGGCGCCTCCGTGACGGTCGAGTCGACGGCCGCGAGAACCACGTCCTTGCCGTGCCGCTCCGCGTATCCCCAGGGCAGCGTGGGATCGTGGGTCGAGATCAGCATCCACCCCTCCGCCGTCGCGCGGTCGAAGAGCCATCGCTTCGATTCCAGCGTCCGGAGCGGCTCCACATCGTAGCCCATAATCCAGGGAAGCGGAAGATGGGCCATGGTCGGAGCGACGTCGGCAAGGTAGCACGCCCGTGCCCCCGCCGAGGCCACGACGACCGACTGGTGATACGGCGTGTGACCAGGCGTCACGAGCACGTCCACGCCGGGGACCACCTCCCCGTTCCCCTCCAGCAGGACGAGCCGGCGAGCCTCGGCGACCGGCTCGTAGTTGTGGCCCAGGTAGCTCGCGCGAGTCCGCTCGTTGGTTTGATGGGCCCAGTCCCACTCACCACGCTGGACGTAGTACCTGGCGTTGGGGAACGCGAGACGGAGCTGGCCCTCCTCATCCAGGTACGTGTTGCCGCCAGCGTGGTCGAAGTGCAGGTGCGTGTTCACGAGGGTCGTGATATCGTCCGGCGAGAACCCGAGCGCCCGGATCGCGGCCAGCAGCCGGTCGGGCGCGGGGATGCCCGCCGGCGCCTCGTTCTCGACACCGTAGATATCGCGGAACTTCTCGGATTCCTTGTTGCCGATCCCGGTCTCGACCAGCACCAGCTCGTCCGGCGTCTCGACGAGCAGCGATCGCAGGCCGAGGGGGATGCGGTTCCGGGCGTCCGCGGGGATGCGTCGCTCCCATAGCGGCTTCGGGACGACGCCGAACATCGCACCGCCGTCGAGTCGCTGGAGGCCGCCCTCGATCGCGTGGATCCGCAGGTCGCCGAGCTTCGTCGTCCGCGCGAGCGGAAGGTCGCCGAGGCCGGTTGGCAGGTCGGGAGGGTTCACGCCTGGTCGACGGATCTGGGGCGAGCGGTTCGGCGGCGCGGCGCGGCCCGTGAGGTCCGGAGGAACGCTTCGTACGAGCGCCAGTCCTCGACGCCCTTCTCCGCGAGGTCATCCAGGAAGCGGAGGAGGAGCCGCGCCGTGGCGACCGCATCGTCGAGCGCCCGGTGGTGCGTGGTCATCTCGACGCCGAAGTAGTCGGCCAGCGCGCCGAGCGACCGGGAAGGCAGGTGGGGCAACAGCCGCCGCGCCACCCGCAGCGTGCAGAACCGCCGGCCCACGAGCGTCCGCCCGGTCGCGCGCTCCATCTCCGTTCGCACGAAGCCCCAGTCGAACGCGGCGTTGTGGCCCACGAAAACGCGGCCGCCCAGCTCCTCGGCGACCCGCGCGGCGATCTTCTCGAAGCGCGGCGCCCGCGACACATCGGCGTTCGTGATCCCCGTCAGAGAGGTGATCATCCGGGGGATCGGCTGGCCCGGGTTCACGAGGCTGGAGTACTCCCCGACGATCCGACCGCCCGCGACCCGCACCGCGGCGATCTCGATCACGCGATGCCCGTGGCCCGCCGAACCGCCCGTGGTCTCCACGTCCACGACCGCCCATTCCTGGTCGGCGAAGGCCTCCGGGGTCCGGGTCCGATCGCCGTTCGCCGCGTCCGCCCCGGCGGTCAACGACCAGGTCCCCGTGCCGTCGACGTGGAAGCGTGGGTCCGACCCGAGCAGCGCGAACACCGCCGCCGCCGCCGCCTTCGGGTTGCCGCGCAGCGCCAGCACTTCCTCCGCGATACGCGGGGTCGACATCGGGCCGTCCGTGAGCCGCGCCAGCGTTCGCTCGACCAGGCTGCCTGACGCGCCAAAGGTGACGCCCGCCGGAAGAGCCGTCTCCGGTGGCGGCGTCATCGACCCCGGGCCACGGCCCGCGAGGGTATCCGCCGGTGGGTCGGTGAGCCTGCCAGCAACATGGGGGATGATCGGAAGTGTTCCGTGCGCGCGCCAATCGCCCTGCCCGTCAGGCAGGCCGCGGCGACCATCGAACATCTTCCGAAAGATAGCCCCGGGGATGGGGGGACGCCATACGAGGCGCGGGAAGAAACGACTCGACTACCGACTGCTCAACGCGAAGGCCAGCCCCTCCATCTCCACCACCATGTCCACATTCCGGAGCGCCACCGAGGAAGGCACCCGCAGCCGGACCGGAGCGAAGTTCAGGACCGCCTCGACGCCCGCCGCCACCACCCGGTCCACGACCGCCTGCGCCGCGTCCGCGGGTACGGCGATCACCGCGATCTCGATCGCCTTCTCCGCCAGCACGGCCTCCATGCTCGCGTCGTCCAGCACCACCCGCGACCCCCACGTCTGGCCGACCTTCTTCGGGTCCGAATCGAACACCGCCTCGATCTCGAAACCACGCTGCTGGAAGTTCCGGTACGTGATGAGCGCCGAACCGATCTTGCCCGCGCCGATCAGCGCCACCCGCCACTTCCGGTTCAGGCCGAGGATCTCGCGCAGCGTCCGCAACAGCTCGGCCACGCCGTAGCCCAGTCCGCGCTTCCCGAACGAGCCGAACACCGACAGGTCCTTCCGCACCTGCGCCGAAGTCGTTCCCGCGCGCTCGGCCAGTTCGTCGCTCGATATCGTTTCCTGCCCCACACCCTCGGCCTCCTGGAGGAGTCGCAGGTAGATGGAGAGTCGTCGAACCGTCGATTCGGAGATCCTGGCCGACCGGGCGTCGGCTTCGCTCAGTTTCCTTGACACGTCGAGGCGGATTGGTGGGATGCCTTGTGAAAACATTCACAATGTAAGGGGGAAGGTGGGGGGAGGTCAACCGGGGGAAGGGATTGGCGTGTTGTGGGGAGGTGGTTCACCGCGAAGAGCGCGAGGAGCGCTAAGGGCTCGCCGGGGAGAATCAGGCGGCAGGGGTTTGGGGAAGAGAAGATCGCTCCCCGGCGAGCCCTTAGCGCTCTTCGCGCTCTTCGCGGTGAACCACCTCCCTGAGCACGCCCGCGAGCCTCACGAACTCCTCCGGCGCGAGCGTCTCCGGCCGCGCGCGAAGGTCCAGACCGGTCGCGGCGGCCAACCCCTCCACCTCCTCATGTGATAGCTGAAACGCATCCCGGAGGATCCGCTGGAGCTGCTTCCGCCGCTGCCCGAATGCGATTCGGGTCAACGTGCGCACGCTGATCTCCAGCTCGGGCGTCAGGCGCGGCGGGTGGAACGGCGTGATGCGGATGACGGTGGAGTCGACGTCGGGCGCGGGGCGGAAGGCGGCGCGGCCGACGTTCACGACGCGCTCGACGGAGGCGACGAGGCGGACGCCGACGGCGAGCGCGCCGTAGGTCTTGCCGCCCGGCTCGGCGAGGATCCGGTCGGCGACCTCGCGCTGGATCATGAGGACGATCTCCCGTGGGCGCGGGCGGCGCTCCAGGAGGTGGAAGATGATGGGCGTGGTGATGTTGTAGGGGATGTTGCCGATCACCTTCAGTTCGGCGGGGTCGGCGGACACCGAGTCGAGGTCGACCTGGAGGAAGTCCGCGTGCAGGACGACGACCGACGGGTCGTCCGCGTATCGATCGGTCAGGGCGGCGGCGAGGCGGTCGTCGAGTTCGACGAGGGTGAGCCTGCGTGCCTGGCCAGCCAGGTGCCCGGTGAGCGCGCCGCGGCCCGGCCCGATCTCCAGGATCTCGTCGTCGGGCCCCGGGTGGATGGCGGCGACGATCTTCCGCTGGAGGTTGGGATCGACGAGAAAGTTCTGCCCGAGCGACTTCTTCGCGCCGTGCCGGTCGTTCGGCCGCGAGCCCGCCGTCACGGGATCACTGCACTAGTGCTGTGTGTCTGAAGTCCCGTGGCCATGCGGCTGGCGAAGCGCTCGCCGCGCGAGGCGAGACGACGAAGGCGTAGCACCGCTACCCCGAGGAGGAACAACGTGGCGCGGCGGGATGCGGCGTCTGTTGCATGGCCACGGGACTTCAGGCACACAGCACTAGGCGCGGACAAGGACGGCCGTACGATCGTCGGAAGGGATATCCCGCCCTCCAGGCGCGATGGAGAAGATCGACTCGAGCAGGCTCTCGAGCGGCCCGGCGCGATTGGCGACGATCCGTTCGAGGATGGTCTTCTCGCCCTCCCCCTCGCCGATCGTGTCGGACAGGCCGTCGGTGAAGAGGAAGAGGATGTCCTCGCGGGGGCTCCAATCGACGGAGCGCTCGGCGTAGTCCGGCAGGTCGACGAGGCCGAACGGCGGGTTCGTGACGGGCAGGCGACGCGGCCTGCCCGATGCGGGGACGACGAACGCGTGGGCGTGCCCCGCGTTCGCGTAGGTGAGGCGCCCCTCGTTCGGGTCGATGACGCCGTAGAAGAGCGTGAGGTACATCTCCGTGCTCTCGAGTTCGTCGATGAGGGCGCGGTGGACCTCGCGAAGGACCTCGGAGGGAGGGTCGCCCTCTGAGGCGCTGATCGCGATCGCGCTCATGGTGAGCGCCATGATGAGCGCCGCGCCGAACCCGTGGCTGGATACGTCGCCGATGACCACGCCGAACCTGCCGCCGGAGAGTCGGACGAGGTGGTAGAAGTCGCCGCCCACGGAATCGGCGGGGGCACAGCGCGCGGCGACCTCGGCGCGGTCGCGGAACTGCTCGGTCGATGGGAGCAGCTTCATCTGGAGATCGTGGGCGAGTTCCAGCTCCCGATCCACGCGCTCGCGCCGGAGGCTCTCCGCGACCAGACGATTGTTCTCGATCGCCGCGCCGACCTGGCTGGCGATCGCGGTGATGAGCTTGTGGTCGCCCGCGGAGAACGTTTCGTCCGGACTGCGTCCGATCAGGTTGATCACACCGATCGTCCGGGGCTTGCCCTGGGGCGGCGTGTAGTTGACCGGCACCGAAAGGAATGACTCCCTGTTGACCGGATTGAAGTCGACGGCGGAGCGGGGGACGACGTCGTCGGGCTCGAGGATCATGGGCCGGCGGTCGCGGAATACGGCGGCGGTGATGGAGGTCGCGTCATCGAGCTGGATGGGATCTCCGCGGCCCTCTCCGCCGACCGCCGCGATCACGCGCAGCGCATCGATCTCCGGGTCGTGGATCCACAGCGCCGCGCGCTTCACCGACATCGTGTCCATGACCTCGCCGAGGATCCGGCGCGCGGCCTCCTCCAACGAGATGACCGAACCAAGGATCTCGCTGATCGTGTAGAGCAGCGTGATCTCCTCGTAGCGTTCGGCGATCTCCCGGCCGAAGAAGCGGGCCTCGCGCTGGTGTCGCAGCGTCTCGGCCAGGACGACCGCGAGCAGACCGGCGCCGCGAGTCGACTCCTCGGGGTTCGGCCCGACTACCTCGACACACGTTTCCGCGCCGTCCGGGTTGGACACGCCCAGCGCGCCGGGGCCCGGGACGGGGGCTCTCGGCTCGCACGTGCCCGCCACGACCTCCCAGTCGCCGGACGTACGTTGCCAGAACCAGACGCTGGCGCCGAAGAGCCTGCCGTACTCGTCGACGAGCGAGCGGATCGGCGCGACCGCGGCCGCGGTCTGGAGGGTGGTCGCCGTGGGGATCCCCGTCGACATCATCGCCCCCGCGACCGGCTCCGCGGCGCGTCCTGCCGGATGAGGACCATCCGTACGGAATTGCCGCTCTCGTTGAACTCCATCTCGTCCATCAGGTGGCGGATGAGGAAGAGCCCGCGCCCGCCCGGCGCTTCGAGGTTTTCCGGCGTGGTCGGGTCCGGCACGGTATCCGGGTTGAATCCCCCGCCCTGGTCGATCACACGAACCTCGACCCTGTGATCGTCGATGGCCACCTCGATCCGGACGGTCTTGTCCGGGTCGTGCCGGTTTCCGTAGAGGACAGCGTTCGCGAGCGCCTCGGTCACGCCGACGCGGAAGTTCAGGTCGAGCCGGGGGCCTTCGAACGCGAATGCGCGGCACCGGCTGACCAGGTACCCGACCGTCGCCTCGATCAGGCCGAGGTCGCTGGGCAGATCGATGGCGAACTCGACGGATTCCGGGACGACCGAGTCCGTCCCGACCGACCGATCCTCGCTCATTTCCGAAGGAGGAGAGCGCCGCGGCTCCCCGGCTCCACGTGGATCAGAAGCTGGAGAGCGCTTCCTCGCGGGAGTCCGCGATATCGAAGAGAGTGTCCAGTTTCGTGAGTTCGAAGAGCGTGCGCAGGTCTTCGTTCAGGTTGGAGAGACGCAGTTCGCCGCCCTGCTCACGGATCTTCTTGGAAAGGCTCACGAGGACGCCCAGGCCGGATGAATCGATGTAGCCCGTGTTCGCGAAGTCGATCAGGAACCTTCGTTCGCCGCCCTCGAGCTCGTCGAGGACCTTCTGCTTCAACTCCTGGCGATTACCGACGATGAGCTGACCGTCGACGTCAACGACGACCACGCCATTCGCCTTCGAAGCATGAAAGCTCATGAATCCTCCGCTACACGTGAGTACTGGAAACCGGGCGTATGCCGGGGCGGCAATCCGTGTGCCAGCGAGCGCCCTTCCGACACGGTAACCTAAGCACGCTGGGCGCGTACGGCGAGGCTACGGCGCGTGGACTGCCCGGGTTCTCGCTGAGGACGTGGAGTTGGGGGGAGGGCGCGGGAGGACCGCAAGGGTTCACGCGGAGCCGCGGAGATCGCGGAGGGCAACGGCACGGGGGATCATTTCCCCGAATTTTCTTTCCTCCCATCTCCATATCAATCAAGATCTTCAACGATTCACGCGGAATGGGATGGGTGGACTGATTCTGACGAATCGGGCGCTGCCCTTGTCATCCAGGGACCCCCCCGGGTCATCCCGAGCGAAGCGAGGGATCTGCACTTTCCGCGCGAATGGCCGGAAGTGCAGATCCCTCGCTTCGCTCGGGATGACCGGGGGGCCCGGAAACCACCCTTCAACATCCTTCCCCACTTCGGCTACAGTAGTTCCTCCGCG
>CAZUVK010000204.1:0-7283 GCA_964623785.1 uncultured Gemmatimonas sp. | reverse complement strand
GCGGGATACGAGCGCGACGAGGCGAGCTGGTCAGCGAGCGCGAGCTACCGGCAGCGTGACGGGTTCGCCATCCGCGTTCACGCCGACGGCATCGTATAGCTGGCGGCTGTTCAGGTCGCCGCTCGCGCCCAACGTGAACCGACCCACCGAGAACGAAGGTCCCAGCCTCATGAGCGTCTGGTTCTGGTCCTGGCGCAAGGCCGTCGCGAACTCGCTCCCGTACCGAGTCGTGGCGCGCGACCCCGAGATCACGCCGGGGGTGAAGCTGGCGTTGCTATACCAGCGCTCCGAACCCGGTTGGGCCTGAAAGAAGGTCACCGCGTTCGGCGAGATGCTGAGCCGGGGAAACGTTCTCGATTCGTCACCGGTCGCGATCGACTGACGCATGTCCCCACCCAGCGAGATGCGCGCCAGGTCGAACCGTCGATTCACCGACAGGCTGGACATCAGATCCTGCGTCTGCTCCATCGGATTGAACGTCGCGTCTCTCACGAACCGCGGCGAGGATGTGTACCTGCCTGACATCGACAGGCTCGTCCGCTCATCCGGCTGCCAGGAGCTCTGCGTGTTCAGCGAAAACTGTTGGTCCCCGTTCTCCTCCCAGATCCGATCGTATCCGATGTTCCCGTTCAGGAACTGTCGCCGCCAGCTGTACTGCAGGTTCCCGAAGAGCGACGTATACGCACCGCTGCGCCAGGTGGTGCTGACCGTCGCGCCCATGTAGTCGTTGATCGCCCAGTAGAAGCCGACGTCGGAGATCTGCCGCGTGTAACCCGACGAGTTCCGGACGATGTCGTTGAGCCCGAATTGCGGGGTGAGCAATCCGCTCCGCCTGCCCTGCTCCAGGCTCTGCACGACGAAGGGCAACACCATCACCGGAACGTTCCCGAAGTAGAGGCGGGCCGGACGGGCGACGAGGATCTGGTCGCGGATGACCATCACCTTGTCCGCCTCGAAGTGGTAGTGCGGGATCGTGAGGTCGCAACTCGTGAAATGAGCGTGGCTTCCGAAGAGGGTGGACGTCGGCTCCTCGACCGTCATGTCGCCCGTGACGTACCAGGTCGCGTCCTGGACGATCTGGGTCCTCGCCCCGAGCGCGGTGGCGCGTCGGCGCACCACGTCGTAGTAGAGCACATTGCTCTCCAGCTCCTGCGTCGAACTCACCACCCGCGCGCCGCCCAGCGCCCGCACGAGGTCTTCCGCCTGCCGGAACTCGATCGTGTCGGCGGTAAGCTCGTCTCCGATGCGATTGACTTGCGCGTTGCCCTCGAGCCGAAGCGTTTCCGTGTCCGTCCGGTAGACGGCGGACCGGCCCTGATATTCCGTGGCGATGTAGCCGGGCAGCGAACGAAGCGCCCGGAGCACTGAATCGGCCGAGGCGCTCAACGGCGGCGGCGCGTCGGCGGCAAGCGAGTCGCCGGGCACCGGGATCGTATCCGGTTCCAGAACCGAGGGATCGGCCGGATCCGGGTCGGTTGGGCCGGCGGAGTCAGCGGGAGCGGGAGCGGGAGCGGGAGCGGGAGCGGGAGCGGGAGCGAGGGTCGTCGTGTCGGCGGGCTGTGGCACCGCGCCGCCCGCCGTGTCCACGCGAACGGTGTCGCCAGGGCTCGGCGCGGGTATGGGCACCTGCCCCACCGCGATCGTCGGCAGGGCGGCCATCATCATCCACAGCCACATGGCCGTGGCAATCAATCGGAATTGCTGGTCCCGCACTATATCTCCGGTACCGGTACAGCGCGTTCGCGCCGCGCGACGATCAGGCGCGCCATGATGATGCTGACTTCGTACAGGATCACCACGGGAATCATCAGGACGAGCATGCTGCCGACATCCGACGGCGTGACCACCGCGCTTGCGATCATGATGATCGCGATCGCGTGACGACGCTTCGCGACGAGAAACTCCGGCGTAACCGCGCCCAGCACGGTACCCAGCAGAATGACGATCGGCAGCTCGAACGCGACGCCGAACGCCCCCAGCAGCCGCAAGACCATCGCGAGGTATTCCCCAATCACGATCGATTGTTCCAGACTCTCCGTCTGGAATCCCATCGTGAATTGCAGGATGAGCGGCAGCGCGACGAAGTAGCAGAAGAGCGTCCCGACCGCGAAGAGCACCACCCCGCCAAGGATCGCCGGAACCATCAGCCGCTTCTCGTCCGGAAGCATGAGCGGCTCCAGCAGGGCCCACACCTGACGGAGGAGGTACGGCAGGGTCACGATGACGCCGATGCAGAGGGCGAGCTTGAACGTGACGTAGAAGGGATCGATCGGGCTGAGGTACTTGAGGCGTTCGCCGTCAAGGAAGGGCATGACCGGGGCGGTGGCGATGCCCAGCACGTTGTAGGTCATCGCCAGATAGAACCCTCCGGCGGTCCCGACGATCAGGGCGACCGCGGCGCGGATCATCCGGCCCCGTACGTCGTCCAGCCGATCCAGGAACGTCTTCTCTCCGGACCGCTCGCGGAACCCGTCGATCAGGCCGGAGAACACACTCACAGGGTCTCAGCCTTCCGCCGCGACCGGAGCGACTCTGCGGCGACGGACGATCATCTTCGCGAGCGCGATGCTCACCTCGTAAAGCAGAACGAGCGGAACCATCATCAGGATCGTGATGGTGATCACATCGCCAGGCGTGATGAGCGAGCACACGACGGTGATCAGGGCGATCGCGTGTCTCCGCTTGGCGGCGAGGAACTCGGGGGTAACCACGCCCAGCGCGGTGAACGTCAGAATCACCACCGGCATCTCGAACACGATGCCGAAGGCGAGCAGGAGCCGGATCACGACGCTCATGTACTGGCCAATCACGATGGACTGCTCCAGGCTCTCCGTCTGGAACCCCATCGTGAACTCGAGCGTGACGGGCAGCGCGATGAAATAGGCCATCGCGACACCGGCGAGAAAGAGCGCGAGGCCGAAACTGAGCGTCGGCACGATCGCGCGTTTCTCGGCGGGCCGCAGCGCCGGCGCCAGGAACGCCCACAGCTGGTAGCCCACGACCGGCGAGGCGAGGAGCAACCCCACGATCAACGCGAGCTTGAGGGTGATGAAGAACGGCTCGGTCGGGCTGAGGTACTTGAGGCGGGAACCATCCAGGAACGGTGCGATCGGCGCCTCCAGGATCCCCAGCACATTGAAGCGCATGACGAGGAAGAAGCCGATGACCGTGAAGAGCACGATTGCGATGACGCTCCAGAGGATGCGCCAACGCAGCTCTTCGAGGTGATCGAGGAACGGCATGTCGCCGCCGCTCGTACCGAGATACTTGATACTCACTCGCCCTCTCCCGCCTCGTCCATCGCCGCCCGGGGCGGCGACGCCCCGACCCCGAGTGGCAGCTCCTCCTGATAGCGTCTCAGCTCCCGCTGCGCGCTCCGCTCGTCCAGATCGCGGATTTCCTCGTAGAACTCCGTCAGGTCCTGGAAGTTGCGATAGACCGACGCAAAGCGTACGTAAGCGATGTGGTCCCGGGCCTTCAGGCGTGTCATCACCATCTCCCCAAGCCGTCCGCTCGGAATCTCCGTCGTATCCGACTGGTCGAGCGCGCGCTCGATATCCTCGACGATCTCATCGATCTCCGATCCGCTGACCGGCCTCTTTGCCGCGGCTACTTCGATACTCGTCAGCAGCTTCCGTCGATCGTACTGCTCGACCTCACCGCTTCGCTTCACCACCCGCAGCGGCCGCTCCTCGATGTACTCATAGGTCGTGTATCGCCGCCCACACTCGAGGCACTCGCGGCGTCGCCGGACGGCGCGGCCCTCGCGACTCGCGCGCGAATCGACGACCCGGTCCTCCATGTGGCTACAGTATGGGCAGCGCATCGATCATCACGAGCGGCGGCGCAGGCGCGCCGGCCGAATGGTCCAGGGGCTTCCGACTCATGGCACTAGTACCGTCGACCGCATGATCAGGTTTCGATGAATGGCCACGCAATCCAACGAGACCGGGGGTGCCGAAACTTCGGCACCCCCGGTCTCCCTTCACTCCGATTGGAACCTGTTCCCGATCCCGCATCCCGCCAGCCTACCGCAATCGTCGCAGCTCGTCGCGAGCCGCCGCGGCCTCCGGAGAGGTTGGGTAGGCCGCGGTGAGCTGATTCAACATCGACTCGGCCGCACCGCGGTTCCCGCGGTCGCGCTCCACCAGCGCGGCGTGGTAGAGCGCCGTGGGCGCCTCCAGCGAGTTGGGATGGAGTTGCAGGATGCTTGAGTACTCCTCGAGCGCCCGCTGGACCTCGCCCTCCGCACTGAGAATGTTGCCCAGATAAAGGCGGGCGGCGGGGGCCCGCTCGTGGTCCGGGAACGCGCTCACGAACTCCTCGAACGCGACGCGAGCGGTGGCCAGCGACCCCCGCTGCAACGCGCCCTCGGCGCTCTGGAACAGCTCATCAGCGTCGCCGCTGAACGTCGGGTCGCCCAACGCGGCCCGCTCGAGCGCCTCCTCGCGAGCCTGCAGGGACTGGCGGAACTCCGCAAGCGCCTGCTGGCTCTGACCGGTCAGCTCCTGGATCTGAACCAGATTCCGCTCGAGCCGGATCATCTGGTTCGTGAAATCACCCCGCTGCCGAATGTCCTGCGCGGTCAGCGAGTCCATGAGCGCCGCGTTCTGCCGTTGAAGCTCCCGGAGCAGAGTCTCCTGCATCCGAGCCATCTCCGATTGCAGATCCTGAAGGTCCCGCTTCGTCGCGCACGCCCCCAGAAGGGGGATCAGGAGCGCGACGGCGAGGAGGCGCATGCGCATTACCGTACCTCGGGTGGAATGGCCGAGATCGAACCAGCCGTGACCGCGAACTCGCCGCGGCGGTTACGCGCCCACGCCGACTCGTTCGAGCCGGAGACCGCCGGGCGCTCCTTCCCGTAGCTGATCGTGCCCAGCCGGGCCGACGGGATGCCGTAGCCCGCCAGGAAGGTGCGAACCGCTTCGGCCCGTCGCTGGCCGAGCGCCAGGTTGTACTCCGTCGAGCCCCGCTCGTCGGCGTGGCCCTCGATTCGCAACTCGAGCGCCGGGTTGGCCCGCAGGATCGCCGCCTTCATCCGAAGGCGCTCCTCGGTCTCCGCGTCGAGCTGGTCACTGTCGTACCCGAAGAACACAACCGCAGTCAGAACTTCCTGGGCGCGGGCGAGCTGAGCACGCTGCTCCGCGGCGAGACGCTCGGCCTCGGCCTGGGCGCGCGCGATCGAATCGGCACGGGCGCGAGCCGCGGCGTCGTCCGTGGCCGTACTCGGTGCCGGAGTCGCCGGCGCTTCATTACCGCCGCATCCGGTGATGGCTACTACGGTGAGAAGGAGCGCGACTACGAGGCGGAGCTTCATCATTCCTCCTGGACGTAAACGATGTGGCGCATTGCGCCGGTTACGCGGCCCTCTGGCCGCCGGATTGTACCTCGTTCCCTGCCTACTCAGCGCGCCGCAACGCCGGCGACCACGCCGGCAACCCGTACCCAACCCCACGCAGCAACGGCCGGATCCGGCCGCTCACCGTGTCGAGGATGAACAGACCACCCCCGTCCCGATCCCGCGACGACATCACCAGGTGCCGACCATCCGGCCCCCAGCTCGGGTCCTCGTTGGTTCCCTCGTTCGTCAGCAGCCGACGCTCACCACGGCTGATGTCGACCACCATGATCTGGGGGATGCCCCCGATCCGCGAGTGGTACGCGATCTTCTGCCCTTCCGGAGCCCAGTCCGGCGACGTGTTGTATCCGCGCACTCCGTACGTGTAGTCCGAGATCAGCCTCGGCTCACCGCCGCCCACCGGCATCACGTAGATGTGTGGCTCTCCGAGCCGGTTCGACTCGAATACGAACTGCCGGCCGTCCGGCGAATAGCTCGGCGACAGCGAATCGAACCTTCGCCCCTGGGTGTGCTGCTCGAGGCAGCAGTTCCGCTCGCGATCCAGCGTCGCGATCTCCGTGTTCCCGGCCACCGAAGTCGCGAAGGCGATCGTCTGCCCGTTGGGCGAGTAAGCCGGCGTGGCGTTGAGACCGTCGCGGTCCGAAAGCAACCGGTCCCGGCCCGTGACCAGATCACGCTCATACAGGTACGGCGCCCCCGATCGGTACGACATGTACGCGATGCGCGACCCGTCCGGTGACCATGTCGGTGACAACGCGATCGACCCGTCGTTCGTCAACCGCTGTACGTTCTCACCGTCGTAGTCGATCACGTACAGTTCCTTCGACCCGCGCGACTCGAGCACGAAAGCGACCTGTGTCGCGGCGGCGCCCGGCGTCCCCGTCGCCCATCGGACGACCTCATCGGACGCGGCGTGGACCGCCATCCGGAAATTCGGATCGCCCTGCGCGGGCAACTCGAACGTCCGCTCGTCACGGACCTGGCCATATACGGCGTCGTGGAGGACGAGCCGAAGCGTCGACCCACCCGCCCGGCCCGGCGTCAACGACCCGTCCAGAACCCAATCGGCACCGCGCTCCTTCCAGAGGGCGAGGTTGACCTGGGCGCCCGGGATCGTACCGACCGCGCCACCCAGAACCCGGAACCGATCACTGTAATCCAGATCCTGCCGGACGATGTTGTGGATCGGCTGCGCGAGATCCTCCGCGCCTCCCTGGGCCGCAAACGGTAGCACGACCAGCCCCGGCTGATAGTCCGGCTGATACATCAGCCCGAGCCGCACTCCCGGCACGTCCTGCGCAACGAGGCGCGACGCCGACAGCCCGACCAGCAGGATGAGGCCGGCGACTCTAGTTGGATGCATTCGCGTCTCGCTCCATTTCGTTCTCCCTACCTCGACGGACGAAAGTAGAAACTCACGGGCAATCGGTCCACCCGGAACGCGGCGGGAAGAGGGCCAAAAGCCCGGTTCTGGCCCGCCTGTTCCACCGCCTCCAGCACCCCGACCCGGAAACCCGCACCGCCGGTACTGCTGATCAACCTCAATTCCGAAACCGAACCATCGCGGTTGATCACGAAGTACACTTCGGCCTCGCCGCCAGCGCCAGCGCTCCTGAAATATCTCCGAATCTGCAACTCGATGTTGTTGCAGTAGTCGGCCGATGGGCACTCGATTCCCTGCGTCCGCACGTTGATGTTGTCGCCCGCCGCCGCCGACGGATCTGGCCGTGCACCCGCCGACTGCTGTGGCGGTGCCTCCGGTGCCGGTGGCGGCGGCGCCGGGGGTGGCGGGGCCGGCGGCGGCGGTGGTGGTGGCGGCGCCGGCCTCGGCGGCGGTGGTGCCGGTGGAGGCGGGGGCGGCGGCGGTGGCACCGGTTCCGGCTCCGGCTCGGGCTCCGGTTCGGGTTCCGGCTCCGGCTCGGGT
>CAZUVK010000203.1:0-7417 GCA_964623785.1 uncultured Gemmatimonas sp. | reverse complement strand
CTCCGCGTTGCCCGTCCCCTTGAACTCCTCGAAGATGACCTCGTCGGCGCGGCTCCCGGTCTCGGTCAGGGCCGTCGCGATGATCGTGAGGCTGCCGCCGCCCGACCGCTCCGGTACGCTGCGAGCCGAGCCGAAGAACCGCTTCGGCTTCTCGAGCGCGCCACTGTCGATACCGCCCGACAGCGTGCGCCCCGTCCCTCGCTCCGCGGTGTTGTACGCGCGCGCCAGTCGTGTCAGCGAGTCGAGCACGAGCACCACATCCTGGCCGCCTTCCACCCGCCGCCGCGCCATCTCGAGCGTCATCTCCGCGATCGCCACGTGTCGCTCGGCGGGATAGTCGAACGACGACGCGATCACCTCGCCATACCCGATCATCTGCATCTCCGTGACCTCCTCCGGACGCTCGTCCACGAGGAGGACGAGCAGGAGCGCCTCGGGATAGTTCGTCGCGACGCCGTGGAGGATCGACTGCAGCAGCATCGTCTTGCCGGCGCGGGCCGGCGCGACGATCAGCGTACGTTGCCCCTTTCCGAGCGGGACGATGAGGTCGATGATCCGGTTCGTGTAGTCGTTCGCGGACCGACCCGGCAACGGCGCCGCCTCGAGAACGAGCTTGTCGGAGGGATGGGCCGCGGGGAGTGTGCTGAAATCAGGACGACTCTGGGCTGATTCGGGGTCCAGCCCGCTCACCGTCGTCACATTGAGCAACGGGGCGCTCTTGCCGCGACCCGGAGGGCTGCCCGCCTCACCCTCGATGATGTCGCCTGTCCGGAGCCGTAACCTCCGTATCAGATTCTGCGGAACGAAAACGTCATCCGGAGTGGATACGAAGCCGCGGGCGGAGGAGCGAAGGAAACCACTACCACTTTGCAGCACCTCCAGCACTCCGCGAACGGCGGTTGCGGGCGAACGCGTGGATTCGGCGCCGCGCCGTCGAGCCGGTGCAGTCATAAACTCATTCTTTGCGGAATACGTCAGGGACCCGAAATCGGTGCGGGATCGTGTGGAGCACCGCGGGTGAGCGAACGTTGAACCCGTTCCAGGACCGTCAAATACCGTGCCCGCGACGGAGGAGTTTGCCCGATGGCTTGTGTCTGAGCGGACCGACGGCGCTTGAGAGCGACGGAAGGGGCGACGAAATAAGTATAGAGAGTTCGACTCAGCGCGCAAGCGTTCAGACGACCGGTACTGGCGACCCAGTCCCCATCGGAGTACATTCGTGCGATCCATCCGCCAGATTCGTTCGACCCGGGGTTCGGCAACGCGCGCCTTGCGACCGATTAGTCCATTCAACTTCCGGCTCAAGCAACGCCGAGCAATCACGGCGATGCTTGCGATCGGCGGTGTCCTCCTCTTCCTTGGCGCCTCCTTCTTCCGCACCCAGGTCGTTCGCAACGACGACTTCGCCCTGCGGGCCGAGGACAACCGCATCCGCGTCATTCCCGTTCCGCCACCCCGCGGGCCCGTATACGACCGGTACGGCGAGCTGATCGCCGAAACCATTACCAGCTACACGCTCCACCTCGAGCCCACTTCGGCTGACTCCACCCGCGACGCGCTTGAGTTGCTTCGCGAGCCGCTCAGCCTCTCCGATGTGGACGTCGAGGCGCTTCTCCAGGCGTACGAACGCAGGCCACGCGAGGCCCTGCTCATCTCTCGCGCGCTCGACTTCGAGCAGTACGCGTGGATCGAGGAGCACCGACTCGATCTGCCGATGGCCGCGATGGAAGCCTTCCCCCAGCGACACTACCCTCGGGGGGAGGCAGTGGCGCACCTGATCGGATATGTCGGGGAGATAGGCCGGGAGGAACTCGAGGACTCCGTGAGATGGCCCGGCTACCGCATGGGCGACCTCATTGGCGTCTCGGGGATCGAGCGGCAGTATGAACGTGTCCTCGGCGGCAGAGCCGGCGAACGGTATGTGGAAGTCGACGCACGGGGGCGTGTCGTCGGGACGATCGCTCCCCGGGCCGCGATCCCGCCGACTTCGGGCGAGGAACTACACCTCAGTATCGATCTGGGGCTCCAGCAGTTCATCCACGAGATCTTTCCGAAGAACCTCAACGGCGCCGTGGTCGCCATGGTCCCGTCGACTGGCGAGGTGCTGGCCCTCTACTCCTACCCGACCTACGATCCCAACCGATTGACCGGCACCGTCGACGGCGACCTCTGGCGAGGACTCAACCGCGACGCGCGACGCCCGCTCCTCAATCGGGCGACCTCCGGAATCTATCCACCGGGGTCGACCTGGAAGCTGGCGACGGCAATCGTTGGCCTCGAGACGGGCACGATCCTGCCGGATACGAGGATGCCGATCGGGTGTTCGGGTGGGATGAGCTATGCCGGTCGCTATTCACGCTGCTGGCGCGCCGAGGGCCATGGCGCGCTCGACCTGGCGGCTGCGCTCGCCAATTCCTGCAACGTCTACTTCTACCAGCTCGGTATCTCCCTCGGCCTCAACCGACTCTCCCGGGAGGGGACGCGGCTCGGGTTCTCGCGAAAGACGGGTATCGACCTGCCATCGGAGGCCGCCGGCACCTTTCCGACCGACGCCAACTGGTATCGCGATCGCTTCGGGTGGGCACCTACTCCGAGCGAAGTGATGAGCCTCTCGATCGGGCAGGGTCCGAACTCGCAGACGCCTCTGCGCATGGCGCAGTTCTTCTCCGCCCTGTCGGGCAACGGTACGTCGCCGTCTCCGCGCCTCAGCATCCAGGAAGATGGCGCGATCGCTCCGGAGACCAACCTGCAACTCCAGACATCCACCCTCGTCGCGCTGCGCGAAGGGCTCGCCCGGGTGCTGGAGCCCGGCGGCACGGCCTACATGTCGTCACTCGAGCGCTGGAAAGTCTACGGGAAGACCGGGACTTCGGAGAACGCCCAGAATCCCGACATGCCGCACGCATGGTTCACCGGATTCGCCGGCGCGCCCGACGGGGATCCCGAAATCGCCTTCGCCGTGATCATCGAGTTCGGTGAATCCGGTTCCGGAGTGGCCGCGCCGATCGCCGCGAAGATGGCCGACTTTTACCTCAATACCAAGTACGGCCTGCCGACCAATCCGCTGCAAACGTTGCGCGAACGCACCACCGGCATCGTGAACGGGGCGGACTGAAGCCCAACCGTATTCGGCGCTTGCGCGCGTCCCACCTCCGTGCCCATTCTCCCGAGTTCGAACCCGCGACGCGCCAGACTCTCACCACGACTGACCGATGCCTCGATACTGGCTCTTGAAGAGCGAGCCCGACAGCTATTCGATCGACGACCTGAAGCGCGATGGCCGAACGTTCTGGAACGGCGTGCGGAACTATCAGGCGCGGAACCTCCTCAGGGACGAGATCAAGGAAGGCGATCGGGTACTCTTCCACCACAGCGGCGCGAACCCACCCGGAGTCGCGGGAACAGCTGTCGTGGTTCGCGGTGGTTATCCCGACCACACCGCCCTCGACCCGAAGAGCCCCTACTTCGATCCGAAGGCGAGCGAGGACGACCCGCGCTGGTACATGGTTGATATCGAATTCGAGAAGACGTTCCCGAACTATGTACCACTCGGTACGCTCAAGGAGACGAAGGGTCTCGAGACGATGGTCGTCACGACGAAGAGCCGGCTATCCGTCCAGCCGGTAACTCCATCTGAATTCCGGATCGTCGAGAAGCTCGGCGGCGGCTGACGCCCGCCCGCGCCGGTGCGGGTTCCACTACTCGCGACCGGCGGCGGGACGGGGCGGCGGCCGCCGGCCGGGGAGGATCCAGAGTGCCGCTGCCGCCGCGTAGGCGGCGGGGAGCAGATCGAGTGGTATCGGCGCGACCAGCCAGAGAAGCCAGGCAACGCTCGCGACACCCGCCGCGACAGCTGCACCTCGAGCCCGCTCTTCGGCGGTTTTCCCTTCCCGCATGCCAGTGAGGTCGCCGCGGCGGGCGCTCGCGTCACCGGCGGATCGGGCGGCCGCGAGAGCCGCCGACGCCAGCAGCATCCTCCCGACGGAACGAGCGAGCCGCAGCACGAGCGCGACTGCTCCCGCCACGGCCAGACCGGTGAGAAGACCGGCGATCAGGACCTCCGAAAACACCGCTCGTCCGGAGGATAACTCCGTTCCCGGAAACGCCTTGCCGTAGCCCCCCCGCGCACGTTTCCTGCATACTCTAGGCGCCGTAGTGACTCGATCACGAACTGGCGCGGGAGATAAATTTCATGAGACTCCGAGAGCAGCTGTCGATGGGCGGGAATCACGGTTTCACACCCCGCCTCACCTATGCATCACGCCATCCGGGGCGCGCGGCCGCGCGGCGTATCGCGAATGATACGATGGATCGCGTGTCGCCGATGCGCAGGCGACGGGCCCGGCGACGGGCTCGATTCACCGGGCTCGGGGCCGCCATGCTGGCGATACCGATCGGTATCTGGATCGGGCGCATGATCTTCGCGGACCACGACGAGGAACCCTCCGACTGGACATACTGATCCGCCCGCCGGGGCGGGATGGTCCTTGGATTATCCCGCCCCACTCGAAGTGACGCCCAGTTCCACCGCCGCCTCTTCCAGCACCCCCGCCGTGTTCCGATATGAGATCCGCCGTATCGCGTCGTCGATGGGCAGCCAGAGACACTGCGTGATACCCTCGTCCGCCTGAGGGATGGGTTCGCCCTCCGGAGACTCGATCAGGAAGAAGTGGCAGAACTTGTGGATCACGCCCCGATTCGATCGAAAATGCCAGTCGATCGTGCTCAGTGCAGACCCGAGCCGGAGGTCGTCGAGGCCCGTCTCTTCCCGGACCTCGCGAACTGCGGCCTCCTCGGACGACTCGCCCGATTCAAGGTGCCCCTTGGGAAGACCCCAGTGACCGTACGCGTCACGGATGAGGAGCACGTGGACGGTGTCGTCGAAGTGGCGGAACACGACCCCACCCGCGGTTATCTCCGTACGCGCGCCCTTCGGCTGGTCCGGTTGGGTCACGAACTCACCCGCCGGCAAGCAACTCGGCGATCTGCACCGTGTTCGTGGCCGCTCCCTTCCGGAGGTTGTCGGCGACGACCCAGAAGTGGAGCGTCCGGGGAAGGTACGGATCCGTTCGCACCCGTCCGACGAACACCTCGTCCCGCCCGGCGGCATCGCGGGGGGTGGGGAAGTCCTCCGCCGCCCCGGCCACGACCAGACCCGGCGCGCGCGCCAGCGCGGCGATCGCTTCCTCACGGCTGAGGTTTCCGACCTGCTCGATCATCACCTCGACGGAGTGACCGACCTCGACGGGCACGCGGACGCACGTCGTCGCGAGCGGAAGGTCCGGCAGCGACATGATCTTTCGCGGCTCGTTCACCATCTTCCGCTCCTCCTCCGACCAGCCCTCGGCGTCGAACTTTCCGATCTGCGGGACCGCGTTCGCCGCGATCGGCCGGGTGAACGGCGAACCTTCCGTGCTGCCGTTCAGGATCTCCCGATGCAGCGCCTCGCGCCCCGTCTCGCCGGCGCCGCTGACGGATTGGAAGGTGGTCATCACCACCCGACGAAGGGGCGAGGCATCGTGGAGCGGCTTCAGCGCGACGACGACCTGGATCGTGGAGCAGTTGGGGTTCGCGATGATCCCCTTGGGGCGGTCGGCCGCGGCCGCCGCGTTGACCTCGGGAACGACGAGCGGCACTTCGGGATCCATCCGCCACGCGGACGAGTTATCGACGACGATCGCGCCCTCGTCGGCGGCCCGGGGCGCCCACTCGAGCGATCGCGCGCCGCCAGCCGAGAAGAGCGCAATGTCCACTCCGCGAAAGCTGCCGGGCCGCGGGGCCTGGACCGTGATCTCCCTGCCCCGCCACGTGATAACCTTTCCCTCGCTTCGTTCGGACGCGAACAGGCTCAGCCGGTCGACCGGGAACTCCCGTTCGTTGAGTACCTCGAGAAACGTGCGGCCGACCGCCCCGGTCGCGCCAAGAATCGCCACGTGCATATGTCTTCCGCCTATCCAGCGGCGGCGGTCCGAGTCTCGCCCGCGGATCCACCGACCAGTTCGAGAGTGAATGCGTTGTGAAGCGCGCGCAGGGCATCACCCTCCCGGTCCGCGTTCACAAGCACGGTGATCGAAATACCCGAGGTCGACACCGCGAAGATGTCGATCTCCTCGTCCAGCAGCGCGCGGAACGCCCGCGCGTAGACGCCGGGACGCTGGTGCATCCCGCTGCCCACGAGCGCAATCCGGGACAACCCTGCCTCCGTCGACACTTCACCGCCGCCCAGCCCGGGGATGATCGCGGTCGCGATTCGCTCGGCCTCCGCCAGCGAATCCTCCGCCACGGTCAGCTGGAGCTGGATCCGGCCGTCCGATTCCTCCGCCTCGGAGATCATGTCGACGCTGACCCCCGCCTCCGCGAGAGCGACCAGGACCGCGGTCACGGTGTGGAGTCCACGCGGCAACCCCCGAAGCACGAGCTTCGCCTGACCCGCTCGCGACGCGATGCCAGTGAGTACCAGTTCTTCCATACGGTTCGGCCTTCGCGTTACGATCGTCCCGATCGTGTCCTCCCCCGGTTCGAACGACGAACCGAGGTACAGATCCACATCGAATCTGGCGGCAATCTCGACCGCCCGCGAGTGCATGACCTGCGCGCCCGCCGTCGCGAGCTCGAGCATTTCCTCGTACGAGAGCGCAGGGATCAGCCGCGCGGCCTCGACGCGTCTGGGGTCGGCCGTGAAGACCCCCCGGACGTCCGAGTAGACCTCACATCGGTCGGCCCCCAGCGCGGCCGCGAGAGCGACGGCCGTCGTGTCCGATCCGCCCCGACCGAGCGTGGTAATCTCGCGCAGGGTGCTCACGCCCTGGAACCCCGCCACGATCACCACGTTGCCCGCATCCAGCGCCTCCCTCACGCGGTCCGCGCGGACCTCGCGGATCCGGGCGGCGGTGTGAGCTCCGTCAGTGATGATCGCTGCCTGGCTCCCCGTTAGCGACATCGCGCGCTCGCCGGCCTCCGCGATCGCCATGGCGAGTAACGCCATCGAGATGCGTTCGCCAGCGCTCAGGAGCATGTCCGTCTCGCGCGGGTGGCGCGCGGCGGACATTCGGTGCCCGACGACTTCGGCGGCCAGCGCCACGAGATCGTCCGTGGTGTCCCCCATCGCCGAGACGACGATGACAAGGTGATGCCCCCGCCGACGCGCGGCCACCACACGCTCCGCCACCGCCCGGATCCGTGCGGGATCCCGCACGGAAGACCCTCCGTACTTCTGAACGATCAGCATGCGGTCGCGCCTTCCACTCCGTTTGATGACCGGCTCGCGTACCGTTCGCCAGGGCATGGTCCGGGGACTTCTGATTCCCGTCACTCGACCTGCCGGGCGAGATCCTCGGCGCGACGAACCCGGTGGTTCCAGCGAAAACCGTGCAGCCGCCATTCCCGGCGTCAGCCCCACGCCTTCAGAAGATCCGGA
>CAZUVK010000202.1:0-7430 GCA_964623785.1 uncultured Gemmatimonas sp. | reverse complement strand
GGGGCCGGGGAGAGGGCGGGGAGGGGGAACGGGTGGCGGAGTCGCGGTAAGTGGCGGGCAACAACGGAGGCGACGCGTGACGGGCAATCGGGTGACGAGGTACGCGGTCGTGGCGGTCGTTGCCGCCGTGCTGACGATCGGGCTGAAGGTTGTCGCGTGGCGCTTGACCGGGTCGGTCGCGATCCTCTCGGACGCCCTGGAGTCGTTCGTGAACCTGGCCACGTCGCTGATCGCGCTGATCGTGCTGGTGATCGCGGCACGGCCGGCGGACGAGGAGCACGCCTACGGGCACACGAAGGTGGAGTACTTCGCGTCGGGGTTCGAGGGCGCGATGATCCTGATCGCCGCGATCTCCATCGGGTACGCGGCGGTGGCCCGGCTGTTGAATCCGGTAGAGATCGTCGCGGTGCCGGAGGGTATCGCCTTCACCATCGCGGCGGCGCTGGTGAACCTGGCGGCGGCGCAGCTGCTCTTCCGCGCCGAGGCGCAGACTGACTCGATCGCGCTGGGCGCCGGGGCACGACACCTGATGGTGGACGTCTGGACGTCTGTCGCGGTGGTGGTGGGCGTGATACTGACGTCCGCCACTGGCGTCGCGCGGCTTGACCCGATCATCGCGATCGCGGTGGCCGCGAACATCGTTCGGACCGGCTTCGAGCTGATCCGACGATCGATGCTCGGCCTGATCGACACGGCGTTGCCGGAGGAGGTGAGGGAGCGCATCGTGCGGATCCTGGAGGAGAACCGGCCGGCGGGGACGCAGTATCACGCGATCCGCACCCGTCAGGCGGGGAGTTGGCGGTTCATCTCATTCCACATGCTGGTTCCCGGCGAATGGAGCGTGCAGACGGGACACGATCTGCTCGAGAGACTCGAAGAGAAGGTGCGGGAAGGGGTTCCGAATTGCACCGTCTTCACGCATCTTGAACCAATAGAAGATCCGATATCGTGGGAAGATACGGAGCTTCACCGAAAGTGATTTCGACGGATCCGCGTGGCGCCATCCGCTCATCTCCCGGTCCGGCCGGACCGAACCTCAAAAGGACAGGCCGGAACCGACGGGGTGCTTCCGCAGGTACATGGAGGGGGTGGGGTTTCACCAATCCGCGCAGGGGAGGTAGCTCATGATCCAGCCCAATGTTCGAGCGTCATTCGGCCGTCGTGAATGCGAGATCCTGGTGGCCCTCGCCGGACCGGAGGGAGAGGACCGGTTACGCGCCGAAGGAATCGACGCCCTGCTCGACGACTCATCGATCGTACGTGGTCTGTTGCGGCGGGGCGGGATCGACCTCGCGCCGGCGCCGCTCGTCTTCTACCTGCTGGTGAGGCAGGCGCTGCTCGAGCGTGAAATCCACGACCGGCGACTGGCCGACTACACCGCGGCGGTGCTGCTGGAGTTCGGGCGGATCGGGCGAGGGGTCACATCGAGTGCCGGGCCGATGCCGGACACCATCTACCTCGCCGATATCCTGGCGGAAATCGACCGGGCGCGCGGCGAGCGGGAATTCGCGCTGCGGGCACACGTGGGCAACATGGCGCTCTGGCTCGGTGGCGTGTTTCCCGACTTCATCACCGAGCGGGTAAGGCGCCGCGGGGCGCCGCCGATTTCGTACTACGATGAGATCGGCGCGGCCGGGTTCCGGAGCGCCGCGGCGATGGCTGGCGGCACCAGGCAGGGTCTGGGGGACCTCTTCATGACCTTCGCCGATGAGTTCGCCAACGTGAGGTCGGCGCTGAACGGTCTGTCCGATGCCCTGTTCTTCCCGCATCCGAGCGACTCGGTCGAACGTCTGCTGCGCGAGGTGACGGATCACTTCAACAGGACCCGGGGCGCGTAGCGTTCCCCGGAGCACATCGTTGGGTCTACCAATCGACTTGTCTGAGGCGCCGTTCGACCCGGCCGCGTTGCTCGCCATGGCGAGGGTGGCGCGCGAGCGGGCATATGCGCCGTACAGCGGCTTTCGAGTCGGGTCGGCGCTGCTCGACGCGTCGGGCGTGGTTCATCCCGGGGCGAACGTCGAGAGCGCATCGTACGGGCTGGCGACGTGCGCCGAGCGGGTGGCGGTGACGAGCGCCGTCTCGAGCGGTGCCCGTTCGTTCGTGGCCATCGCGGTCATCGGTCCCGAGGAGGCGGGGTCCGTGTTTCCCTGCGGCGCCTGCCGGCAGATTCTCCACGAATTCGCTCCCCGAATCGCGATCGTCGTTGCCAGCGACGCCGGCCCGCGCGTGGTCCCGCTGACCAGCCTTCTCCCCGAGCCGTTCGATTCATCCGCCCTTCCGCCGTCCCCGGAGGGTGAGGATGGTTGACGGGCCGACGATGATCGACCTGATCACGCGGAAGAAAGCCGGCGGCGAGATGACGTTGGGCGAGCTTTCCTGGATGTGTCGTGCGTTCACTCGGGGGGATATTCCCGAAGCCCAGGTCGCCGCGTGGCTGATGGCGGTCTGCTGGCGGGGGATGACCGGTCGCGAGACCGGGTGGTTGACCGATGCGCTCATCTCGAGTGGCGGCACCCTCGAATGGTCGGGCGACCGGCCGGTAGTGGACAAGCACAGCACGGGCGGCGTCGGCGACAAGACCTCCCTCGTGCTCGTCCCCCTGGTCGCCGCGGCGGGGCTGACGTTCGTGAAGATGTCGGGGCGCGGGCTCGGTATCACTGGCGGGACGCTGGACAAGCTGGCCTCTATCCCCGGTTTCCGGACGGACCTGTCGCTCGAGGAGGTACGGCGCCAGGTCGGCGGGATCGGGTGCGCGCTGGTCGGGCAGAATCCCGAGCTGGTCCCGGCGGACGCGGTGATCTACGCGCTACGTGACGTCACCGGCACGACGGATTCGCTCCCGCTCATCGCGAGTAGTGTGATGTCGAAGAAGCTGGCCGCCGGCGCGCACGCAATCGTGCTCGACGTGAAGTATGGGGCCGGAGCGTTCATGCCGGACCGCGCGGAGGCTGAACGACTCGCGACGGCGATGGTCGAGATCGGCGCTGGCGCGGGGCGCAGGGTGGGCGCGGTGCTCAGTCCGATGGACGAGCCGCTGGGCCGCGCGGTCGGGAATGCGCTCGAGGTGCGCGAGGCGATCGAAACCCTGCTCGGCGGCGGCCCGCCCGACGTGCGCGAGCTGGTGCTACGGCTGGGCGCGCAGCTCCTTGTACTCGCCGATGCGTCCCCTTCGGCGGAAGAGGCCAGCGCGGAGCTGGAACGGCTCCTCGACTCCGGCGCGGCGGCGGAACGTCTGGAGAGCCTGATCGACGCGCAGGGCGGAGATGCGCGTGTCGTGCGTGACCTGTCGTTGCTGCCCGAGGCGGCGAGCGTGATCGCGGTGGAGTGCGACCGGGATGGCTGGGTGAAACGGATCGACGCGCGTGGCATCGCGGAGGCGGCACTCATGGTGCGGGCCGGACGGGCGCGGAAGGGTGACGCGATCGATCTGGCGGCCGGGATCCGTCTGACGGTCAAACGCGGTGATCGAGTCCAGCGCGGGGACACAGTCGCCGAAGTCCACGCGGGGTCGTGGGGTGAGGCGGCGGCCGCGGCGGCGCGGGTACGGGAAGCCTTCGAAGAGTGAAGTTGGAAGAGTGAAGGAACTGCACGGATTCCTTCACTCTTCACTCTTCCTTCCCCATCCGCCTCCGCCGGGGGTCTGGATCCGGAGCCGGTCGCCGGCTTCCACCTCGCGGCCGTCGATCGAGTCCAGGATTTCGATCTCGCCGGTTCGGCGGATGACTTCCTGGCGTCCCGGGAGGCCGGGCGCGCCGCCCCGCGCGCCGCGCGGGCCCTCGCGGCGTCGCTGTGTGAGCACTGAGAGAGACATCGGCGCGAGGAAGGTGACCTCCCTGATCGCCCCGTCGCCCCCGGACCATTGGCCGGCACCTCCCGAGCCGCGGCGGATCGCGAAACGGTCCAGCCGTACCGGGAACCGGTGCTCCAGTACCTCCGCGTCGGTGATCCGCGTGTTCGTCATGTGGGTGTGGACCACACTTGCCCCGTCATGCCTTTCCGTCGCGCCCTCCCCGCCCGCGATCGTCTCGTAGTAGCCGAACGAGTCCGTTCCCCAGAGCACGTTGTTCATCGTCCCCTGACAGCCAGCGGCGAGCCCGAAGGCCGCGATCAGCGTGTCAACCAGTCGCTGACTGATTTCGGTGTTGCCACCAACCACCGCCGGAAGCCGGTCGGTCGGGCCGGTGAAGTCCGGATTCAGGAGGGAGTTCGGCAGCCGAATGGTGACCGGCCGGAGCAGGCCCTCGTTGAGCGGCAAAGGCTCGTCGACGAGCAGCCGGAGCGTGTAGAGCGCCACGCTGGCAACGATGGCGCGGGTTGCGTTGAGGTTGCCGGGGTGGACGGGAGAGGTGCCGGTAAAGTCGAACGTCGCGGTATCGTCGTGGACGGTGACCGTGGCAACGATCGCGGAACCGTCGTCGAGGTACTCGGTGGCGGCGTAGCGACCGTCGGGGAAGCGGCGGAGGGCCGCGCGAATCTCGCGCTCGGAGCGCGCCGTGATCGCCGCCATCTGGTCAAAGATCGTCGCGGCGTCGGTCGCGGCGGCAAGCTGTCGGAGGAGCGTCACGCCGCGGTGGTTGGCTGCCACCTGCGCGCGGAGGTCCGCGAGGTTGTCGGCCGGGGACCGCGACGGGTATGGTCCGGACGTCAGGAGCGCGGAGATGCGTTCCCAGTGCGCGACGCCCGCCTCGATCGCGTGGGTCGGCGGGATCACGACGCCCTCCTCGGCCAGCGTCGTTGCTGACGGCGGCATCGAGCCTGGCCGGCTCCCACCGATCTCCGCGTGGTGGGCGCGGCTCGCCACGTACCCCAAGTGCCTCCCCACCGGGTCGTGAACCGGGGTGATGACCGTGAGGTCGGGCAGGTGTGACCCGCCGAACCCCGGGTGGTTGGTTACCACGACATCGCCGGGGCGAAGCGGAACGCGCTCGGCGACGGCGCGCACGCAGATGCCCAGCGCGCCAAGGTGGACGGGGATGTGCGGCGCGTTGACGACCAGCGCCCCCGCGGGGTCGAGGAGCGCGCACGAGAAGTCGAGCCGCTCCTTTACGTTCACAGAAACCGCCGTCCGGCGAAGCTGATCTCCCATCTCCCGGACGATCCCCTCGAATCGACTCGCGAATAGCTGCTCCCGAACCGCGTCCGGCAGGCACTCGGCGGCGGTCCCGGCGGCGTCTCGCGCGTGAATGAACCCGGGCGGCTCAGGGTCTCGTCGCGCCGCCTCCAGGATCAAGGCGCCACTCTCATCGATCCTTCCGCGCCAACCCGGGAGGACCAGGATGGCCGTGTATGGGTCGGTCACCAGACACGGCCCATCGAACTCCGCGCCCGTCGGCAGAGACGCCCGCGCCAGGCACGCCATGCGGCGCCACTCCCCGTTCAGCCACACGTCGCGAGCGTCATCCGTGCGGTCGGAATTCATCGATTGGGCGGGCCAACGGATCGGGTCCGACTCGAGCTCTCCGGCGATGACGCGGAGCGACTCGATCTCGATCGGGCGGGAATCGGGCGGATGACCGAAGGTGCGCTCGTACCCGGTCGCGAATGAGGCGGCGATCGCCGACGGGTCGGGGAGGTCGATCGCGATCGACGCGTCCTGACCCGCCAGTCGTGCGTTGGCGATGCATCGTGAGACCCCGGCGCGCGCCGGGTCGACACCCTCCTGGACGACTGCGTCGAGGGCCACCCGTTTCAACCGCTCGACCGTCTCGCGGAGCCACGCGGTGGCGTCTCCGGCATCCGCGTCGTCGAGCTTGCGGAGGGGCTGCGCCTCGGCGAACCTCTCGATGCGGGCGCTGGCGAGGCCGCGCGCGCCGAGGAGTCCGGCGTCGGGCGGAACAAGGATCGAGCGGATCCCGAGTCGTTCCGCGATCCCGCAGCCGTGCTGCGCTCCGGCGCCTCCGAACACGACCAGCGCATCCCCGGTGGGGTCGTATCCGCGCCTCAGCGAGACGGCGCGAATCGCGTCGGCCATCCGCTCGTTGGCGATGTCGATGAGGCCGCCAAGAAGTGCCTCGCGACCGGGCCGCGCACCATCGGCGCGCTCGATCTTCGAGGCGAGTTCATCGAGTCGGCGCTCCGCGGCGTGGGGGTCGAGGGGGAGCGAGAACGAGTCGGGGTCGAGCCGCCCGAGGAGGAGGTTGCAGTCGGTCACCGTGAGCGGACCGCCCGCGCCGTAGCACGCGGGTCCCGGCCTGGCGCCCGCGCTTTCGGGACCGACGGTGAGGCCGCCGACGCCGAAGTCGCAGATGGATCCGCCACCCGCGGCGACACTCTCGATCGCCACTGCCGGCGCCAGCAGTTCGACGTCGCCGACGCGGTGCTTCCAGACGTAGTCGAACTCGCCGTCAAAACGGGCCACGTCGGTAGAGGTTCCGCCCATGTCAAAGGTGATCACGCGCTCGAACCCCGCGGCGCGCGCGGCGGCGACGGCCCCCACGACCCCGCTGGCCGGGCCGCTGAGCAGTGAGTCCTTCGGCCGAAATTCGCCGGAGCGGACCAGTCCCCCGCTGCTCGTCATCAGGTAGGGTGCGGAACGAACGTCGTCGCGATCACCGCGGAGCGCCTCCGTGACACGCCCCACGTAGCCGCTGACGACCGGGTGCAGGTAGGCGTTCGCCACCGCGGTGGCGGACCGCTCGAAGTGGCCGATCGCCGCCGCGAGCGCCGCCGACCGCGACACGTGGTCGAATCCGACCTCGCGGAGGATGTCGTGGACGCGCCGCTCGTGGTCGTCGTTGCGGTGCGCGTGCATCAGCGAGACCGCCGCCACCCGGATCCCCGCCTCGAAGGCCTCCGTCGCCGCCGCGCGCAACGCGGCCTCGTCGAGGGCTTCCACGACCATCCCGCCCGCCGACACCCGCTCGGGCACCTCCACCACAAGCGAGTGCAGCGGTTCAGGTCGGTTGATCGCGAGGGTGAAGAGATCGGGACGTTGCTGGGTGCCAATGCGGAGGACATCGGCGAAACCGCGAGTGACGAAGAATGCCACGGGCTCGCCCTTTCGCTCGAGCAGCGCGTTGGTCCCGCGCGTCGTCGCGAGCCGCATCCGGATCGGCGGCAGTGCTTCCCCAGAATTCGTGCCCGTCAGGATGCGCACGGCAAGGATCGGGGCCTCTTCGGGTGACGTGACCTCGAAGGCGAAGGGGAAGGCGGCCTGGGGAACCGGCTCGCTCAGCTCCAGCGTCCGCGCGGCTGGGTCGTGGCCGACCACCGTCGCGGAGACGGGAACCGCGCCGAGCGACCGGAACGCGAAGCCATCCACCAGCCCGGCCGGGCCCGCCCAGTCCACGGAAACCTTCAGGGTGACGGGATCGACAGACCCCTCGGCGATGCCACGCAGGGCGCTCGTGCTGAGCACCTTCGCGCGCCGGATTGCCCCGGTCGGATCCCGGGCGCGGCAATCCGGCGCGCGAAGGTGCTCAGCACGAGCG
>CAZUVK010000201.1:0-7454 GCA_964623785.1 uncultured Gemmatimonas sp. | reverse complement strand
TGGCCGTGCCCGTCGCGTGGGGTGCCGGAGAACACCGAGACGATCACGTCAGGGCGGAAATCGCGGACCACGGCGACCACGTCCCGGAGCAGCTCCTCGCGCGGCCACTGCGTGAAGGCTTCCTCGGCGTTCTTCGAGAACCCGTAGTCGATCGCGCGGCTGAAGTACTGCCGGGCGCCGTCGAGCCGCCGCGCCGCCAGGAGTTCCTCGCTGCGGACGAGGCCGAGCCCCTCGCGCATCTCCGCGCCGATCCCGTTCTGCCCGCCCTCGCCTCGCGTGAGGGAGAGGTACGCGACGGTGGCCCCGTCGCCGAGCGCGAGGGAGCTGAGGACCTGCGTCGACTCGTCGTCGGGGTGCGCGGCGATCATCAGCACACGCTTCGTCGTGCCGAGCTGGCGCAGGCCCAGGCCGAGCGCGGCCGCCCCCTCGTATTCCGTCGCCGCTTCCTGCGCCATGACAGCGGCCGAACCCATCGGCTGCGCGAGCAGCGCGACGGCTAGCACGGCCGAGAAACCTCGTATCCGTATCATCGATTGAATCGTCGTCTTTCTTCCGGCGATGCCCGGCCGCGGACGCGGCGAGCCCACGCGGTCTCCCGCACTCCCGCCACGAACCGAGCCTCCGCGCTACTCCTCCCCTGCGGCCTCCGCCACCTGGTCGGTCTTCGCGGCCATCACGAAGTCGTTCCGGTGCAGCCCCCGGATCTTGTGGGTCCACCACCTCACCGTCACCCTTCCCCACTCGGTGAGGATCGCCGGATGGTGCTGCTCTTCCTCGGCGATCCGCCCGACCCGGACGGTGAACGCGAGGGCCGACGCGAAATCGTCGAAGCGGAATACGCGGACGAGGCGGGGGATGCCGTCCTCCTCCACGATCTCCCAGTCGCGGATCTGGCGGAGAAGCTCCCGCGCCTCATCTTCCGTCACCGTCGGTGCGTCCCGCCGGCACGCCTCGCAGTGCATCGCGGTCAGTGACTCCATCCTCCACCTCCCCTGTACGGGCATCCCGGACTCGGCGTCACCGATACGGACGCCGACCTCGGTCACTCCACCTCAACCAGTTCGATCTCGAAGACCAGGATGGAATTCGCCGGAATCGGGCCCACGACCCTGTTGCCGTAGCCGAGCGCCGGCGGCACCACGATCAGGCGTTTCCCGCCGACCTGCATCCCACGGGTGCCTTCCGCAAAGCCGGCGACGGTATTCCCCGACCCGATCCAGACCAGAATCGGCTCCTTCTCCGGCGGCCACGCCGAGTCGAACTGGGTGCCATCCGTGAGCCAGGCGGAATAGTAAACATACGCTCTCGAACCCGTCCCCGCCGCCGCGCCGGTCCCCAGGACGAGATTCTTCATGTACAACCCCGACACCGTCTTCGTCATCTCGCCCAGGTTGACGCCGAGACTCGGCGCGAACGTGGCATCCTCGACCTTTGGCGCGACAGGATCGGACCCGCAACCCGCAATGGCGACGATCGCCACCACGGCGAGCGCTCGCGATATCCCAGACTTCGTATTCTTCATTAGCGATTCCCTTCGCATGGTGTTGGCGGATGGTGGAACCCGGCGCCCGACAACTCGGTGGACGAGGGGCGTGGCGGACTTCCGGGCGACCCGGATAGACGCTGGATGGACGCGAACCCGAGGGAACTCGAAAGTCGGTCAGGCCGCCGTCAGCAGCAGCGGCGCCCCGCGGGTGATGAGGATCGTGTGTTCGTGATGCGCGGACAGGGTACGATCGGCGGTGCGGAGCGTCCAGCCGTCGGCCGCCTCGACGAAGTCGCCGGAACCGGCGCAGACGATCGGCTCAACGGTGATCACCATCCCCTCGGCGAGCACCTGACGCTGTCGCCAGTCATAGTAGTTGAGGACGGCGGGCGGTTCGTGCATGTCCCGTCCGATCCCATGGCCGGAGAGACCGGGCATCACCGAGAACCCCTGGCGGCGAACCTCGCGTTCCACGGCGCGGCCAATCTCGTTCAGCCCGCGGCCGGCGCTCGCCACGAGCATCGCCTGGTCGAAAGCAGCACGCGCGCATTCCACGAGCCGTCGCTTCATGGCGGTCACCGGGGGCACCCCGACGGTCACCGCCGCGTCGGCCATGAAGCCGTCCTTCTCGACGACGATGTCCAGCTTGACGAGGTCACCCGCCTGGATCACCCGGTCGCCGGGGACCCCGTGGACGGCTTCCTCGTTGACGCTGATGCAGCTGTCGCCGGGGAAGCCCAGGATGTGGCGAGGCGCGTGGCGAGCGCCGTGCTCGCGGAGCACCCGCGCCGCCACCGCGTCGATCTCCGCGGTCGTCACCCCCGGGCAGACCGCGGCCTCCATCGCCTCGAGCGCGAGACGCACGATCCGGCCGGCGGCCCGCAGACCTTCCAGCTCTTCTTCAGATTCGATCGACATGGCGTCCTGGACCACGGGACGGAGACCGGTCGAACACCGGACGAAGGAGCGCATGCCCGCTTCGGAGAACAACTAACGTTCGCGGAACCACGGGTCGTGCGCAAGCGGGGACGGACGCGCGGTGCGGACGCGCGGGAGGCGGATCTCGATCATTGCGTCCTTTCGTGCCCGTGCGGTGTAGAACGCCGGACGCCGCGCTTCACGACGGGAGACCACGGATCTCCTTCGCCATCGACCGCGGATTCACGGGGGCCGATTCCGACGGTTGCGGCGATCGCGGAGATCGTGATCGCGAGCAGGTACCAGGACGGGACAGGGATCTCTCCGAGCGGAGTCTGGTACATCCCGATCTGTATGCCGATAAACAATAGGGTGGAGAAGATCGGTTCCGGAGGGAACCGCTCCTGGCGTGCCTCGATCGGCGCGGATCCTCCCGGTATGATTCGTGCCCGGGCAAGAACCTCGGGCAGCCTGCGTGGTACAGTGTTGTCAACGATTGTATCTTCATACTGCCCAAGGAGTTACTGGTGACGGACCGCTCGACGACAACAAACGGCCTTCGCGGATTGCGCGCCTGGATCGGAGTTCCGCTGGTCCTTGCGTTCGCCTTCGCGCTCGGTGGCTGCGAGAACGACGAGGTTGGCCAGCTGGGTGCGCAGGAAGAAGGGGAAACCGGCGAGGCCGTGGCCGAGGCCGAGGTAGTCGCGCCCGACACCGCGAGCATGACGGTGGGGGAGGTGCTCGCGGCCAATCCGGCGCCAGCCGATTCCGGGCTCGTGACGGACGCGCCGGCCGACAGTTCGGCGGCCGTCCCGACACCGGCGCCCGTCAGCTCGACCCGGTACAACGCGGGGGAGGACCCCGACTTCGCCGCGCGCATGGGCTGGCCGGTCCAGGGCCCGGCGACGCTGCCCGGGTCGATCCTGCCCGCGAACCGGATCGTCTGCTACTACGGGAACCCGAACTCCACGCGCATGGGCGCGCTCGGCGAGTTCCCGAAGGAGGAGATGCTCTCGCGACTCCAGCGCCAGATCGCCGCCTGGGAGGAAGCCGATCCGGCGACTCCGGTGAAGCCATGCCTGCACATGGTCTCGGTCGTCGCGCAGGGCGAGCCGGGGACGTCCGGTCACTACCGCGCGATCATGCTCGACCAGACGGTCCAGATGGTGTATGACTGGGCGCGCGAGATCGACGGGATCTTCATCGCCGATATCCAGGTTGGCACGGACGACATCCGTAACATCCTGCCGCGATTCGAGTGGATCCTGAAAAATTCCGACGTCCACCTGGCGATCGATCCCGAGTTCTACATGAAGGACGGGAGCGCTCCGGGCCGGCGGATCGGCACGATGGACGCGGCCGACATCAACTACGCGTCGGAGTACCTGGCGAACCTGGTCCGCGAGCACAACCTGCCGCCCAAGGTGCTGATCATCCACCGCTTCACGCGGCGGATGGTGACCAACTACGAGAATATCCGACTCCGGCCGGAGGTGCAGATCGTTCTCCACATGGACGGCTGGGGCGCGCCATGGCTGAAGCGGGACTCGTACCGCGACTACATCGTTCGTGAACCCGTCCAGTACACGGGATTCAAGATCTTCTACGGGAACGATACGCGAAACGGGACGCCGCTGATGATGCCGGGGGATGTCCTGCGACTGCACCCGACGCCGATCTACATCCAGTATCAGTAGGGATCGGGGCGCGATCCGTTCACCGGCCCGGCCGGCGCGCGGAGCGCTGGCCGGGCCGGTCCCGTTTCCGGTGGCCCCGGCCGCCACACGTTCGCCCGATCCGCCGGAGGGGCCGGTACGCGATCGGGGTGGAAGAGGCCGGCAAGCAACTCCACGCCGTCCACGACGCGCGGACCCGAGCGGTTGAGATAGGCCGATCCGTCGACGACGAAAGCGTGCCCCGTCGCGACCGCGCGTTGGGCCACGGCTCGCAACGCTTCGGCGTGCAGATCCGCGTCCCGACGTGACGCTTCGAGGCCGAATCCGCATGGCATGATCAGCAGAACGTCCGGGTCCAGGCCCCGGAGGTCATCCCAACCACATTCGAGGGAGTGCCGGCCCGCCTCGCCCGCCAGGTTCTCCCCACCCGCGAGTTCGATCATCTCCGGAACCCAGTGCCCGGGGAGGAAAGGCGGATCGAGCCATTCGATCGCGAGGACTCGCGGCCGCGCGGCCCCGGCCACCGCCTCGCCGACCGCCGCGAGCCGTGCCGACAACCCGCCGACGAGCGCCCGAGCCTCCGACTCCGCTCCGACCGCCCCGCCGACCTGGAGGATGGTGTCCAGGATCTCGGCGACGGTGTGCGCGTCCAGCGACTCGACCCGGGTCGGCATCCCGCGGGACCGGACCTCCTCGACGACCCCGGGCGTCGGCACCGCGCAGACCTCGCAGACCGCCTGGGTGAGCACGACATCGGGCCGCAGCGCCTGAAGCAGATCGGAATCCACCCGATAGACGCTCCCATGCTCGACCATGGCCTCGCGGACCGCCCGGTCGATCTCGCCGCTCGTCAGGCCGTCGGGATCGAAGCGGGGGCGGCTCAGCCTCGGTCGGTCGAGGAGTTCCGGCGGGTAGTCGCATTCGTGCGATATCCCCACGATGGCGTCGCCGAGCCCGAGGGCGTGAACGATCTCGGTGCCGCTGGCGAGAAAGGAGGCGATTCGCATGGCGTGCGCGGGAAAGCTGTTTCGGGTGACGGCGCCGATCGGGAGATCCTCTACCGCCCGACCGGTGTAATATGCCGGCCCCACATCTTCGTGCCGACCTGGCTCGGAAGCGCGCGTGGGGGCGCAACGACGCCACAACCTTATTGAAGACCGATGAAGTTCACGAGCATCGTCGCCGCGGCCGCCGTGGTCGCCGGGGCGGTCACTTGGGGATGGACGGCGCCGGGCCGGTCGCTCGAGGATCTCCGCGAAGCCACCCGGAGCGGCGACCCGGAACGTCTGGAGCGGATCGTCGACTTCCCGCTCCTCCGCGAGAACGCGAAGGCCGATGTGGACGCCGCTCTGCGTGAGACGCTGGGCGGCGGGGGCGACCCGTTCGAACTCCTGGGCGGGATCGGCGAACGGATCACGAACGCCATCATCGACCGACTGCTGACGGCCGAGACACTCGCCGCATTCGCCTCCGGTCAGGCCGCTCCCGACCGGAGCGGCGCCTCCTCGTACGACCTGCCCGACCACGATGTCGAGTGGACGGGCCTGGGCTCGTATCGACTCGTTTTCGACAACGAAGACGAGGAAGAGGTCCTCTATCTGGAATTCGCCCGTCAGGGGCTGCGCTGGCGGTTGGTCAAGCTGGGCATCCCACGATCCGCGCTCTAGCGCTTTGCAGCCTGGTGTCTGAAAGTCCCGGACAATGCGAAAGGCGCCGATCCCCTTCCCCCGGGGACCGGCGCCTTTCGCATTGTCCGGCTCTTCATCCCAGGCGCGCCTGGCCGCGAATGATCAGCGGGCCTGCCGCGCCTCGTTCACGACGACCGAGACCGGTGTCGTCCCGGCGTTCCGGATCGTGTACGGTGTGTCCGCGTCGCGCCAGGTCCAGTCACCCATCCGCGTGAGGTCCGCGCCGAATCCGGTCGCCTTGGTCACCTCGGTGTGGCCCTCGCTCACCTGTACGACGACCGAGATGTGACGGTGTCGCTGGACCGGAGTTGACTCCCCCGGCGCGAGTTCCAGTCGATACGAGCGGAACCACTGGTTCTCGAGCTGCGGTTCGCCGGACAGGCCCTCGGGCCGCGAGCCCTCGTCGCCGGGCTCGCCGTCCCCGTAGTGTGACATGGCGATGATCCGGAAAAGCTGCGTGCCGTCGTTCGAGACCTGGTGCGTGAACGGCTCCGTCAGGTAGCTCGTGGTACTCGACACGCGGCCGCCCGACGGTCCGGTGCCGGAGCTGATGAAGGTGTAGAGGATCGGGGAATCGTGCGTATGGTTCAGCGTGGTGTCACCCGGCTGGATCTGGATGTCCATTAGCTTGATGTCGCCGATATCCACGACCACCCGGTGGCGCGGTTCCTGGTACACGACCACGGTCCGTTGCGCGACGAGGTCGGTCGGCGCCAGCGCCGCCACGGCGAGAACGGCAAGGGCGAGACGGCTCCACCCACCCCGTCTCACAGGTTGGCTTGGTCGATTCATGCTTCGGCTCCTCCGCGGGATGGGTCGCGATCGTGAAGGGACAACTAACATCGAAGCATAAGGTATCGTGGTTTCGCGAGATCCCACAAGCATTGCGACTCCCGGGCGACGGAGCGGAGCGCGGACGGACAGCGCTGGCGTAGTAGGCCTACGGGATCAGGTTCCTGCTCGTCCACCGGCTGTAGTAGTTGACGAACTCGCCCTCATGGGCCGCGAAGACATCGCGGATCGTGTCAGTGGTCTCATCGTTCTCGCTCCCGACGAGGACCACGAAGTTGCCCTCCTCGAGCGCCTCCGTATGCCGCTTCGCATGTTCGGCCTCGAAGCCGAAAAGACCCTGCACGGCGCGCGTCAGCCTGACGTTCCTGGTCGAGCCACCCGAGCTTTCGATCCGCTCCACCCCGCGCGTGCCACAGAGCACGTTGGGCGCGAAACCCGCGTTTTGCAGTTCCTCGACCGCGCCTGAGAGTTCTCGCGGATCATCGATGATGCCCACGACCGCGTTGGTCGGAAAGGACTCACCCGGCTTCGGCGTGAAGGGGGTCACCGGCTGTCCGTCATCGTTTTCCGCCCGACTATCCGACATTCCGTCCTCCATCGCTCGGGTGACGTCCGCATACCCGCTCCCCACCGTAATCGTCGAAGTCGTTTCGCGTGCAAAAGGCGCGCGCGCGGGATGAAGGTATCGGCATTGTCAGCGGGCTGCGGAGTCTATACCCTACGGGGACAGGTCGTCATCGATCCACTCCCTCTTCTCCCCTCACTCTTCACTCTTTGGATGTCCGGGGCCGCGGCGATCGTTCGTTCTCTGGAGGCTAGCGGGGTCGAGGTGTGCTTCGCCAATCCGGGAACGACGGAGATTCATCTGCTGACCGCGTTCGACCGAGTCTCACA
>CAZUVK010000200.1:1044-7457 GCA_964623785.1 uncultured Gemmatimonas sp. | reverse complement strand
CCGATCCACCCGATCGGCCGGGCGCACCGGAAGGGCAGGAACAACGCGTTGGTGGCCAGGGAGGGGGAGCCGGGGTCGCCCTACGCGATCGGCGGGCGGGAGGGCGGTCACAAGGCCATCCACCCGGAGCTGGGTACCCTCGCCGGCTTTCACCGCCTCGTCGCGGCCGCGCGCGAGCATGGTCTCGAGATCGCCCTCGACTTCGCGATCCAGGTCTCGCCGGACCACCCGTACGTGAAGGAACACCCGGACTGGTTCTTCGTCAGGCCCGACGGCTCCATCAAGTACGCGGAAAACCCTCCCAAGAAGTACCAGGACATCTATCCGCTGAACTTCTACGGAGAGAGCTGGGAGGAGCAGTGGGAGGAGTGGAAGTCCGTTGTCGTCTTCTGGATCGAGCAGGGCGTGAAGATCTTCCGGGTCGA
Source organism: uncultured Gemmatimonas sp. (assembly GCA_964623785.1). Classification (GTDB taxonomy): domain Bacteria; phylum Gemmatimonadota; class Gemmatimonadetes; order Longimicrobiales; family Longimicrobiaceae; genus WHSP01. The sequence continues at coordinate 7,032 of CAZUVK010000200.1, read as the reverse complement.
CAATCCTCACACCAAGCCCGTGCAGTTCTGGGAGTGGGTGATCCGCGAGGTTCAGCGCGATTACCCCGAGGTCATCTTTCTTTCGGAGGCGTTCACCCGGCCGAAGATGATGCGGGTGCTGGCGAAGGCGGGGTTCACCCAGTCGTACACCTACTTCACCTGGCGCAACTTCAAGGCGGAACTGGAGGAGTACTTCACGGAGCTGACGCGGAGCGAGATGCGCGAGTACTACCGCGGCAACCTCTTCGTGAATACGCCCGATATCAACCCCGAGATCCTTCAGAAGGGTGGCCGGCCCGCGTTCATCATCCGCGCGGTGCTCGCGGCGACGCTCTCTTCGGTCTACGGAATCTACTCGGGGTTCGAGCTGTGCGAGGCTACGCCGATCGAAGGGAAGGAGGAGTACCTCGATTCCGAGAAGTACGAGATCAAGGCGTGGGACTGGAACCGGCCGGGCAACATCCGGCATCTGATCACTCGCCTGAACGAGATACGGCGCGAGAACCCCGCGCTCCACGAGTACGACAACCTGCGGTTCCATCTCTGTGACAGCGACCGGGTGATCTTTTACGAGAAGAGCACGGCCGACCTTCGCAACGTCATGTTCTTCGCCGTGAACCTTGATCCGTTCGAGGCCCACGACGTCACGCTCTTCTTCCCGATGGCGACGATCGGAGTCGAGGACGACGACACCTGGGAGGCGGTCGAGCTGCTGACCGGGGAGCGCCATCTCTGGCGCGGATCGCATCAGCACCTGCGACTCGAACCCGACGCGCCCGCGAAGGTCTGGCTCATCCGCCGATGGACGCGGACGGAAGCGGACTTCGACCAGTTCATGATGCCGACGATCGCGAACGCGTAGCCGATAGCCCGTTCCCCGGGGCGGCCCGATCGGTGTCGCTCCGGAATCCCGATCCCTTCAGGCCGCCACGGTGCGTCGATGCCAACGATCCGTCCCGCCAATCATCAGCCTGAGCTTCCCCGGGCGAGATTGATCCTCGCCGAAGCTCCTGACCCGGAGGCGATCGAGATGGACATCGTGATCGTCGGTGGCGGGCCGGCTGGCCTGGCGACGGCGATCGAGCTCGCGAGGCTGGCCCGCCGCGACGGGGAAGCGGGTGGGTCGCTCGGTGAGTTGCAGATCGCCGTACTCGAAAAGGCCGCCGCGCTCGGTGAGCACAACCTCTCGGGCGCGGTCGTCAACCCGCGTGCCTTCCGGGAGCTCTTCCCCGAGTTGAAGGACGAGGATTTCCCATTCCGGGCGCCGGTTCGGGACGAGCGGGTGATGTACCTCACCGAGTCGAGGGCGATCCCCATCCCGACGCCGCCCACGATGCACAATACCGGCTACTTCACGGCGTCGATCTCCGAGATCTGCCGGTGGCTGGGGGAGCGCGCGGAGGCGGAGGGGGTGAACCTCCTCCCCGGCTTCCCGGTTGCGTCGCTCCTCGTGGAAGGCGACCGCGCGATCGGCGTGCGCACGGTGCCGGCCGGCCTCGACCGCTCGGGTGAGCCGGGGCCGCGATTCGAGCCGGGGACCGACCTCACCGCGAAGGCGGTCGTCCTCGCCGAGGGCACGCGCGGCCCGCTCACCCAGGCGTACCTCCAGGAACGGTCGATCACTTCCGCGAATCCGCAGATCTTCGCGCTCGGCGTGAAGGAGGTCTGGGAGACGAAGCGGCCGCTCGACGCGGTCATCCACACGATGGGGTGGCCGCTCCCGGGCGATGCGTTCGGCGGCAGCTTCATGTACCCGCTCGAGCCGAACCTCCTCGCGCTGGGACTCGTCGTGGGTCTCGACTATCGGAGCTCGACGTTCGACGTGCACGACCGGCTCCAACGGATGAAGCTGCACCCGTTCTTCCGACAGTATCTGGAGGGCGGGGAGATGGTCGAGTGGGGTGCCAAGACGATTCCGGAGGGCGGGTACTACTCGCTTCCGGAGAAGCGATACGGCGACGGTCTGCTGATCGTCGGTGACGCCGCCGGGTTCGTGGATGTCCCTTCGTTGAAGGGGATCCACTACGCGATGCAGTCGGGGATCTACGCCGCGCGCGCCCTCTTCGCGGCGCTGAAGGCGGGCGATTGTTCGGCGGCATCCCTCGCCGAGTACGACCGCGCCACGAACGAGAGCTATGTCGTCGCCGACCTGTTCGCGCGCCGGAACATGCGCCTGGCCTTCAAGGACGGGTTCCTCGTCGGCGGCGCGAAGGCGGCGTTGATGACGCTCACCGGCGGCCGGGTCCCGGCCGAGCGCATCCCGATGGAGCCGGACGCGGCGGTGACCAGGCGGGTCGAGCCCGCCGCGCCGCTGGCGACGGACGGCGGGCTCACCTACAGCAAGGTTGACGCTGTCTTCAAGTCCGGAAACCAGACGCGCGACGACATCCCCAGCCACCTGGCGGTCGGGGATGACGTGCCGCCCGACCTGGCCGAGTTCTACCAGCACATGTGCCCAGCCGCCGTCTACGAGCGGCGCGGCGACCAGCTCATCGTCAACGCGCCCAATTGCATCGACTGCAAGGCGACCGACGTGCTCGGCCCGCGATGGTCGCCCCGCGAGGGCGGGAGCGGCCCGGCCTACAAGCGGATGTGACCGAGCCGGACGGACGGACAACGATCTTCACCGCCCGCGGGCTGACGAAGACCTACGATATGGGCGAGGTCCAGGTCCACGCCCTCCGAAACGTCGACTTCGAGCTCTACGGTGGCGAGATGCTGGTCCTGCTCGGCGCGTCCGGCAGCGGGAAGTCCACGCTGTTGAACATCCTCGGTGGGCTGGACGTCCCCACCTCGGGCACGGTCCACTTCCGGGAGATGAACCTCACCGACGCCGACGACGCCGCCCTGACGCGCTACCGGCGCGACCACGTGGGTTTCGTCTTCCAGTTCTACAACCTCATCCCCAGTTTGACCGCCCGGGAGAACGTCGCCCTGGTGACGGATATCGCCAGGCGACCGATGCGGCCCGAGGAGGCACTCGAACTCGTCGGCCTGGGCGGCCGGATCGACCACTTTCCCGCGCAGCTCTCGGGCGGCGAGCAGCAGCGTGTGGCGCTGGCGCGGGCCGTCGCGAAGCGGCCGGATGTTCTCCTCTGCGACGAGCCCACGGGCGCCCTCGACTCGAAGACCGGTCGCCTCGTGCTCAGTGTCCTCGATCGGGTGAACCGCGAGCTGGGGACCGCGACGGCGGTCATCACCCACAACGCCCCGATCGCCGCGATGGCCGACCGGGTGGTCCGTCTTCACGATGGCGCCATCGCCGAAGAGTACCGGAACGAATCCCGGATCCCTCCGGAGCAGGTGGAGTGGTGAGATGAAGCTCGCCGCGATCGATCGAAAGCTCGTTCGTGACGCGTGGCGCGCGCGCGGTCAGATGATCTCGATCGCACTCGTCGTCGCCTGCGGGGTGATGACCGTCGTCACCATGCGCAGCAGCTACGAGTCGCTCGAAGCCAGCCGCGCCTCCTTCTACCAGGCGTACCGGTTCGCCGACGTGTTTGCGTCGCTCGTGCGCGCGCCGGAGTCGGTCGCCCGCCGCATCGAGGGGATCCCGGGAGTCTCGGCGGTCGCGACGAGGGTGAGCTTCGACGTCAACCTCGACGTCCCCGGGCTGACAGAGCCCGCGACGGGGCGGCTCGTTTCGATTCCTCCCGGCGGGCCGGAGATCAACGGAATCCACCTCGTTGCGGGCCGCTTCCCGGACCCATCGCGGAGCGGCGAGGTCGTGGTGAGCAACGCGTTCGCGACGGCGGTCGGGCTCGGGCTCGCCGACACGCTCGGCGCGGTCATCAACGGCCGCTGGGAGCGGCTGCGGATCGTCGGCATCGGGATGTCGCCCGAGTTCGTCTATGAGATCGCGCCCGGGCAGCTCTTCCCCGACAACCGGCGGTTCGGCGTTCTGTGGATGGACCGCGGCGCGCTCGCCGCCGCCGCCGCGATGGTGGCCTCGTTCAACGACCTCGCGGTGGTACTCGAGCGAGGCGGAAGCGAGAACGCGGTGATCGCGGCGATCGACCGGATCCTCGACCCCTATGGCTCGCTCGGTGCCTATGGCCGCGAGGATCAGCTCTCCAACCGGATCATCACGGACGAACTCGAGGGCAACCGAGTCAGCGGTACCGTCATCCCCGCGATCTTCCTCGGCGTTGCGGCCTTCCTCCTTCACATCGTTCTCTCGCGGATGGTCCGCACGCAGCGAGAACAGATTGCGGTGCTGAAGGCGTTCGGCTACTCCGACGTGGCGATCGGTTGGCACTTCCTGCGCTTCGCGATGATCGCCGTCCTGCTCGGGGCGGCCGTCGGAACGCCGGTGGGCGCGTGGCTGGGGGTCCTGCTCGTCGATCTGTACACGGACTACTTCCAGTTTCCCGAGATGCTGTACAGCGTGAGCTGGCCGCTGCTGGTCGGGGCCATACTCGTCAGCGCGGCCGCCGCGGCCCTGGGCGCGATCTCGGCCGTTCGCGCCGCGCTGCGCCTCCCGCCCGCCGAGGCGATGCGACCGGAGGCCCCGGCCCGATTCAGGCCCGGAGTCCTCGAGAGGATCGGTCTCGGCCGGCTCTTCTCACCGGTTGGCCGGATGGTACTCCGGAATCTCGAACGGCAGCCCGCCCGGGCCGGAATGTCCGCGCTCGCCGTTGCCCTCTCCATTGCGATCCTCCTCGTCGGGTCGTTCATGTTCGATTCCGTGCGGTTCATGGCGGACCTGCAGTACCGGACGGTCCAGCGCGAGGACCTGATGGTGATCTTCGCCGCGCAGCGCCCCGCGTCCGTCGCGAACGACCTCAGGGGCCTCCGCGGCGTCTCGATCGTCGAGACCTTCCGTTCCGTGCCCGTGCGGCTGCGCAACGGTCACCGCAGTCGGCAGGTCGCACTCATGGGGATGGACTCCGCGGGAGTACTCCGCCGGATCATTGATGCCGACCTTCGCCAGCGTGATGTGCCGGCGGCCGGAGTGGTCATCAGCGCCATGCTCGCGGACCTCATCGATGTCGAAGCCGGTGATACGCTGCGACTGGAGGTACTGGAAGGAACCCAGCCCGTTCGATTGGTCCCGATCGTTGGTGTCGTCGACGAGCTTTTCGGTCTGAATGCGTACATGGAGACTCGCGCGCTCAACCGTCTCATGCGCGAGGGGCCGACCGCGAGCGGCGCTCTCCTCCGGGTGGACGATGACCAGCGCGAAGCGGTCTTCGAGGCGCTCAAGGCGATGCCCGCGATCGCCGGCGTCGCCGCGAGAAGCGACATGTTGTACAACTTCGAGGTTCAGCTCGAGCAGAGCCTGCTCGTGTCCATGTCGATGCTGATCTTCTTCGCCGGGGTCATCGCCGTGGGCGTTATCTACAACGGCGCGCGGATCTCCCTCTCCGAGCGGGGCAGGGAACTGGCGAGCCTGCGGGTACTCGGCTTCACGCGACAGGAAATCGCGGTGATTCTCTTCGGCGAACAGGCCGCCGTAATGGCGATGGGAATTCCGCTCGGCTTTCTGATCGGCGTTGGCCTCGCCGGCCTTCTGGTCGGTGCTTTCGCCAACGAACTCTACCGAATCCCGCTCGTCGTCACCCCCTCGACCTACGCCTTCGCCGCGATCGTCGCACTCGCGGCCGCCGCCTTCGCCGGCTTTCTCGTCCGCCGCCGCCTCAACTCCCTCGACCTCATCGCCGTCCTCAAGACCCGCGAATAGGACTGGATTTACGCCCTTTCACTCTTCTCCCTTTCACTCTTCACTCTTCCAATCCCCATTGCCCATCCCCTATCAATCATCGATCATTGCTCGCGGACCATCGATCAACCCCTTCGTTCCGATTGTCGTTCGCAGATTCGTCGTTGCTATTGTTCATTGACCATTGCCCATTGTCATGGATCGGAGTACGCGAAAACGAATCGGGTGGGGGATCGGCGGGTTCGTGCTCGTCGCCCTTCTGGCGCTCGCGTTCCGCCCGACGCCGCTCCCGGTCGAGACGGGCACGGTCACCCGCGGGCCGATGG
>CAZUVK010000200.1:0-1034 GCA_964623785.1 uncultured Gemmatimonas sp. | reverse complement strand
AGTGACGATCGATTCGGATGGCGTCACCCGCGTCGTGGATCGCTATCAGGTGGCGGCTCCGGTAACCGGTCTGGTTCGCCGGATCGAGTTGCATGAAGGTGATCCGGTCGAGGCTGGCGCTGTGCTCGCGCAAATCGCACCGGTGCCCCTGGATCCGCAGGCCGAGACGCGCGCGCGGGCCGCGGTGGCCGCCGCGGAGGCCCGGTTCGCGGAGGCGAACGACCGGGTAGTCCAGGCGCACGCCACCATGGAGCAGCTCCAGCGAACCGCCGAGCGGGTGGCGATGGTGGTCCGGGAGGGCGGATTGAGCGTGGAGGCGGGTGAGATGGCGGAGCTCGAAGCCGCGAACGCCGCGCGCGAGTACGACGCCGCGCGGGCCCGGGTGACCGCGGCCGCCAGTGATCTCACGGCCGCCCGAGCCGCCCTGGATGACGCGGACGGCGCGGGGGCGGCGGCCGACGTGCGCGCGCCGGCGGCGGGACGGGTGCTCCGCGTCCATGAGCGCGGCGACCGCGTCGTTCCGGCTGGCACCCCGCTACTCGACGTCGGGGACGCCCGCGCTCTCGAAGTGGTTGTCGACGTCCTCTCCACCGATGCGGTGAAGGTTCAGCCGGGCATGCCGATGAGGATCGAGGAGTGGGGCGGCGAGGGCGCGCTCCACGGCCGCGTCCGACATGTCGAGCCCTCCGCGTTCACGAGGATCTCCACCCTCGGCGTGGAGGAGCAGCGGGTAAACGTGATCGGCGAACTGGCCTCCGTCCCTCCCTCGCTGGGCGATGGCTACCGTGTCGAAGCCCGCCTCATCATCTGGAACGCCGAGGATGTGCTCCGCGTGCCCGGCAGCGCGCTGTTCCGTCAGGGTCAGGAATGGCGAGTCTTCGTCGCCGAGAACGGACGTGCCCGCCTGCGAGAGGTGGAGATCCGGGAGCGTGGGGTCGCCGACGCCGAAGTGGTGAGTGGTCTGGCGGAGGGTGACCTGGTTGTATTGTTCCCATCCGACGAGATTGAGGACGGGGTGCGGGTACGCGTGGAAT
>CAZUVK010000199.1:536-7463 GCA_964623785.1 uncultured Gemmatimonas sp. | reverse complement strand
GAAGCGACCGGCCTCTCTCCGCTCGAGCCCTTGCGGAATCTGAAGATGGAGAAGGGTCGGAGCGCTTCGCTGGACATCGGACGAACGATCGGCCCGTTCGAGGTCAACGGCACGCTCTTCGGCTCCGAAATTCGAGATCCACTCATGCTCCGAACGGCAGACCCGGGACGTATCGAACTGTTCAACGCCGGCGAAGCGACCCGTACGTACGGAACCGACCTGCTCGCGGTCTTCCGTCAGGAGCCTTTCTACCTGACGGCGACCTACACCTATACGCGCTCCAGCGAGGGGGATCCGCGGACCGGCGTCCGTCGTGAAGTCTCGCTGACGCCGAGACATGCCGCCGGAATCGTCGGAATGTGGGAGGAGGAAGACGAAGGGCTGCTTGGCGTAGAGCTCTTCTATACCGGCCGCCAGGAGTTGCATGAAAATCCCTACGGCGACACGAGCCGTGCTTACCTGATCTTCGGTGTCCTGGTGCAACGCCGCATCGGGGCCGTGAGGGTTTTCGCGAACGGCGAGAACCTGCTTGACGCACGCCAGACGCGACACATGCCGCTTCTGCTCCCCTCTCGTGCACCGGAAGGCCGGTGGACGACCGACGCGTGGGCGCCCCTCGAAGGACGCACCTTCAATGCGGGAGTCCGACTCGAGTTCTGAGCCATCCCATGTCTCCTCCCCGCGAAGAAACCGGGGCGTTGAGTGCCCTCGCGGCGACGCGCATTCGTGGAATCGAGGAGACTTTTCGGCCTCTCTGGCGTTCGCGGGAAGTCTTCTCCGTGAATCATGTCAGAGAGGCCCGTCCATCGTGACTTGCGGGATCCTTGAATCCACGTGCTGCGGGCCCCATGGAAAGGATGCTTGAGGATGAAGCCTGAGCGTCTGGATATACGTGTCACGAATCTCGATTGCGCCAGTGACGCCGCCCGCCTGCAACGAGGTCTGAAGGAGGTGCCCGGTCTGATCGACGTCAGGGTGCTTCCCGACGCAGCTCGGATCACGCTGACATTTGATCCGGGCGCCGTCTCTTCCGACACGCTTCGCGACAGACTCGGGGCGCTCGGTTTTCCGCCGCGAAGCGGCATGGCGAATCCCAAACCGCCGAGGCCTTGGAGGAACCCGAAGGTACTTGCGGCCGCGCTGGCCGGGCTCTTCACACTGGTAGGCTGGCTGCTGTCGCTGTCTTTGCACGAGAACGTCGTCTCGACCGGCTTCTACATCGCAGCCGCGCTGACAGGCGGCTACTATTTCGGCCGGGAGGCGATAGAGGAGCTGATCTTCGAGCGGAAGGTCACCATCATGCTCCTGATGGCGGTGGCCGCAATCGTGGCGGCGGTCATGGGGGAACTGCTCGAAGCCGCTATCCTCGTCTTCCTCTACTCCATTTCCGAAGCCGCCGAAGGATACACGGAAGAGAAGACCCGGTCAGCTGTCCGCGCGCTGATGGACCTGACCCCGAAGATCGCCACGGTACGGCGGGATGGGCGCGACGTGCAGGTACCCGTGGAGGAGCTTCTTCCCGGAGACATCTTCCTGGTTCGGCCCGGACAGAGTGTGCCCACCGACGGCGAAGTGGTCATCGGATCTTCGAGCGTCAATCAGGCTCCGGTCACGGGCGAAAGCGTGCTGGTGGAGAAACTTCCGGGCGAAGCCGTGTTCGCCGGCAGCATCAACGGCGAGGGCGCGCTTGAAGTGCGCGCGACCCGGACGTTCGCCGAGAATACGGTCTCGCGCATCATTCAGATGGTTGAGGAGGCGCACGAACGCAAAGGCAAGAGTGATCGCTGGATCGAACGATTCGGCACCCGCTACAGCCCGGCCGTACTTGGCCTTGGAATTCTGATCGCGACCCTTCCGCCGCTGATCTCGGGCGGGAGTTGGACGGATTGGATTGCGCGCGCCACCGTCTTCATCGTGGCGGCCGCGCCTTGCGCCCTGGTCATTTCCGTACCTGTCACGCTGGTTTCTGCCCTGGGTACGGGTGCCCGACGAGGTGTGCTGGTCAAAGGAGGCGTTTACATCGAAGAACTCGCCAAGATTCGCGTGGTTGCGCTCGACAAGACCGGTACGGTCACCCGTGGCGAGCCCGAGGTCACCGATGTGATTTCGTTGCGGGGCGGGGACGGTGTCCAACGGCCGCTGGAGGAGATTCTGTCCGTGGCGGCTGGCCTCGAGCGCCAGAGTCAACACCCGCTCGCCGCCGCGATCATGCGACACGCCGAGAGGCAGGGGATCGAGCCCGCCCCCGTGAAAGATTTCCTTTCCCGCACGGGGATTGGCGTGTCCGCGCGCGTCAAAGGCCAAGCCGTCGATATCGGCAGCCTGGATTCCTTCGCTCGTCAACTCGATACGAGGCTCGACGGCATCCGTGGCAGCATCGAACGTCTCCAGACTGACGGCAAGACTGTGGTACTCCTCGGAGATCAGACCGAAGTGTGGGCGGTGATCGCCATCCGCGATAGTTTACGACCCAATGCGAAAAAGGCGATCGCCGAACTTCACCGGACGGGCGTCGAAAGAGTCGTAATGCTGACCGGCGACAACGCACGAACGGCCCATGCGATCGCACGAGAAGCCGGTATCGACGAGGTCTACGCCGACCTCAAGCCCGAAGACAAGGCTATGAAAGTCCGGGAACTAACGGAACGCATCGGTCATGTCGCCATGGTGGGAGACGGCGTGAATGACGCCCCTGCGCTGGCCGAGGCGACAGTAGGTGTGGCCATGGGCGCAGCCGGTACCGACGTCGCTCTGGAGGTCGCGGACGTGGCGCTCATGGCCGATGACCTCGAGAAGTTGGTCTACGCTCTCCGTCTCTCACAGCGAACGCAGAGGATCGTCCGCCAGAACATCGTGCTGTCGGCGATGGTAATCGGCGTCCTGGTCTTCGGCGCGGTCGCCGGAGTGCTCACCCTGCCGCTCGCGGTGCTTGGGCACGAGATCAGTGAGTTCGTCGTGATCGGCAACGGGTTGAGGATGCTACGCGGGTAGCCCATCTCGATCGATCCTTGTGTCGTCGTGAAGATCTTCCCGTCCCGTAGCAGCCACGGTGGTGAGCAACAAAGCTTCCGTACTGCCGAGGCTGATTGTACTCTAAGCCGCAGTAGTATCCGGTTGAGTTCAGATGATTCTTCTGCATGTGATGTTGTGACAGGCACTTAGTGCGCATTCGTCCCTGTCACCGACTTCGCTTTCATCTCCCCGGTCGAAATACCCCAGCTCATCTTGCAGCCAGGTGGCTTCAGCAAGGGACCCGAACGAGCCCGCGAGGTGGGGGTCTACCCCGAAGTAGGGGCCTTCCTCATAGCTGCCGTCGGGCAACTCCGCTTCCACTTCGACCCATACCCGGTACTTGGTCCCTGGCGGGTGTTCGCTCCAGTCGGCCATGATAGTCCTCCCTTGACACGCGTCAGTGGCTCCCGAGGCCGATGCGCCCCGGAGCAACCTCTCTCTTCTCCTCCCTGGCAGGTGGGGCGGCCTCGGTCGGTCATCGCGTGCCGTACTCGCTACGGCCGTCGACTCTTCTCAGGAGGCTGGACGAGCGGCTCCGTCGTCGGTGGGACGTTTCAATCCGGGGCTTCGGGGCCCGGAATACTCCCCCGAGGCTCCGTCAGGTTGTGGGTGCCAGCCAAATCGGCGTACCTTTGGGACTATGAGCGAGTTCGCGGGGATAGCGCCACCCCAGGACTTGCCTGCTCAAGCCCGATCGCCGAGCCCATCCATGCCGCTCCCGATTAACATAGAAGAAGTACTTGCGGGCAGAATCGTGGAATGGGAGCGGCTGGAATTCAAAGCCGGTTGGAATCCCGAAGCAATACTCCACACGCTCTGTGCGTTCGCGAATGACTTCCACAACCTTGGTGGAGGTTACTTGTTCATTGGAATCGATGCGACGGATGGACGGCCCGTGCTCCCGCCACCCGGCCTCGAAGCGGCGCAGCTCGATCGGATCCAGCAAGACATCTTGAACTTGGGCTACCGGTTGAGCCCTAGCTACCACCCCGTAGTCGAACCGTATGTGATCGAGGGTGCGCACATACTCGTGCTTTGGGCGCCTGGCGGGCAGAACCGACCGTACCGGGCGCCGGTTTCGCTGGCGAAGGGAAACCGCGAGCATGCGTACTACATCCGACGGGCTTCGGCGACCGTCCGCGCCCGTCGGGAAGAGGCGACGGAACTGCTGTCGCTGGCTGCTCACATCCCGTTCGACGATCGGGTGAATCAGCGCACCGGCCTCGCGGACCTCAAGCTGCCACTGATCCAGGCGCATCTGCGCGAAATCCGGAGCGACTTGCTCGCCGAGTCGGGGCAGCTCGAGTTCGCCGCCCTGTGCGAGCGCATGCAGATCGTGGACGGGCCGCGCGAACATCTTTGGCCGCGTAACGTTGGGCTGCTCTTCTTCAACGAACGACCCGGCCTGTTCTTCCCGCAGACACAGATCGATGTGGTGCTGCTTCCCGAGGGCGCCGGCGGTGATGTCATCCGCGAGCGCACCTTTACCGGACCTCTCAGCCAGCAACTCCGCGATGCGCTTGCATACCTGCGTAACAGCGTCATCGAGGAGAGGGTACGAAAGAGGCCGGACCGTGCTGAAGCAGATCGGTTCTTCAACTACCCGTACACGGCGATCGAGGAGGCGCTGGTGAACGCCGTCTACCACCGCAGCTATGAAGTGCGCGAACCCATCGAGGTCCGGGTGCTACCAGATCAGATCACCATCGCGAGTTTTCCCGGTCCCGACCGCTCGATCAGTCTGGCGGAGTTGCAGACTGGCTCATTCGTGACGCGTCGCTACCGCAACCGCCGAATCGGCGAGTTCTTGAAGGAGTTGAAGCTTACGGAGGGGCGTGGTACGGGCATCCCGAAGATCTTGCGGGCGATGCGTATGAACGGCTCGCCATCCCCCGAGTTCCGCACTGACGAGGACCGTACTTATTTCGCAACGATCCTGCCGGCACATCCCGACGCAGCGGGCCGATATGAGGAACCAACCACCGAAGTAACCACCGAAGTAACCACCGAAGTCCGTGCGCTCAGTAAAGTCGAGAACGAACTGCTCGATTACTGTCGAGAACCACGCCACCGCGCGGAGATCCAGTCGCACCTCAAAATGCGAAACGAGAGACACCTTCGCGGTCGCTACCTTCAGCCCCTGATCGAACAGGGGCTTCTGGAATTGACGCAGCCAGCAGCGCCCCGCTCGCCGACGCAGCAATATCGCACTACGGCACTCGGCTTATCCGTACTCGCCGCGGCGCAATCTTGACTTCGCGGCGCGACTCCTCCTTCAAGGCCGGGGTGGCGCACCCGCCTACCAAGCCATTGAACCGCCATAGCTCAGCCTTCGCGTTAGTACCCCACGCGTCCGAAAACCAGCCAGATGGCGGCCAGAGGAGGTGGCCGCGAAGTTCTGTCCCGTTTCTTGGAAAACGGGACAGAACGGGACGGGATGAGCGGATTTCCTGCCAACCTCATCACGGCAGTCCGGAGAAAATCCGCATCATTGCTCGATAAATTCGGATTTGGTACTCCAGGCGAGGTCAAACAAACCCGTTTTCAAGACCGGTGCAATAGCCGTTCTGCCAACCCTCCCAATAGTTTTACTGCCACTATCACAGATTACCCTTCAAGAAAACGGGACAGAAACGGGACAAAAATCCCGCATACCCCTCCTGAAACCTCGATGCCGGGCGTTCCGTCGTCACCGAATACCGATGAGCCATCGTGCATACTTCGGCTCAACCTTTCGAAGCTCCGTGCGCCGATTGTACCGAAGTCCGTGGTAGGCGTTCCCCCTCGTGAGAGTCAGGTCTCGCTCCTCAGCCCTTCTGCGCTGGACGTATCGCCTCGTGCCACCGGAGATCTCCCGCGCGGTCGAGCCCCTAACCAAGGGAAAAATGGCGCGCCCGGGCGGATCTCGCGCGGCTCGATGAGATTCCGGAGTACCGGTCGAAAGGGGATGCTCCTTCAGGGCACGGTGACGAACATCGTCCTGAGCTTCGGCGACCGGGTCACGGTACGTGTTACGGGGGTCGATCTCGAGCGGATGTGGATCGCGGCTCTCGTTGCGGACGGCGGAGACCGGGGAAGGCCCGACCTATCGCGGGCCGGCGCTTGAAAGCGGACTGGTCGCGCCGTAAATATAACGGTTTGGGGTTGGTAGAGCACTCGGCTTTTGACCGAATGGTCCTGGGTTCGAGTCCAGGCCGACCCATGGTTTCGTCCGTCGTCCCACCCGGTCGCTTTCTTCCCGGCCGGCCGTCGCCGTTCCTGGCGGGCCGTATCCCCGAAGGGTTGAACCTTCTCGAGATGCCGGAGCCCGAACTCTACGCTCGCGCCTGCGAGCACGGCTGGGGGTTCGCGTGCTTCCGCTCGCTATAACGCCAGCGCCGGAGGCCACCCGGCACGCGACAACTGGCTCCAGGATCGGCGAATCGAGGCTGCCACGGAAGACCCCGAGAGGATCGTGATTCCTTGAACAGGTTCAGTAGCCGGAACGGAACCGTAGCGCGGGCCGGAGTGGCGGCCGGGATGACGGTGGCGTCGATCGCCTTCGTGGCCTCCATTTGGCTCTTCGGCCGGGACGTGATCCGCGTGAGAACGGCGGAGGCGACCCGGCTTGTTCCGGCGGGCGCCGACGCGCTGGATCCACCGAACCTCCGCGCTGACGCCTGGTTTCTTCCCGACGAGGAGCTTCTTGGATTCGTGGAGATTCCGGCCGGCCCTTTCCTGATGGGGAGCGACCCCGCGGTCGATCCGCAGTCCTTCGGGAACGAGCGGTGGGCGGAAGGCGCGGCGGGTACCGTCGATCTGCCGGCCTATTTCATCGGCCGCTACGAGGTCACGGTGGCGCAGTATCGGGCGTTCGTGGCCGCGACGGGGCATCGGGCCGACCCGGGAGCGCTCACCCCGCCGGCTGACCATCCC
>CAZUVK010000199.1:0-526 GCA_964623785.1 uncultured Gemmatimonas sp. | reverse complement strand
TGCGCGCTGGCTGGAAGCGCGGCTGAAGGATTCACCGGTCGCGCCTCCCCGGATCCGCGACGCGCTCGTCTCGGGCTGGCGGGTGACGCTGCCGACGGAGGCGCAGTGGGAGAAGGCGGCGCGCGGGGTCGATGGAAGAGTCTACCCGTGGGGCAATGATCCGCGGAGCGAGTTCGCCAATTTCGGTGGGCGGGGCACCACCCCGGTCGGCGCCTACGCCTGCGACGTCTGCCCGTACGGCCTCAGTGACATGAGCGGCAACGTGTGGGAGTGGACGCGCAGTCCGCACCCCACGGGGCGTTACGGCGAGGAAGACGTTGCGCTGAATCTGGAGGAGGATGCGCTGTGGGTAATGCGGGGCGGGTCGTTCGCGGATCCGGCGAACCTCGCACGGGCGGCCGTCCGGCGCAGCGGCGAGCCCGGAGCGCGCCGCCCCTTCATCGGGTTCCGGCTGGTGATCTCGGCGCCGTGATCCCCACCGCCACCGCCGGATTGAACGCGCCTCCCCGAGTGTTCAGAAGACAAG
>CAZUVK010000198.1:0-7485 GCA_964623785.1 uncultured Gemmatimonas sp. | reverse complement strand
GTCGAGCATCTCGCGATCGCGGAGACTCGGATTGCCCGAATGGTAACCGCCGGTGTGCAGACGGCGAATCCAGGCGCCGACGGCGAGTCGACCCCGATCCTGCCGACGCTGAATCTGGCCCGCCTCCTGGATCGAAGCGAGAAGCGGATCGCGAGGGAGGCAATGGAACCGACCGGCGGGTTGGCCGAGGCGGAGGCCTGGTCCGCGCTCGAGCGATCCCGCGACCATTTGCTCGCCACGGTGGCCGTGCTGGACGGGTTGGCGATCGGGGCCGTCCGCGCCCCGCATCCAGTGCTCGGCGAGCTGGACGGCTACCAGTGGCTGGCCTTCATCGGCGCGCACGAGGGGCGGCACGCGCAGCAGATCCGCGAGGTCGGGCTCGCCCTCTCCCTCGAGATGGAAGCGTGAGCCGGGCCGAGGAGGCCCTGGTCCCTGACGCCCGGTTGGTCGAGCCGGGCCCGGACTACAAGCTGCGGGAGGTCCTGTCCATCGAGTTCGGCACGGTCGATGAAGTCGCGATTGCGCTGGAGAGCGTGGAGTCCATCTGTCTCCCCCTCCGTGACCGGCGCGGCGTGTTCGTTACCGCGTACCTGGCGATCACCCGGGCGATCGAGCGCGAGATCCTGGCAGGCGGGTTCAATGATCCCGAGTGGGCGGCGCAGTATCTCGTCTTCTTTGGCAACCTGTATCGCGGGGCGCTACTCGCCTGGATCTCACGCGAACCTGGCTCCGTCCCGAAGTCGTGGAGCATCGCGTTCGAGGCGGCACAAACCGGCACCGGGTTCGTGATCCAGCACCTGCTGCTGGGCATCAACGCGCACATCAACCACGATCTCGCGCTCGCGCTGGACGAGGTGGGTATCGACCCCGGCCGGCCGGGGAAGTACGAGGACCACACACGGGTGAACACCGTGCTCGAGGCGGCGACCGTCAGCCTGAAGTCGGAAGTAAGCGGGAAGTACGCGCCAATCCTCGAACGGCTCGACTGGATCGCGGGCCGGCTGGACGACGACATCACCCGCTTCAGCATTCCGAAGGCGCGGGATCACGCGTGGAGTTGCGCCGTGTCGCTGTCGGGCGCGAAGAGTGACGCCGAGCGTGCGATTCTGCTGCGGACGCTCGATGAACAAGCCGCCGTGATCGCACGACTCATCCTCGCCCCACCGACCCGCCACCCCGTGCTGGCGCGAGCGGTGCGGGTCGCCGAACGGGTGGACGACGTGACGCGGCGACTGCTCGGGCTCCTTCAGTGAGCCCCACCTCGGACGCGCTGGTCGTAGGTCGGATCCGTCACCCGACCGCCGACGCCGCGGCGCGCTCGTGGAGCCAATCCAGGAGGGGACGAGGGCTGCCGTCCACATTTCGCAGCCCGTACCACGGGTCATTCGGGTCCGTCTCCAGACAGTACGAGTAGATGCGGGCGAAGTACGGCGTTGCCTGATTGCCCTCGATGACGTCGCGAACCGCCTCGGCCTGGTACTCCGGAGTCCAGAAGGATCCCGGTTTTCCGCTGAACTCGGTCAACCAGACAGGGATCGTATCGCCGACGATCTTCCGTGCCTTCACGCAACGCGCCCGCGCCCTGTCCCATCTCCCGTAGGCATGCAGCCCGAGCGCATCCGCCTCGATCCCGCGCGAAGCTACCCCCCGCAGAAAGTCCCAGCCCCGCTCCGAGTCCAGGTCCGCGACCCCGCCGGTCACGAACAGCGCCTCGGGCCGACGATTCTTCAACCGCTCGTATGCGTCCCGCCACCAGGCCGCGTAGTTCACGCCCGTGGCGAATGCCGATCTCGGGGGGATGTGCCCCGTCCCGAACGGCGCCTGGAGCCACACGTCCATCTCATTCCAGAGCTGCCACGACTCGACCTCGGGGAGGGCCTCGAGCATCGTCACGACGATCGTCGTGAATTCCCGGGCGGCGGCGGGATCGTCGGGTGAGCGGAAGACCTTGCCGTGCGCGTTGTGCACGACGTAGAGCATCCCGAGGCCGTGGTCCGCGACGCGCGCGGTGTGCTCTCTCATCGAGGCCGCGTACGTGACGTTGTCAGCCCAGAGGGACGAGATCAACGTGCTACGGACATGCGTGAAGCCTAGCTCGCGGATCAGCTTGAGGTCCGGGTCGCGAAGGAGGTGGGAGTTGATGCCGAGCACCGGTGGCCCGGTGGACTTCGCGTGCAAGCCGCCGAACACGCCGGTTGGCCCGTCGACCGTCGACGCGCCAAAGGGCGAAAGAGGGTTCCCACAACCCGCGACGAGCGAGGCTGCGCACGACAACAGGAAGTCGCGTCGATCCATTCCGGGTGCCGAACGGATTGAAGGGTCTGCAGGTCCAGCGAAACGACGCGTTCGTTACTCGATGCTCGGGGCCGAGCCACCGTGGGGTACGGAGGTCGCCTGACAGTCGGGAGAAACGTACAGCGGTAAGCCTGCGAGGCGTCTCGGCGCGTGACCCGCGCGGGGACGATGGTCAGGGAGTCAAGATAATGGATGGCAGTCAGTTACGCCATATGTGACGAGGCTATTCTCTGGCGAAGTGGATCGTCACGACGACGAGTGGGGCGCCGGCGACGTCGGTCGACAGCGCGGTGCACGTCCACTCGGCGAGGCGCGGGCCGTCGGGCGTGGCGAAGGGCGCGCGAAAGCGGACGACCGATTTGCCCTCGCCGAGACGCGCAAAGGCATCTTCGGCGGCGGCCGGACCGGTGGTGTCGCGGCCGATGAAATCGTCGATGAGGGAGTAGCCGAGGAGGGCCTCGGTGGTTCGACCGGTGACGCCGGCGGCAACGGCGTCGGCGGCACGAATGCGCGCTCGTGAGTCAACGACGAAGGTCAGGGTGAGATCGGGCGATCCGTGATGGGACGGGGCACGCCCGGTGACTGTGGCAATCTCGCCGGTACCCGCCGCGAGGAGCCGCGCGATCCAGTCGCCGGCCCGGCGCATCGCCGAGACCAGCTCCTGGTGGGGAGTGCGGTGGCCGCGCGAGTAGAATTCCATCACGCCAGAAAGCTCGCCATCCCATTCGAGCGGCGTGATGTACGTGGAGCGCAGACCCTCGCGGCGGGCGGGTCCGATCCGAACGTAGTCCGGGAGCGCGGTAACGTCCTCGATCCATGCGGCCTCGCGCTTCTCCCATACTCGACCGACGAGACCGAGGCCCGGCTCGAACCGCATCTCCCGGCTCGCCCGGGCGAAGTCACCGTGCGCGATCTCCTCGGCGCCCCAGAAGGCTCGACATTCCAGGTAGGCGCCACCGGCCGCGGGTGTCCAGATCATCCCGGCATCCCACCCCAGTGCCTCGCCGATCACCCGCGGCGCGTCGAGAATCATCCGCTCGCGCGTGACACCGCTGGCCCGCATCGCCGCTATCGCGCGCGCCGCCCGTGACCGGAGTCCGTCAGTCGCGCCATCCGAAACGCGAGCCGGAGACCCGGGCGCATCAACAGTATCCATTTCTTCCATCCGCTCGTCCTGAATTCACCGCTCCTTGACGCAATATCGCGCGCGGGTGTAGGATTTACAAGATATTATGGCATTTTGACCCGATATTCGTTAGCCATTTCTCGTCCTATGACTAATAAACTCAAGTCTCAATCGGTTTTGCCCGATTCCGGGTCAACGAGCGAGGGGCCTGGAAGTCCGGCCCGCGAGGAATGGTCCCGGGAGGGGTCAAGGTCGAATCCCGGGACGCTGGGCGCGCTGATCGCGGTGACGGAGGCGCTGTCGGGAACGCTCGATCTTCGCGACCGGCTACAGTCGGTGCTGGAGGTGTTGAAGGACCACGAGGGGATCGTGCGGAGCGTGGTGACGCTGATCGATGTCCCGGGGGAAGAGCTCCGCGTCGAGGCGGGGATCGGTCTGCCGCACGAGGGTCTGGACGCGCGGTATCGGATCGGCGAGGGGATCACCGGGCGGGTGGTGGAGACCGGCGAGCCGATCGTGGTGCCGCGGATCAGCGAAGAGCCGAGATTCCTGCACCGCTCGGGTGAACGGATGGGCGCCGGGGAGACGAGCTTCTTCTGCGCGCCGATCGCCATCGACGGACGGCCGGTCGGCGCGCTTTCGATCGAGTTGCTATACGACGACGACCGCGACTACGACACGACGGTCGGGTTGGTGGGGGTGATCGCGAGCATGATCGCGCAGGCGACGAAGGCGAGTTGGATGGCCGAGACCGAGCGCCGCCATCTGCTGGAAGAGAACACGCAACTGCGTGAGGAGCTACGTGAACGATACGAGTGCGCCGGCCTGATCGGTGGGAGCGGGCCGATGCGTCACCTCTATGCGCAGATCGCCCAGGTCGCACACACGAACGCGACCGTGCTGATCCGCGGCGAGTCCGGAACGGGGAAGGAACTGGTCGCCCACGCCGTTCACCTCAGGTCCCCGCGCGCCGAGAAGCCGTTCGTTACCGTCAACTGCGCGGCGCTGCCACCAACGCTGATCGAGTCGGAACTGTTCGGCCACGAGAAGGGCGCGTTCACCGGCGCGCTGGGACGGAAGGTCGGGCTCTTCGAGCGGGCGACCGGTGGCACCCTCTTCCTCGACGAGATCGGCGATCTCGAGCCTGGCCTGCAGGCGAAGCTCCTGCGTGTGCTCCAGCAGCGCGAGGTCCAGCGGATCGGCGGCACCGGCGCGATCCCCGTCGACGTTCGTGTGATTGCCGCGACCCATCGCGACCTTGAGGCCGCGATCGCCGAGGGAGATTTCCGCGAGGACCTCTACTATCGGCTGAACGTCTTCTCGATCTTCGCCCCGCCGCTGCGCGACCGGAAGACCGACATCCTCACGCTCAGCGAGCACTTCATCCAGAAGTACGCCACGGAGTACGGGAAGTCGATCAGGCGGATCTCCACGCCAGCGATCGACATGCTCACCAGCTACCACTGGCCGGGCAACGTGCGGGAGCTGGAGAACGCGATCGTCCGCTCGATCCTCGTGTGCGACGGCAACGTGATCCACGGGCACCATCTCCCATCGACTCTCCAGACCGCGGAGGGGTCGGACACGATGGCGCCCGGTTCGCTCGCCGAGCTGGTCGCGAACTTCGAGCGCAACCTGATCGAGGACACGCTGAAGACGACTGGCGGGAACCAGTCGAAGGCAGCGCGGATCCTGCAGACGACGGAGCGGATTCTCGGGTACCGGATCCGACGGTACGGGATCGATTCGGATCGGTACCGGCGGTAGGTACGCGCTGGGGGTTCACGCTGAGAACGCGGCGGGGCGGAGGTCGCGGAGAACGGCGGGGTCTCGCGGAGCACGCTGAGGTCGCGGAGAACGGCGGACCCCTTCCTATAGCCCGGTCCGGGTCGCCTTCGACTGATTCACTTCCCATCGACACTGGCGTTCTGGCCAGCCCGCTCCCCACGGTCTTGATTCCACGCAGGTCGTCCATCCTACAATATTGTCGTATCAACCCACCCGGTCCGACAGTTTTGTACCTACGAATTCGTCGTTTACTCCGCCCATGATAACTTTTAATCTTAGGTATTTTATACCTATTACCTTGCTTTATTAGGTGAAATTGCGATTCTGGCATGGGCATTGCTCTGGCGATGGGCCGAACCGCAGAGGTTGGCGGGCCTGGAGGATGACGTCCTTTCGAGAAAACGAAGGCATAGATGACGGCCATATCGAGGCGGGAGATGCTGCGAGGAATGGCGGCGGCGGGGCTGGGCGCTCTGGCGGCGCCGCTGGTGGGGTGCGGGGCCGGAGGCGCGGGCGGCGTGGGGCGACCGATCCGCATCGGGTTCATCCCGCTGACGGATTGCGCGAGCGTGGTGATGGCGCACGAGCTGGGGCTGTACGCGAAGTATGGCGTCGACGTCGTGGTCGAGAAGCAGACGTCGTGGCCGATCGTTCGGGACAAGCTGGCCTCCGGCGAACTGGACGCGGCGCACTGCCTCTTCGGGATGCCCTTCGCGGCGGCGACCGGCGTGAGCGCGGCGCGCGGCGACCCGCTGCGGATCGCGATGATGATCAACAACAATGGTCAGGCAACAACGCTCTCGACGAAGTCGTTCGGCGGGGAGATCGACTACGCCGACTACAACGGCTTCCGGGCGGGCGTGGAATCGCTGCGGCGCGAGAAGGAACCGACGTTCGCGATGACCTTCCCCGGCGGAACGCACGACATCTGGCTGATGCTGACGCTGGCGGCAGCCGGAATCGATCCGAAGTCGGTTCGTATCACACCGATCCCGCCGCCGCAGATGGTCGCGAACATGGAAGCCGGCAACATGGACGGCTTCAACGTAGGCGAGCCGTGGGGCGGCGTGGCCGTCGAGCGGGGAGTCGGCTTCACGTTCGTCACGTCCCAGACGCTCTGGAAGGATCATCCGGAGAAGGCGCTGGTGGTGAATAGCCGATTCGCTTCGGAACGGACGGGGGAGCTGAAGGGGGTGATGAAGGCGATCCTCGAGGCGTCGCGGTGGCTGGACGACCCGGGCAACCGGCGCCAGGCGGCGACCACGATTGGCGGGCCGGCGTACGTGAACGCCCCCGCCACGGTGATCGACGCGCGGCTGAGGGGGAGTTACGCGCTGGGGGCGGGGCTAGGGACGAGGACCTTCGAGGACGATGCGATGGTGTTCCACCGGGAGGGGGTGACGAACTTCCCCCGTCTCGCGCACGGGATCTGGTTCATGGCGCAGTACGTCCGCTTCGGGCGGCTCGGCGCCGCGCCCGAGTACGACGCGATCGCACGGGAGGTCATCCTCCAGGATCTCTACCGCGAGGTCGCGGCCGAGATGGAGATCGCGGTCCCCGACGACGACATGAAGCCGTTCCTGGTCGACGCGGACCGGACGTATTTCGATCCGGCGGATCCGGCGGGGATGCTTCGCGGATACACGGCGCGCGGCGCGACGGCGCCGATGGCGGGTGCGGCATGAGCGCGAACCGCGGCGCCGCGCTGGCCGTGGCCACGACGGCGCGAATGCCTGACGAGGATGATGCGACGGTGGCCATCGTCGGGGCCGACGCGCCGGCAACCACGGCACGCGCGAACGCCGACGAGGCCGG
Organism: uncultured Gemmatimonas sp.; assembly: GCA_964623785.1. Classification (GTDB taxonomy): domain Bacteria; phylum Gemmatimonadota; class Gemmatimonadetes; order Longimicrobiales; family Longimicrobiaceae; genus WHSP01. The sequence continues at coordinate 461 of CAZUVK010000198.1, read as the reverse complement.
TGGCACGACCCGGTCGGCCGCGACCAGCGCGCCCTCCCGCATGGAGGCCATCCGGCGCCGATGCGTCCCGATCGTCGCCAACGCCGCGTGGGGACTCGCCAGCCTGCTCCTCCTCCTCGCGGGCTGGCAGATCTTCAGCCTTACCGTCGGTGGCGAGCTCCCATCGCCAATCTCCACCGCACGCACCCTGCGCGAGATGCTGGCCGACCCGTTCAACCCCGACCGGAACTCGCTCGGGATCGGGCTACAGCTCGCGGAGTCGCTGAAGCGCGTGGCGATCGGCTTCGCACTCGGGTCGCTGATCGCCATCCCCGTCGGCGTGCTGATGGGATCCACACCGGTCGCGCGCCGCCTGCTCAACCCGATCGCGCAGATCCTCCGGCCCGTCTCCCCGCTCGTCTGGTTTCCGCTCGCGCTCGTCGCCGTCACGGTGCCGCCCATGCTCCGGAACGCGACGAGCG
>CAZUVK010000197.1:0-7486 GCA_964623785.1 uncultured Gemmatimonas sp. | reverse complement strand
GTCGAGGTGGTTCGTCGGCTCGTCGAGCACGAGCAGCGACGGAGGCCGCGCCCCACCCAGCACGCAGGCGAGGGACGCCCGTAGTCGCTCCCCCCCGCTGAGCGTCCCGGCCGTCCGCAACGCTGAATCGTCCGGGAAGAGGAATCGCGCGAGCGCGTACCGCGACTTCGTGACGTCCATCTCCGGATGAAACGCCCGGAAGTTTTCCAGCACCGAGTGCTCCGGGTCGAGCCTAGCCCCCGTCTGGTCGAGATACCCGGTCTCGGTGTCAGCCACGCTGCGCACTGCGCCGCGCTCCGGCGCCAGCCTCCCGATCGCCACCTTCAGCAACGTCGTCTTTCCGCTCCCGTTCGGCCCGACGACGGCCACCCGTTCTGGCCCGACGATCCGGAGCGACACGCGATCGAGCACTGGCGCGCCCGCGCCCGGGAAGCGCACCGTCACGTCATCCACCTCCAGGACTGTTCGTCCCACCGGAAGTCCCGATGAGCCAAGCTCGAAGCGGGGTCTCTCCCGCTCCTCGACCGCTCGGCGTGCCGCGTCCGCGCGCTCCCGCCCCTCGTCCACCTCGCGCGCGGTGATGGCGCGGACCCGGGCACCCGTCGCCTCCGCCTGCGCCTTCCGCGCGCCGAGCAGGATCTTCGGCATGTTCGCGTGCGCCGCCGCGCGACGCCCTTGCGACTCGCGGCGTGCCTGTCGCTCGCGCATCTCCCGCGCCTCCCGCTCCACGCGACGAAGGGCGGCCCGCGCGCTTTCCAGTTCCCGGTTGGCCGCCTCGTCGTCCTCGTCGCGGCGCGCGCGGTAGTCGTCGTAGTTGCCGCCGTACGTCCGCACGCCCAGCGACGACAGATCGACGATCCGGTCCATCCGCCGCAGGAGTTCGCGGTCGTGACTGACGCAGAGCAGCCCGCCCGTCCACCCCTCCGCGAATGCGTGGAGAACCTCGCGACTGGAAGCGTCCAGGTGATTGGTGGGCTCGTCGAGCAGGAGGAAATCCGGCCGTCCCAATGCCAGCCGCGCGAGGGCGACCCGGGTGGCCTCGCCCCCGCTGATCGAACCGGATGGTCGATCCAGCGCCAGGTGGCCGAGGCCGAAGCGGGATAGCACGGCCTCGGCGCGTTCCGGCAGGTCCCAGTCATCACCGACCAGGTCGATGTCGGCGGGTGTGCCCGATCCCGCCTCGAGGCGCCTGAGCGCCGCGATCCGGTCGTCGATCCCCAGGATCGCAGACAGCGGCAGATTCGGAGCGGGTCGGAAGTCCTGCGGAAGCACCGCGATCGCCCCGGCGCGATGCACACGGCCGGACGACGGCGCCAGCTCACCCGCGAGGAGACGGACGAGCGTGGTCTTGCCGGACCCGTTGGGCCCGACCAGGCCGGTGCGTTCCCGGCCGAAAGAGAGGGTTACGTTCTGAAAGAGCTCCCGGCCGTCAGCCGGTGCGTAGCTGACACCTTCCGCGACGATGCGCGCGTCGCTCGCGTGGGTCGTGGTTGACATACGGATATACTCCGGTCCAGTCGGTTCCAATGAGGTGAACACCGATCAGGACCATCCGCATGCGGACCTCTGTTCGTCGGGTGAGCGTGGCCGATCCGGTCCGGCGCCCGTTTCAGGCGTGCCGCCGGTCGGCGCTACCAAGATCGCAAAAGACGCCCCTGGCGGTCAACCCGGTTGGGGGAAGACGAGGGGAAGACCCCGGCCGGAGAGGCGTTGGGCGAAGAGGGACGAAACCTGCCGGCCCCACATTGCACGGAGCATCCCGCGTCTGGCCGGGTCAGTCCAAGCGCCTTGACTCAGTCGGTCCGCGAACGGTATACCTTCTTCGACGCCGGCACGCGCGTCTCGAAGGCGAAAACGAGAGTCCTCTGGAAGCTGGACCCGTCCACGCTCACGAAATTCCCGTATCTCAGGAGGTAGGCGCATGAAGATCGGAACGTTGTGCAGCGTAGTTGCCATTCCCGTGCTGGTCGCGGCGGTCGCCTCGACCACGCACGCGCAGGGCAACCCGACCCATACTCACATCGGACACGTGACGACGGGGTTCAGCGCCGCGCCGGACGGTCAGGGTCTGCTGCCGGCCGCCCTCGCGGATGCCCGCATTGCCGCGCAGCACGCGGATCTCGCGTCGCGCGACCCGTCCAATCTCGCCGGCATGAAGACCCACGCGGGTCACGTGCTCCATGCCTTGAGCCCGGCGGAAGGAAGTCAGGGTCCCGGTCAGGGGTTCGGGGTGAAGCGGGCCGCGGAGGGCGTGGTGAGCCACATCGGCTTCGCTGCCGACGCGGAGAGCGCGTCGCAGAACGTTACCACTCACGCCGGCCACGTCACTGCCTCGGCGACCAACGTGGTGCAGTGGACGGACGCTGCCGTCGCGCTCGTCGGCCGCATCCAGGCAGCCAATACCGCCGCCGAAGCAGCGCCGCTGATCGAGGAACTCAAGACGGTCACCGCTCGAATCATATCCGGGAACGACGCGAATGGTGACGGCCGCGTCTCCTGGGAGGCGGGCGAAGGCGGTCTCGAGATCGTCGAGCAGCATATGGGCCTGATGGCAAGCGGCGAGGGGCTGTAGCTCCCCCGGTGATTTCCCGATGAGGACCCAGTACTACACCGCCGCGAGCCTGGACGGATTCATCGCGACCGTCGACGATTCGCTGGAGTGGCTCTTCGCGCTCGGTGACGTCGAGGAAACGAGCTACCCGACGTTTATCCGCGATATCGGGGCGCTCGCGATGGGGTCGGCCACCTACGAATGGCTGCTGCGGAATTCGATCGCGCCGGAGGGAAAGCCTCCGGAACCCTGGCCATACGAGCAGCCAACCTGGGTCTTCACTTCCCGCGTCCTCCCGCCCGTCCCGGGAGCCGACATCCGGTTCGTCAGCGGCGACGTTCGGCCCGTGCACAGCGAAATGGTGGAAGCGGCGGGCGGCGGAAACGTCTGGATCGTGGGAGGCGGTGAACTGGTCGGGCAGTTCCACGACCACGGCCTGCTCGACGATATCTTCGTCCAGATCGGCTCCGTCACGCTCGGGGCCGGCAAGCCCCTCCTGCCACGCGAGATCACGGATCCGCCCCTCCGCCTGATCTCGGTGCGCGCGGTCGGCACCGCCTTCGCTGAACTGCATTACGAGGTTCAGTCGAAGGCGCGATAGCCCCTCCCCAGGCCGGCCACGACGTCTGACTCGCGGGACTTCAGGCACACAGCACTAAACCCTCGCCGAAGCCGGGGAACCCGATTCCACCGGATCCTTCCGAATCCTCGTGGAGAACCACTCCCGCGGCACCGTGATCATGGCGACCCCGCCCACGATCAGCGCCATCGCGCCGATCATCCACCGGTCCACCGATTCGCCCGCGATCGCCCACCCGAGCAGCACCGCGATCGCCGGGTTCACGTAGGCGTAGGTCGACGCCACCGCGGGCGTCGTGGCCCGCAGCAGCCAGACGTACGCCGAGTACCCGATCCAGGAGCCGAAGACGACCAGGTACGCGAACGCCAACAGTGACGACCCGGTGATCGCGCCAAGGTTGACGCGCGGCCATTCGCCGGCAGCCGCGCCACCCGCCGTCAGCACCGCTCCCGCGGCGATCATCTGCATCGCCGTCACCTGCATGGCCGAGGCCGGCACCCGCAGGAACCGCGAAAGGATCGACCCGACCGCCCACGAGACCGACGATGCCAGCACGACGATCACGCCGATCGGATCGATTCCGTCCGCCCGCGGATCGCCGCCCGCGAGCACGAGCACCGCGATCCCCGCCAGCCCCAGCAGCACCCCGGCGACCACCCTCCGCCCCGGCCGCCTTCCGCCCGGCCGCAACCAGTCCAGGATCACCATCCACGCCGGCGTCCCCGCGAGGATCAGCGCCGCGACTCCTGATGGCACACGCTGCTCCGCCCAGGTGACCCCGCCGTTCCCGAACCCCAGCAGAAGCGTCCCGATGATCGCGGCCGACACCCAGTGGACCTTCGTCGGCGCGGGATACCCCCGCAACCGGAGCAGGCCGTACAGCAGTCCGCCGGCGACGAGGAAGCGGATCCCCGCCATCGTCAGCGGCGGAATCGTGTCGATCGCGAAGAGTATCGCCAGATATGTCGAGCCCCAGATCACGTACACCGCCAGCAGGGCGAGCGCAATCATCAATCTCGGAGCCGGTTCGCCTGATTCGTTCATTCTCTGTCGCCGTATTGCGGGAACATACGTACGCTGCCACGGCGAGAAAGCTATCGAGAATGTTGGTGGATAACAGCGGCAGTATCGACGATTCCGCACCAGTACAGATCGGGAATGCCCGGACTCCTCCACCCACGCCCACCCGGGGTGGAGTTCCTCATGGCAGACCCAACTCGCCCATCAGCTCTTCCGCCGCGGCCCGTCCCGCCCGATTCGCGCCGATCGTCGAAGCTGAGGGGCCGTAACCCACGAGGTGGATCGTCGGGTCCCTCGCCACCCGTGTGGCGAGCCTGCCAGTCATCATGATTCCGCCATCAGGCTCGCGGAGCATCAGCGGCGCGAGGTGGTCGAGCGACCCTCGGAACCCCGTGCACCAGAGGATCACGTCGGCCCTCAGCTCCGCGCCGTCGGGCCACCGGACGCCATCGTCCGTCATCTCGCTGAACATGGGGGAGCGCGCCAGCACGCCGCGCGCCCGCATCGCCTCGATCTGCGGCGTGACGGGAAGCCCGGTGACCGAAACGACCGAGCCGGGCGGGAGACCGCGGCGGACACGGTCCTCGACGATCGCGACGGCGGCGCGCCCGAGGTCCTCCGTGAACGGCCCGGCGCGGAAGTCGGGAGGTCGACGCGTGACCCAGGTCGTGGATGTGACTCGAGAGATCTCGTCGAGCAGCTGGATCGCCGAGATCCCGGCGCCGACGATGATCACATGCTTCCCCGCGAACTCGTCCGCCGATTGGTAGTCGCGTGTATGGAGCTGCTTCCCGCGGAATCGTTCGGCGCCCGGATATTCGGGGATGTATGGGCTCTCCCACGTCCCGGTCGCGTTGATGATGCCCCTGGCCGAGAACCCGCCGCGGTCGGTCTCGATGCTGAACCGATCCCCGCGGTCGCATACGACCGTCACCTTCACGGGCCGGTACACCGGCAGGTCGAACGCCTTCTCGTAGGCCGCATAGTATTCGGGGACTGCCGTCTTCGCCGGAACGTCAACCGCGTCGTTGCCGACGACATCGGCGAATCGCATCCCCGGCAGGTCGTGGATCCGGTTCACGGTGGTCAGCGTCAGCGATGGCCACCGATGCTGCCATGCGCCGCCCGGCCGCGGCGACTGGTCGAGCACCACGTAACCTCGGTGGGGTGCCAATCCGCGCTTGCCCAGGTGGTACGCGGTGGAGAGCCCCGCCTGCCCGGCGCCGATGACCGCGATTTCGGTCCGGAATACGGCCCGGGCCCCGGAACCAGCCTGATCGTCCGGAAGAGGAGAGGTGCCCCGCCGCGCGGCGGGATGTATTCGAATCTCATCGGGCGGTGCCGACCTTGTCGGATCCATGAGCGGCGGGATCGGATGCGGATTGGGGAGTCGGCGGAATCGAATCGCGACGTTTCGTCGTGGCGAGAATCGTGTTACATCCCACCGGTTCGCGCGTGCCCTGGAATCGCGAACGAACGTACGGGGCACGCCGCCTCCCGATCAACCGCTTTCGCGATGATGATCCGCAGAACCCGCGCTTTCCGATTTGCCGCCGGCGTGCTCGCGTTCTCCCTCTGCGCCTGTGTTGCCGATCGCCCGGTCGATGAACCCGAGCTACCGCAACCGAACGAGGCCGCGGCGCTCATCGACGCGGCGCACTGGACGTTGCGGATCACCGGCGGCGGCGCGTCGCTCAGCCTTCCGGCCGACCAGACCGGCGCGATCCCGTTCCGCCTCGCCTGCGTCCGCGGCCCCGCCATCATGTCGGTCGAGTCGGAAACGACCGCGCCGATCGGAAGCGAGGAACGCTTCTCGTTCGGGATCGACGATGAACCATACGTGTTCGTCGCGGATCTCACGGGCACCCAGACGCGCGGAGTGTACGCCGAGCGGCCGATCGACGACGAGATGCTCGGTCGCCTGGCACGTGCACGTCGGCTGGGCGCGGTGTACGGTGCGACCTATTTCGGCCCTTACCCGGCCCCCTCGGAGGAGGACCTGACGGCGTTCATCGCCGCTTGCCGCGAGACCCGGAACCCGTAATCCCGGCGGTACTTCGCGGTCGCGGCGTTGATCGGCGCTGCCCCAATTGATTGCGAACGCCGTTCGGTATAGCTTTCGCCGTTGAAGTCGGGCACTTCCAACGTTGGACCAATGGTCGGATCGGTCGCTTGCTGATTCCTCGACTGCGTATTCTGGCACTGTCGATCGCCGCCGCGCTCGCCATCGCGGGCTCGGCGCAATCGACGACGCCCGGGATTCCGGTCGAAGGCCCGCACGCGAGTTCCGAACGCTTCGATGGTCCGCGTGACGGCGGTTCTCTTCGCGCGCTCGACGCGCCATCGTCGCCCGCGGCGCTCACGACCACCCAGCCGACAGTCTCACAAGGAACCGGCGGGCGGTCCGCCGGCTTCGAGTTTCGTAACTCCCCATCCGGCGCGCTCGAAGCGTCCGCCGCGCCATTCGGAATCTGGAGGCCGGGTATCGACCCGGCCAGCGTCCGCCCCACCCCTGGCCACGCCCAGCGCGACCGGTTGCTCCGCAACGGCGCGATCTCCTCGTTCGCCACCAGTCTTCCGCCACCTCCGCAGGCATAGACCTCGTCCCGCGCGCCCTCCGGTGTCGCGGCGCGAAACGACTCTACTGCCTGTCCCCGACCCTCGTTGACGGTCGTGGACGAGTGCGTCCATACCTCGCGGAGTGAACGAATGTATGCCTTTGCGATGGCTCTCCAGTTCGGGGAGCTGAGCTTGAGGGATATCCTCTCGGATATCCCTCGCGATGTCGGTGCGCTCCTCGTGCTCCTGTGTGTCGGCGGCCTGGCGTTCCTCGTCTGGTTCGGTAGTCGGCGTAGCGTCATTGAACGCTATGGTGCGGGCCGAGTGCCCCCGCCCGCCCGGCCAGCGAGGCCCCCCGCCGCCGAGAGCCAGGACACGACCTCCTGATTCAATTAACCACTCGGAGCGCGTCTCCCCCCGTGCTACGGCCGGGCCTGGCGCGGAGTCCCCGCGCGGCCGGAGGCGCGCCTTCGAGTCCACGACACGGAATGGATCCGATGCTTCATTTGCTGATGTCCCAATCGCTGGTCGCCGCGGCTCGGTTCGGCCCGACAGGGGCGGGTTTCGCCGATGCCGTATTTGCGTACGGAGCCCTGACCTTCCTGGTGGCGTTCGCCATCTGGGATGGGATTTCCGATCGCTGACCCCGATTGGACCCGGAGCCGGGCGGAACTGGCTGGTCGGTATCGGAACGCCCGCGCTTCCGCTATCCTGAACGGTTTCGTCCGGCGTCCTCCGACGATCGACGCCGGCGTCCGGGGCGTGTTTGGCCCCGG
>CAZUVK010000196.1:6028-7488 GCA_964623785.1 uncultured Gemmatimonas sp. | reverse complement strand
CGGCGACCAGCATTCGCGCGTCGCCGATCGCCCGGACGCGCGCCGCCGCTGCGGCGGTGCCGATCTCCGCGAGCTGCATGGCGTCAGGGTCGGGGCACACCGCCGGATCAGCGAACGAGAGCACGCGGCCGCCGTCGGGACCTTCCAGGAGCAGGTAGAAGGTGGAGGAGATGGTCCTGATCCCGTCGGCGGGGCCGACCGCATGGAGCGCGGCCCGGAGTACGTCGCGCGTGGTGTGTGTCGCCCCGGCGACGGTCCCGTCAGCCCGCCCGGTCGCGACGAGGAGGGCGGCGAAGAGCAGCGGCTGTCTGGCGAGATCCGCCGCCTCATCACGGCTGACGCCCTTCGCCTTCCGCCGCTCCCAGAGGTGGTCCGCGAGCGCATCCACGCCCGGGTCGGTCGCGGGGTCGATGACTTCGATCCGGGGATCCGACGCAGTGATATCGCGCAGGTCGCTCGCGTCACCGACGAGGACGGGCAACGCCATCCCCTCGCGCGCAAGCTCGATGACGGCCGCCGCAACGCGCGGGTCCGTCGGTTCCGGGAAGACAATTCGCCGCGCGCGCGCCTTCGCCCGCGCCCGGATCGATTCGACGAACGTCATCCTCGCGGCGGATGCCGGTCGCGGAGCCGCGCCAGGACGGGCGGTGATACGAACCCGGAAACGTCACCGCCAAGACCCGAGATCTCCCGCACGAGCGAGGCGGACACGAACGATCGCGCGGCGTCCGGCGCCAGGAACACGGTCTCCAGCTCCGGCGTCAGCGCGCGATTCATCAGTGCCATCCGGAACTCGTAGTCGAAGTCGCCGACCCCGCGAACACCGCGGACGACGATCCCCGCGCCGCGCTCCCGGGCGTAGTCCACGAGCAGTCCCTCGAACGCGGCGGCCTCGATCCGCGGCTCGTCGCGAAAGACCTCTTCGATCATCTCGATGCGCTCGGCGATGTCGAAGAGCCCCTTCTTCGGCTGGCTCGCGTTGTGGGCGACGGCGACGATCACGCGGTCGGCGATCCGCAGGGCTCGGCGCGCGATGTCCTCGTGACCGAGCGTGACGGGATCGAACGAACCGGGGTAGATGGCAACCCGCGCGTCAGGCTTCATTCTCGATGGTCAGGAAGGTGAGGACCGTGTCGCCGTACCGACGCTGGCGGAGCGGCTTTACGTCGGGTAGCGATTCGGTCGGCGCGTGCTCCATGCAGAGGAACCGGGCGAACCGATTCCGCAGGAAGACCTCGATGAGGCGCGTGGCGAGGCCCTGGTCATAAGGCGGGTCGGCGAGCGCGACGTCGAACTCGGACGGGCCGAGGGATTCCGCGAACCGGATCGCGTCCGAGCGGACGACGCGAACCCGAGCGCGGTCGGGCGCCAGGTCGGCGATGTTCGCCTCCAGCGCGCGGATGGCGGCGGGTGCGTTCTCGACGAACGTCGCGCGCGCGGCACCCCGCGAGAGTGCCTCG
>CAZUVK010000196.1:0-6018 GCA_964623785.1 uncultured Gemmatimonas sp. | reverse complement strand
CGAGCCCGAGCGCGCCCGAGCCCGCGAAGAGGTCGAGCACATTCGCGTCCGGAAGCTCGGCGGCGATCGCGCTCATCCATGCCTCGCGGACGCGGTCGGTGGTCGGGCGCGTCGCGCGGCCCGCCGGCGCCGCGATCCGCCGCCCGCGCCACGTGCCCCCGACGATCCTCACGAGGCCGCCCGGATGTCCACGAGCCGGGCCTGCACCTCGGTTCGCGGCCCGTTCCGACCCGCCCAGGTGTTCTCCTCGAGCTTGAACGCGACGTCGACCCGCGCGCCGACGGCGCCGATCTCCGCGAGCCGCTCACCCATCCCGAACCCGATCGCGGAAATCGTCGCGTCATCCCCGCTGAGCATGAGCTTGAGGTGCCCGCCGTTCACGATCCTCGGCGGCGCGGCCAGTCGAACCCGCCGCGCGGCGAACACCGGCGACGGGTTGCCGATCCCGAACGGCGCGAAGTGGCGGAGCATCCGCACCGTGTCACGGGTCGCGTCGGCCAGCGAGATCTCGGCGTCGAGGTCGATCCGCGGCATTAGCTGCTCGTCGGTCAGCCGGGCCCGCGCGACCTCGTTGAACGCCTCCCGGAACGCGTCGACGTCGCCAGCGAGTAGCGAGCATCCGGCAGCCGCCCGGTGGCCGCCGAACCGGAGAAGATGCCGGCCGCATTCCACGAACGCCTGCTGGAGATGAAATCCACGAATCGACCTCGCGCTCCCCTTCCCTTCATCGGGACCGAGGGCGATCAGCACGGTCGGCCGGTGGATCCGCTCGACCACGCGCGACGCAACGATCCCGATGATTCCCGGATGCCACTCCGGCGAGGCGAGCACGACGCCACGGTCGCGGGCCGGGTCGTAGTCGCGGTCGAGCATCCGGACCGCGTCTGCGAGCGTGGCCTCGTCGAGCTCGCGGCGACGGCGGTTCTCGATCTCGAGCTCGGCGGCGATCCGTTCGGCCTCCGCGGGGTCGTCCGTGAGCAGGAGCCGCACGCCGCGCATCGCGTCGCCCATCCGGCCCGCCGCGTTCAGCCGGGGCGCGAGGACGAACCCGACCTGACCGGTCGTGACCTCGTCCTTGTCCGCGAGGCCGGTCGCGCGGAGCAGCGCGCGCATCCCCGGATTCGGCGAGCGCCCGAGGACGGCCATCCCCCAGCGCAGGATCGCGCGGTTCTCGCCAGTGACCGGCGCCAGGTCCGCGATCGTGGCGACCGCGACGAGGTCGAGCAGCGCGTGGAGGCGTTCCTCCGCGACGCCCGTCAGCGAGGCGACCGCGGCGGCAAGCTTGTAGGCCACCCCCACGCCCGCCAGCCCCTTGTCCGGATACTCGCAGTCGGCCCGGTTCGGATTCACCACCGCCAGCGCCCCCGGCAGCGTGTCGCCCGGCGCGTGGTGGTCAGTCACGACCACGTCGATCCCCCGCCGGCCGGCGTCCTCGACCGCGGCGTGCGCGACGATCCCGCAGTCCGCCGTGACGATGAGCGTCGCGCCCGCGCGTTCCGCGGCATCCACCCCGGCCGCGGTCAGGTCGTATCCATCCTCCAGACGTTTGGGCACGAACGGAACCGCGCGCCCGCCCATCATGGCGAACGCGCGGCAGAGCAGTGCGGTCGAGCAGATCCCATCGACGTCGTAGTCACCATGGACGAGGATCGTCTCGCCCCCGCGGATCCCGGCCGCGATGCGTTCGGCGGCCTCGGCCATGCCCGCCAGGCCAAACGGCGCGTGGATCTGCGTGCGCCCGGGCCGCAGGAACGCCTTGGCGGCGTCAACACCCCCGTATCCACGGCGGACGAGCAGCTCGCAGAGTGCATGCGGGAGCGACAGCGCGTCCGCGAGCCCGTCGACGACGACGGGGTCGACCGCCTCGGGCGGAACCCACCGCGCCCGCGGAGGCGTATGGACGGTGGCGGTCACGACGGTGGCGGGTGTCATCGCCGGAAGGTAAGACCCGGGTTGACGAGGCGGCAAGCCGTTTACCGGTCGAAATTCGGCGGCGTGGACACGATGCGCGCGTCGCCGTCCGACGTACGGAGGGATGCGGGTCTACGGACGAAAGTCTTGTCGTGATCGGAGCGGCTTTCCACTCTATGGTGTACCTGCACCCCGAACCCGGAGGCCAATGATGCGTCTTCGTCTGTGCGCCCTGGGCGCTATCTGCTTCTCGCTCGTTCCACTGGCAGCGACCGCGCAGGACGCTCCATCTCCACTCGATCGACGCGATCACTCGATCCTGCTCGGCATCGGCGAGACCACCAACGTGGGGTATTGGATTCGGGTCGGGGAACGAACGGACGTCGGCATCGAAGGCGGCTTCAGCTTCATCGAGGAAGACGGCTCGGACGTGTCGACCCTCTCCGCGATCCTGTCGCTCAAGCGGTACTGGAGTCCGGCCGAGTCGCCCGTCGCGCCATACACGATCCTCGGAATACGTGCTTCGTGGTCCGACCTCCTGAGCACCGGGAACGAGGAGTATGGCGCCTTCGGCGGCATCGGACTCGACTGGTTTCCAGTGCAGAGGGTGAGTATCGGCGGACATCTCGGCCTTCGGGCATCCCTCACGCAGCGCACGTCACCCGTGTTCGGCGGTGGAGAGGAAGAGCACGATGGCTGGGTAGTCCGGACCGTCTCTTCGGGGATCCGCCTCCAGCTCTACTTCTGACGGGGGCCGCCAATCCGTCGGGATCCCTGGCCGATTGCAAAGGTCTGGCGCGCTTACGCCAGGCCGTGGCCGCGTGCTGTTCGTAGGGTGATGTCCTCGACGATTTCGGATCCTGGCAGGAAGGTGGAGACCAAATGGTTGTTTCAGTTTCCCGGAAGTACCGCCGAAGTGTTGCAACGATCATCGGTCTTCTATCGTGTCTTGTGCTCACGCAGGCCGTGCATGGCCAGGCGGCCAATGAGGGTGGATGGCTTGCCAATATCCAGGGAGGCCCTTTCGTGGGCGCGGGTTTCGTCCCAAGCAAATCCTACTACCAGGCAAGTAAGGACTACGGAGGTCGCGTAGAATTGAAACGCGGTTCCCGGACGTTCGATGCCAGCGTATCGTTCTACACGATGCATCACCGCGTTCGCCCGGGAGACTTCCATGCGTCGGAGGTTCTCGTTGGTGTGGCCTGGCATCTGAACCCCGAAAGAACGCTTCCCGCGATCGGAGTCAGGGCCGGCGTGTTGAACAGCCAGAACCTCCATCACGAAAACAACAGAGTCCTGGCTTTCTCACCATTCGCTGGTCTGAGCATTCCCTTGCTGTCGGTCCTGATTCTTCGCCCGGAAGTGGGACTCACGTTGCCATTTTCACCAGCACGTGGGGGGTTTGGTATTGCCAGAGGTTACGCCCGCGTGGGACTCGAAGTTGGCTCGAGATAGAAACCCGGTGGACATTGAATCGCGGGTGTCGGTCGACTGTGTTCGGCGGGGGAGAGGAAGACCACGATGGCTGTCAGATCTGCAATCGCGCCACACGCGACGAGGCCACTCGCGAGCTAAAAACCATCGGGCGTCCCAATCGGCTCGATCGGATTCGCCGCGGACTGGCGGGTGGCCACAAAACGCACAAGACACGCAAAGTCGAAGGCGTGGTCATATCATGCGCCAGCAAACACGTCCCGGAACGGCCCCAGATACCTCCTCTCCGGCGACCAATCGGTGATCGCGAAGACAACCTCCGAGAACGCCCCCGCAAACTCATCCTCCAACGCCCGCCGAAAGTCCATCGCCGTCCGGTGTGGATCGTTACCGAACACCCCACAGCCCCATGCGCCCAGGACGAGCGTCTCATATCCATTGGCGCGCGCGATGTCGAGCACACGATGGATCCGCGACCGCAGGAGGTCCCCGGCGCGCGGTTGACCGACGGTCGGCGCGAACGGGGCCGCGCAGGTGAGGAAGCTCAGGAGCCACGGATCGGAAATTTCGGTGCCGTCGTCGAGGCGGAAGACAGGCACATCGGGCGAATGGATCGCCCAATCCGTTGAGTCCGGCAGAGGTCGTCGGGCGTGCTCCTCGTACATCGGATCACCGACCAGTGTCAGGAAGAGGGCGCTGGATCGACACAGCACCTCCTCCTGCGCCCTGGATCCATGCAGAAACCCACCGCCAGGATGAATGCCGTTGGCGAAGTTCAGGGCCAGCGGGCGCAGGCCGCGCTCGACGAGGCGACGTGATGCCCCAAGAGTGGTCTCGTTGGTGACCTGCACTCTTGCGGTTTTTGGCGCAACCGTTTTGTTGCGCGATATCGTGGCGTCCGGACGAATGGTCGACCTGGCGGCGCAGGCAGCCTGCACCGCGTCATACCAGTCGACTCGCAGTCCCGCCGGACCGACATAGAAGCCGGCGCGCGCGGCTTCCACTGCCGACTGGCCGAGCGCGATGGCGACGTCTCCGGGGATGTCGAGTTCCCGTCGCCGGTCGGCGGCCATCCGCTCGGAATCGAGGCAAGGTAGTATTTGCAGTGCATCCACGATGGTCTCCTGAGGACAGATTTACTCCGGACTTGACCGGCGGGCCCGCGGTCGAAGAGTGAGAGGGGGCCGAGTGAAAGGGGGGCCTCATTGTCATCCTGAGGCCTCAATTGTCATCCTGAGGCGCTCAATTGTCATCCTGAGGCCTCAATTGTCATCCTGAGGCGCAGCCGAAGGATCCGCACCTGGCGATCCGCGCAGACCCCGAAGTACGGATCCTTCGGCTGCGCCTCAGGATGACAGGGAAGGCTCGCGCCCAACTTCCCTCTTCATCATTCATTCTCGCCCTTGATGGTTGAACCTTGCCCACCGTGGAAGTGTATGAAGTCGCGAGGTTGTGGTCGAATCCAACCATGGACGGTGGACGGAAAATGGAAAGATTGAAGGTTGTCGGGTTGATGACGGTACTCACCCTGATGCTCGTCTGGCTGGGCGGGTACTTCGGGGGGAGCGGCGGCGCCGCGCTCTTCTTCGTGATCGCGCTGGCGATGAACGTCGGCATGTACTGGTTCAGCGACAGGATCGTGCTGAGGCAGTACCGCGCGCACATCATCAAGCCGGGCGAGGAGGGTGGCCGATTCGATCCGCTGTACGCGATGGTCGACCGATTGCGCCAGAACGCGGGGATGCCGATGCCCGTGGTCGCGATCTCCGAGCAGCCACAGCCGAACGCCTTCGCGACCGGGCGCAATCCGAAGCACGGGGTCGTCTGCGTGACGCGGGGGATGTGGGATCTCGTGGCGCGGGGCCAGATGTCGGTGGACGAGCTGGAAGGCGTGATCGCGCACGAGCTGGCGCATATCCGCAACTACCACATGTTGGTCGGCACGATCGCGGCGAGCGTGGCCGGCGCGGTGATGATGATCGCGAACTTCATCAAGTGGGGCGCGATCTTTGGCATGGGCGGTCGGAACGGCGAGGGCAACAACCCGCTGGTGCTGATCGCGATGGCGATCCTCGCGCCGCTGGCGGCGATGATGGTCCAGATGATGATCTCGCGGCGGAACGAGTTCGAGGCGGACGCCGACGCGGCCCGGATCTCCGGGAAGCCGATGGCGCTCGCGAGCGCGCTCCAGAAGATCGAGATGATCGCGCGGCAGTCGCCGATGCAGGTCGGCCCGTCCGCATCGCACCTGGCGATCATCCACCCGTTCGCTGGCGGAGTGGGGAAGCTCTTCAGCACGCACCCTCCCACCGAAGATCGGGTCGCGCAGCTTCGGCGGATCGCCAGTGAGTCCGGCGTGGCGTGGGCGGGCCGGTAACCTCTATCGGGCGGGGCAACGCCGAGCGGACGCTGGTGATCCTGAATCCAGCGGCCGGCCAGGGCGATCCGAAACGAGTGCGTCGCCAGATCGGCGGCGCATTCGCCGTTCGGGGCGCGAGTTTCGATCTGATCGAGACGACATCCGCGGGCGACGCGGAGTGTTTCGCGCGTGAGGCGGCCGATCTGGGCTACCGCGCCATCGCGGTCTGCGGCGGGGACGGAACGCTGGCGGAAGTCGTCACGGGCCTCGCCGGACATTCGGTCCCGTTCGGCATCATCCCCCAGGGTACCGCG
>CAZUVK010000195.1:0-7492 GCA_964623785.1 uncultured Gemmatimonas sp. | reverse complement strand
GCGGAGGCTGCGCTGTCGGCCTGCGCCGCAGCCAGCGCCGGGATCATCCCGAGAGTTGCTACACAAAGAGTTTTGAGCACGTTCATTGACATTGTTCCTGTCGGCGTTCGGCGGGCCACCGGGGCCCGCCGAATCAATCTTGATTATTGTGCAGTCATTCCCGATCAGGGTGCCTGGGCACAGTCCGGATCTTCCGGATTGCCCGTCAACGCCCCCAACAAGGTCCCCAAACCTGATGTCACCAAACACAGGCCGTCGCCCAGCGGGTCCAGCAGCGCGCCGTTCAAGGCGTCGATCAGCGGCTGTGTAACCGGGCCAAGCTGCGCCTGCAACTCGGTGGTCAGCGTATCCACCGGCACGGCATCGAGGCCGAGGATCAAGGGATTGAGTGCCGAGGTCAGCGTCGACAGCACCGGCGTGATTTCGACAAGGCCAAGCAGCGCCTCGGAGCCGAACAGCGCGTCACCCTTCGCCTCGAGCTCCTGAAGCAGCTCCAGGCACCCGTCTATGTCGGCGACGAGCGCCCGATACCACTCCTTGTTCGTCGCGGCGAGCGCCGCCTCGAACTGCTCCGGCGTCGCCTTTCCGGACTCGATCGCTTCGTTGCGCGCAGCCTTGATCCCGCCCTCGTAGTCCTCCTCGGCCTGCGCCTCCGTGGGGATCGACTGGCTCTCGAAGTAGCTGAGGTACCCGTATCCCCCGGCCGTGATCGGAGCCAGCTTCACGCCCAGGTCAAGCTTCAGACCGAGCCAGCCGAGCGGGGCCGCCCGCATCTCGGAGTCGCCGTCCTCGAGTTCCGGGTACACGTTGTCCCAGAACTGGTCGAGCAGACCCATCGTCAGTTCGAGTCCCTGGCGGAAACCGGCGAAGCCGTCTCGCCGGAGCAGGCCCTCCGTCAGCCAGACGGCGATCTGCAGGTCCTTCGTCCGCTTCGTGAGCGCCTCGGTCGCGAGCTTGACCACGACCGCCCAGTCCGCGGTCTTCCTGGTCGTTGCCCAGTCTCCCACCGGAACGTCCAGGTCCTCGCGGCGTGCCTCCTTGATCTTGTCGTAGACCGGGTCGTACCGAAGGTCGGAGCCAGCCGGGTTATCGCCGGCAATCGGCGCGAGGAGTTCGGTGGAAAGGCTCATGAATCCATCAATCGGTGGTTCGTTCCTCCGGCGCGATCAACAACTCACGAACCTCGAGGATCGGAACCTCCTCACCATCGACGAGCAGGAGCCGCTGTCCCACGGGTACCTCCAACCCGACTTCGGTCCGTTCCCAGTCGGTCACCCGCCCGAGTCGGACCATCGGATCCGCGCTCTCCCACGACAGTGGCGCGAGTACGGGTATCAACACCTCTCCCAGCTCCTGGCCCGAGAACGTCGGCGACGTCCGGACCATCGCCGGAATCCAGAGCAGGTCCCGCAAACGCGATGGGGGCGCGACCTTCACCGACTCCACGTGCTCCAGCGGCAGCCAGGTGTACTGGCCCGCGGCGAAGATCTCCAGCCGCGCGCCGACCCGCGGGTCGGCGTCCGTCAGCGACTCGAACGGCTGGCCGTTGAGGGTTCCCGACACCGGACGGGGATTCCGCGAGCCCTGTGGCGTCTCACCCGTCCGAAACATGTACTGCCGGTTGCGTTCGGCATGAAGCGCGCTGCGATAGAGCAGCGCGCCCATGTCCGCTTCCTTGCCAGACGAAGCAAGGACGTCCAGATGCTTCTCGGCCCGATCGAACTCCCCCGCGAAGCAGAGGAGTTCGAACAGAAAGGTCCGGCTCCGGACGTTGGTTGGATCGCTCCGCAACCCAACGCCCAGTGCCTGAATGGCCTCGTCGAGCCTGCCCACCTGATACAGCTCCATGGCGTTCATGGCGCGACCCTGTCCAGTGTCAAACGGCGACGTTTCCGGCGATGTCCCAGCCCATCTTCGGCTTGTTGCCCGCCGCGCCGGTCGAGGTCTGTTCCGTGTAGTCCACCTTTACCTTGGCGAAGTTCAGCGTGACGTTCTCCGTCAGCCTGTCCTCGCCGCCGCTGCCGCCGGTCGAAACGCTCGTCACCATGACGTCCTGCATCGAGATGATCAGATACTCGAGCGGGTTCTCGCCGGCCTTCCGCACGGTGAGCTTCGCCTCCGGGAAGTGCTTGCCGTTGCAGCCGGCCAGCAACAGCTCAGGCGACGACTGGTCGATCCACTTGGTGAAGGAGAGGTCCTGCACGTTCACCTTCCCGGCGCCCGCCCCCGCGCCGAAATGCGCGCTCCCGGAATTCGAGAGGCCCCAGCTCCATGCGAGTACGTCGATCTCTCCCTTGTGTACGCTGTCCGCAGACTCGCCTTTCAACGCGCCGATCTTGATGAACATGTCGACCGCCATTGGATCCACCTCCCCAAAATTGTTGTGATTGTCGTTCGATCCCCGTTCCAATCCTACCGCGGTGCAACCTTGCCGCGCGGGCTTGAACCGCCCGCGCGGTTACTGCCCGGAATGCCTACTTCGCCGGCGCCGGAAGGTCGGCGACGAGGCGGAGCGACACGGTCAGCTCGTCGAGCTGGAAGTGCGGCCGGAGGAAGGCAACCGCCCGGTATGCGCCTGGCTTGCCCGGGATGTCGACCACGTCGACGCGGGCTTCCTTGAGCGGGTACTGCGCCTTCGTCGAGAAAGCCGCGCTGTCGTTGGAGACCACGTAGTTGCTGATCCACCGGTTGAGAAAGCCCTGCGCCTCATCCTTGGACATGTAGCCGCCGATCTTGTCGCGCATCATCGCCTTCAGGTAGTGCGCGAATCGCGACGTCGCGAAGATGTACGGGAGCTGAGCCGAAATCCGCGCGTTCGCGGTGGCGGCCGGGCTGTCGTACACCTTGGGCTTCTGTGCCGACTGGACGCTGAAGAACGCGGCCTTGTCGGTGTTCTTCTGGTGAACGAGCGGCACGAATCCGAGATCGGCCAGCTCCTTCTCGCGCCGGTCGGTAATCGGGGCCTCGGTCGGGCACTTCATGGCGAGGTCGCCCGACTCCGTGCGGAAGTTGTGAACCGGGAGCCCTTCCACGAGGCCACCGCTCTCCACGCCCCGGATCGTCGCGCACCAGCCGTACTTCGCGAACGCCTGGGTGACTCGGGCACCGAGGGCCCATGCCGAATTGCCCCAGAGGTACTTGCCATGGTCGGTCCCGTCGACCTTCTCCTCGTAGGCAAACGCCTCGAGCGGAACGGTCGCCTGACCGTACGGCTCGCGCAGCAGCATCCGCGGAGCGGTGAGCGCGACGTAGCGGGCGTCGTCGCTCTCGCGGAACGACTTCCACTTCGCGTACTCGGTCGTGTCGAACACCTTCCCGAGGTCACGCGGCGCGTCGATCTGCGTGTAGCTTTCGAGGTTGAACATCTCCGACGACGCCGCCGTCAGGAACGGCGCGTGGGCCGCCGCCGCGACGTTCGAGATCTTCTCCAGCAGCTCGATGTCCTGGCCTGACTTGGAGAACTCGTAGTCGCCGACCAGCGCGCCGAACGGGGCGCCACCGAATACGCCGAACTCCTCCTCGTAGACCTTCTTGAAGAGCGCGCTCTGGTCGAACTCGGGCGCGCGCTGCAGGTCGCGCAACAGGTCCTTCTGTGAAACGTTGAGCACCTTGATCTTGAGCATGGCGCTCGTTTCCGACTGCGACATCAGGTACTTCAGACCACGCCACGAGCCTTCCAGTTTCTGGAAGTCCGCGTGGTGAATGATCTCATTGAGCTGGATGGAGAGGAGATGATCGATCTGCGCGATACGTGCGTTGATCATCGCCTCGGTGTCGGGCGCGATGGTGATCGATCCCGCGAGCACCTCGGCGACGAACTGCTTGATCATGTTCTTCCCGCGTTCCTGCGCGGGAGCTTCCTTGCCGAACCGCCCGTCGGCGACGATCTGATCGAGGAGGCCGAGTTCGGTGGTCTCCGCGGTCGCCTGCTGGAGTTCGCCCTCAGACTTCGCCATCGTTGCCTCCTTCGGAGTCGGAAGACATCTCGTTGCGGAGCTGGTTCAGCTTCTCTTCGCTGCTCAGCGTTGCCTGCAGAATCTCGTCGAGCTTCTCGTTCCCCTGAAGGCTGCCGCGAAGATCGGAGAGCTGCGTCCTCAGCTCCAGCAGCTTGCGGAGCGCGGGAACCTGCTTCGCGACCTGGTCGGGGGAGAAATCGTCCATGCTCGAGAAGTTGAGGTCAATCCCGAGCTGACCGGCGTCCGGGTCTTCCGAAAGGAGGTTCTCCACCTTGAACGCGAGGTGCGGCTTCATGCTCTTGAGAACGTCGTCGAAGTTGTCCGGGGTGATCTCGACGAACTTGCGCTCCTTGAGCTTCGGAAGCGGATCGGTCGGCTGGCCGCTCAGATCCGAGAGAACTCCCATCACGAACGGGAGCTCCTTCATTTCGATCGCCCCCCCCGTTTCCACATCGTACGTGATATGGACGCGGGGCGCTCGAACCCGGTCGAGCTTGTGCTGGGTGCTTTCCGCCATTGTTATGCTCCTGGTGAGCCGGTTCGAGAAAGCCGGGGAGCCCGCGGCAGGCGGGGGCTCCGGCGGTGGGCGAGCGGCGGCCCTGAGATGACCGCCTCGGGACGCACGCGAATACTTCGGAGTGATGTCGATCCCGCCCGGCCGGCGCGAGCGGTCGGGGGTCCATGACCAGGTACGGTAAGTATCGACGACAACGGCAATGGAAACCGAGTCTCCCGAATCCTGGAGGGTTTGTACCGGAGGGATGCACCAATCCCGCGGTCACGGGGGAGCGAGCTCCGTCGGTACGAGACCCGCGTTTCCGGAAGAATCGGATGCCAGGCCCACGAACTCCACCCCATATCCGCGATACTACGAGCCGACCCTGTAGGTGTCAAGGAGATCCAGCCCCTGAAAACGTGGAAGATCGCCCGCGGGAGTGGACCGTGACGCGGGCGTCACCGGAACGTTGTTCGAGAGTGGACCCCTCGGACTTGCCCGTCGCTGACGCCGAGTTAAACTGGTGCCTGACCGGGACGATTCCCTGTTCGGCCCGATCGAGTGGCGGTTCCGCGGCCCGCCCCCCGAGTTCGACCCCTCCCCGCCGTCCCGTTAGCAATGCAGAAAGTCCTCTGGAGCAAGGGTGTCCTCCTCAGTCCCCAGCACCTGCAGATGCAGGATCGCTTCATCGAGGAGACGATCGGATTTCAGCTCGCGGCGCTCTCGTTCCATCCCTGGGGCTTCTCCAGCCTCGAGATCGATCGTGAGGCGCTGACGGGGGGGCTCCTGTCGCTGACCGCGGCGAGTGGGCTCTTTCCTGACGGTATGCCCTTCGATATTCCCCGCTCCGATGCCGCGCCACAGCCGCGTCCGCTCGACGATTGTTGGGCGCAGGACCAGCGGACGCTCGTGGTCCATCTGGCGATCCCGGAGCACCGCGTCGGAGGGCACAACGTCTCGGCGGCGGAGGAGGCAAGGAACACGCGATACCGGGCGGAGGTCGTCCTGCGGCGCGACGAGAACACCGGCCTCGCCGAGAAGCCGGTCCAGGTGGCCCTCCGGAACTTCCGCCTGATTCTCGAGGGGGAGTCCCTCGAAGGCTACACCTCCATCCCGCTCGCCCGTGTGATCCGGTCCGGCGGTTCGAAGCTCACGCTCGATTCGCGGTTCGTTCCCCCGCTCGTGGGCATCGGCGGGAACGAGTATGTGCTCGGGATCGCCCGGAGCCTGGTCGAGCTGCTCTCCGCGAAGAGCGGCTCGCTCTCGGGCTACCGGCGACAGCGGAATCAGGGTCTGGCGGACTTCGGGGTGTCGGACATCGCCAACTTCTGGCTCCTCTACACCGTCAACACGCACCTGCCTCACTTCCGGCACCTCTACGAAACGCGGCTCGGACACCCCGGCGACCTGTTCTCGGCGATGTCCGCGCTCGCGAGCGCCCTGACGACGTTTTCCTCGAGGATCCATCCACGGGAGCTTCCGACCTACGACCACAACGATCTCTCGGGCTGCTTCACGAAGCTCGACGAGATGCTTCGAGAGCTGCTGGAGACTGTGGTTCCGACGAATCACGTCACCCTTCCGCTCCGCCTGGTCGAACCGTCGATCTATGCGACCGCGGTCGACGATGACCGGTACATCGCCGCGCCACAGATCTACCTGGCGATCCACGCGGAGATGAAGCAGGACGAGCTGATCCGGAAGGTGCCCCAGTTGATGAAGGTCAGCTCGGGGGACCAGGTGGAGAGGCTGATCAAGCAGGCCCTCGCGGGCGTCGGCCTGCGCCATATGCCGAGCCCGCCGAGCGCGCTGCCGATCAAGCTGAACTACCAGTATTTCCAGCTCGATCGATCAGGCTCCGAATGGGAGGCGATCAAGCGTTCGCGGAACGTCGCGGCCTACGTGCCGTCGGACTTTCCGGAGCCGCGGGTGGAACTGGTGATCCTGTTGCCGACGCCGGATGGGGGATGAGATCTGGTGCTGTGTGTCTGAAGTCCCGTGGCCATGCGGCTGGCGAAGCGCTCGCCGCGCGAGGCGAGACGACGAAGGCGTAGCACCGCTACCCCGAGGAGGAACAACGCGGCACGGCGGGATGCGGCGTCTGTCGCATGGCCACGGGACTTCAGACACACAGCACCAGTTGAGGCTCAGGCGAAGGCGCGAAGGGGCGCCACGGCCTGGGTCGTGGTGGGAGCTTCGCCCTCCGGGACGGCGTCTCCGGCCGGCGCGGGTGAGCGGAGAACGAAGACCAGGATCACGGCGAGGATCAGGACCACGGTTACCGCGATCCCGATCAACAATGCCGTTCCGCCACCTTTCGGAGCTGGCTGCGCGGGCTGAAGGGCGGGCGCGGGTGCCGGTGTGGGCGATGCTGGCGGCGCGGGGGCCGGAGCCGGCGACTGGGCCGCGATTACCCGGGTGAACTCGCTCGGCCCCGCCGGGGGCGGCGGCGCGGCGTCCGCTCCGCCGAGCCCCCCACCCAACCAGGGCGGAACCACGGGCGCCCCCGGCTGGGGGATGACCTCTTCGCGAGTCGGAGTCGCTGGTGGCGGCGCCGGGCTGATCGGTGCCTGACCGGCGAGGCGTGACAGGTAGCCATCGTCGCTCGCCGCCCGCGCGGGGGTGGCGCCACCTGGGTGCGACGCCGAGCGGTAGTCGAGGCCCCCGGTCGCGGACGGAGCGGTTGGCGTATCCGGGGCCGTCGGAATCTCCGCTCGACCGAACATGCGCGTGTACTCGCCGGGCCCCGCCGGTGGGGCACCGGCGGCGGGCGGCTCGGGCGGCTCGGGCGGTCTCGCCGGCGGCGACGCCGGAATCGCCGGCCCCTCTCGCCACTTCACCTCCGGAACCCGCGGCGCGACGGGTGGAGCGGGCGCTGGCTCTCCGAAGTTCGGCGCCGGCAGCGAAGACCCGCCACCGGTGGGAGGCGGTGGCGCCTCATGGCTCGGCGGCGCGGTCGCGGGAGGCGCGGGATCGATCGGCGCCGTGCCAGGCGTGATCGCACCGAAGAGTCGCGTGTACTCGCCCGGCCCGCTGTCCA
>CAZUVK010000194.1:0-7564 GCA_964623785.1 uncultured Gemmatimonas sp. | reverse complement strand
ACCCGGATCCGCGTTCAGGCGCAGCGGCACCTCGTGGATCCGGGTTTGTTGCCGGGCCGGTTCGAAGTCCGCGGGGAGGTCTACATGTCGCTCTCCAACTTCGCCGCGCTCAACGAACGGAGGGCCGAGGAAGGCCTCCCGACCTTCGCGAACCCGCGCAACTCGGCGGCGGGGAGCCTCCGCCAGCTGGACCCTTCCGTGACCGCCAGTCGCAACCTGCGCTTCTTCGCGTTCACGGTCCAGCTCGACCCCGACTCCGCCGACCGCCTGGCCGTACAGTCCCAGATGGAGCTGCTCAATGCGCTCGCCGCCTGGGGGATGCCCGTCAACCAGCGCAACGCTCGATGTGCGTCGCTCGATGATGTGGAGCAGTACGTCAGACAGCTGGAGAGTTCGCGGGACGAGCTGGACTTCGAGATCGACGGGGTGGTCGTGAAGGTCGACCCGCTGGCGCTTCACGGCGAGCTGGGCATCGTCGGCGGCCGGGAGCCGCGGTGGGCGATCGCGTACAAGTTCGCGCCGACGCTGGCCACCACGCGGTTGGTCTCGATCGAGATCAATGTCGGGCGCACGGGCAGCCTGAACCCGTACGCGGTCCTGGAACCGGTCGAGATCGGCGGCGCCACGGTCAAGTTGGCGACGCTGCACAACGAGGAGGACATCCGGCGGAAGGACATCCGGCCCGGTGACATGGTCATCGTCAAGCGGGCGGGCGAGGTGATCCCGCAGGTGGTCGGGGCGGATGTCCGCCCGGGGCAGGCCCGGGCCGAACCGTTCTCCATGCCGGAACGCTGCCCGGTGTGTGATTCCCCCGTCGAGCGACCCGCCGACGAGGTGATGACGTACTGCCCGAACGCCGCCTGCCCCGCGCGGCTCTACTGGGGGATCGTCCACTTCGTGAGCCGCGGGGCGATGGATATCCGCGGGCTCGGCGAACGGACGGTGCAGCAGCTGCTCGACGAGAGAATCGTGGAGGACGTTGCGGATCTCTTCTCCCTCGATCGGGAAACTCTGTTGAGGTTGGAGGGTTTCCAGACCCGATCTGCCGATAATCTGTTGAAAGCCATCGAGGAATCGCGGGGGCGCGGGCTTGCGCGCGCGCTGTTCGGTCTCGGGGTTCGTCACGTGGGCGAGACGGCGGCACAGCGGTTGGCCCAGGAGTTCGGGTCGATGGAGCGGCTGCTTGCGGCGTCCGAGGCGGAGATCGCGGCGGTTCACGGGATCGGCGCGACGACGGCGGAGGCGCTGGCCGCCTTCTTCGCCGAGCATCGCAACGTGAAGACGATCGAGAAGCTCGCCGCGGCCGGCGTGCGATTGACGGAGGAGCGCGCCCGTGTCGTCGACGGCCCGCTCTCCGGCCAGTCCTTCGTGATCACGGGTACCCTCCCGACACTCTCCCGGAAGGAGATGTCGCGTATCATCGAGGACGCGGGTGGCCGGATAGCCGGCAGCGTCACCAAGGCGACAGATTTCCTCGTGGTGGGTGACGATGCGGGATCGAAACTGGTGAAGGCGCGGGAGCTGGGGATCCCGGAGCTTTCGGAAACAGAGCTGCTCGCCCGCGTCTCGGAAGAGCGTGCGACCGAAGAGGGGACCGAATGAGCGAAATCGAGGAAGGGCTGGACCTGATCGACATGCCGGCGGCGGCGCTCGGCGCGCTGCTGAACGTGCTGCGCGCCGAACTCGGCGCGGAGGACGCCGCCCGGGCGATCCGCCGCATCGGACTCGAGGCCGGACCGTTCTTCTACGAGCGGTTCCGCGTGTGGCTCGCCGCCGACCCGGCGACCCTCGGGCGCGATGCGTTCTGGGGGCGGCTGAACGATTTTTTCGCCGAATTGGGGTGGGGGCGGCTGGAGCACGAAGCCGCACACCCCGGAGTGATTTCGCTGCGACTTCTCGAATGGGCCGAGGCGCGGCACGACCGGGATCACCTGGGGTGCCATTTCACCACCGGCATGCTGGCGGACATCCTCAGCCGTATCGTTGGTGGCGAACTCGCCGCACTCGAGGTATCCTCCGACTCGGCGGCGGGCGGGACCGGTCGGATCCTGATCGGGAACCCCGCGACGCTGGACGCGCTTTACTCGGAAATCCGGAACGGAGTTCGCTACGAAGACGCTCTGGCCGCTCTCGGATAGCGCGCGGAATTGAGCCGCATCCTGGGGATCGACTTCGGGGAACGCCGGATCGGTCTCGCGTTGAGTGACCCCACGGGAACGATCGCGTCGCCGTTCGGGACGCTCACGCGTCGACCGGGGAAACGCCCTCCGTGGGTGGATCTCGATCGCGTCGTCCGGGAGAACGAGGTCGTGGGCGCCGTGATCGGCCTCCCCCTCGCCCTGTCAGGTGAGGACACGGATTGGACGCGGACCGTGCGTGAATTCGCCGCGGAGTTTGAACGACGGTCCGGGCTCCCCACGCACCTCCTGGACGAACGGATGACCTCAGTGCTCGCGGAACGGGAGGTGCGAAGCTCCGGCTTGCGGCGCACCCAGCGTGAGCGGAAGGACCGAATCGATGAGACCGCCGCGGCAATCATCCTCCGCATGTTCCTCGCGAAGGAGCTGAATCGCAGTGCCGAACCGACTGAATGACGAGAATGCGAGGCGGCGTACGTTGGTGACCGCTTCGCGAAGCCGGTGGCTCTGGATCGCGGCGTTCGTGATTCTGGGGGGGATCGCCGGATGCGGCGGGCCATCCTTGCCGGAAGGCGGCGACCCGGTACGCTTCACGGTACCGCAGGGGAGCGGTTTCGGCACCGTCACGGACACGCTGGAATCACGCGGCCTCATCCGCTACCCACTCGCCTTCCGGCTCTACGCTCGCTACAAGGGCGCCGAAAGGTCCGTGAAGCCCGGCGTGTATGAGACCGAGCCGGGCCTCTCCTGGGACGATCTGCTCGACAAGCTCGTGCGCGGTGACGTCATCCAGCTCATGGTCGTCATCCCCGAGGGCTGGACGCTTCAGCAGATCATTCCGCGGTTGGCCGAGGCCGGGTCCGTCGCGGCCGATTCACTCCTCGAAGCCGTCCTCTCAGAGGACGCCGCCGAGGCATACGGGGTCGAGGGGCCGACGCTCGAGGGCTATATCTACCCCGCCACCTACGTCTTCCCGCTCGGCTCATCGATCGATGCAATGATCCGCACCATGATCGGCCGCCACCAGCAGGTGTGGACTGACGAGCGGGTCGCGCTCGCGGATTCAGTGGGTCTCACGCAGCGCGAGGTGGTCACCCTGGCGTCGATCGTCGAGAAGGAGGCCAGGGTCTGGGGGGAACGGGACACGATCGCGGCCGTCTTCCGCAACCGGCTGCGAATCGGGATGCCGCTCCAGGCCGATCCGACGGTGCAGTACGCGCGTGGCGAGCACGCGACGCGACTCCTCTACGCTCATATCGACGAGGTCGCCGACCACCCGTACAACACGTATCGTCGCGCGGGCCTGCCACCGGGCCCGATCGCGTCGCCCAGCTCGGGCGCGATCGACGCGTCGCTGCGCCCCGCCGATGTCGATTTCCTCTACTTCGTCGCCCGCCCGAACGGTACGCACATCTTCACGCGCAGTCTCGCCGAACACAACAACGCCCGACAGACGGTCGCCCGCCTGGCGGCGGAAGCGCAGCGGGCCGCCGGTCAGTGACCGAAGGCCGGCAGTGGCTGCGTGAACAGCTGGCGCTGGTGGTGATCACCGACCCGGCGGCGCCGGGCGGAGCCGCCGCGATGGCGCTCGCGGCGGTTCGCGCGGGTGCCCGAACGATCCAGGTCCGGTGGAAGGGCGGCACGACCCGGGAGATCGTGGCGCTAGCGAGGGAATTGCGAGGACCGACGCGCGACGCCGGCGCGCTCCTGATCATGAACGACCGTGTGGACGTTGCCCTCGCCTCCGGAGCCGACGGAGTCCACCTCGGCGATGATGACATCCCCGTCGAGGACGCCCGGCGGATCGCGCCGGTGCGCTTCGTCATCGGCAAGTCGCTCGACACGCCCGACGAGGCGATCGCGGCGGAGCAGGCCGGCGCGGACTACGTCGGGTTCGGGCCGATTCACCCGACCGGGTCGAAGACCGACACGGGGCCTGTCGTCGGCGAGGAGATGCTGACGGTGGTGCGTGGCGCGGTGTCTCTACCCCTTGTGGCGATCGGGGGGATCACGCGCGAGAACGCCGGGGCGGCGATCCGCGCCGGCGCGGATGGGGTCGCGGTTATCAGCGCCATCGCTGGCCACGGGGACCCGGAGGCTGCGACCGTGGCGCTGCTGGCAGAGATACGGCGGAGCGCGGCGCGAAGGGGATAGACGGGGAATTGCATGCCAGCCACGTTCCTGAAATCAAGCAAGGCATTGCCTCGACGAACTGCATGGGTGGCTTCTCAGCCGGATCGGGTGATGATCAGGAAAACCGTGCTCAGTGCCCGTGAGCGGGAGTTGATCATGGGAGTGCTTTCCCGCCATCGTGCAGTCACAGGCGCCGTGCTCTTCGGTTCCCGAGCGAAAGGCGTGGCTTCCGCGTCGTCCGATGTCGACCTCGCCCTGGAGGGGATCGACGATCCGCTGGAGGCCGAAGCAGTCGCGAGCGAGCTGGACGAGCTTCCGCTGCCCTATCGATTCGATGTGAAGGCACTTGCGGCCATCGAGTATCCGCCATTCAGGGAACACATCGCGAGGGTGGGCGTGAGGATTTACGGGTAGAGATTCCCGCGGGCCCTTTGCCGCCGCGCGGGCCGTCATTCCCGGATCGCCCCGCGATCCGCCGCACAAAAGCTTCCGGCAGAATGAAAACCTCCGCCCCGCTCACGAACTCTCGACTGGCCCAGAAACCTCCCGCGCCCCAGATTGCCCGCGATAAGGAACTGCGGTCGTGACGCTACCTTCAACAGGATTGATGAATATGAGAGCCAAGCTGATCCTCGCGCTCGCGCTGCTGACCGGCGCGTGTGGTGGCGCCGATCAGGCGCCGGAAGCGAACAGCGGGGAAGCCGCGACGACGGCGACCGCGGAGCAGGCCGCGCTGGCGGTGGAGCCGAACGCGGGAGAGGCCCGCCTCGCCAACATGGTTCGCCTTACGCACGGCGGCTCGAACTCGGAAGCGTACTTCTCGCCCGACGACCAGCAGATCATCTTCCAGGCGACCCGCCCGGGCGAGAGCGAGTGCGACCAGATCTACACGATGAACGTGGACGGCTCGAACGTCCAGCGCGTGTCAACCGGCCAGGGCAGAACGACCTGCGGCTACTTCTTCGCGGGTTCCGACCGCATCATCTACGCATCCACGCACGAGATCGACCCGATGTGCCCGGCGCCGCCCGACCGCAGCCGCGGCTACGTATGGCCCGTGCTCGGATACGATCTCTACACTGCCCGACGCGACGGCTCGGACCTCCAGCGCCTCACCGACAACCCTGGCTATGACGCCGAGGCCACGGTCTCGCGTGACGGGAGCCGCATCGTCTTCACGTCACTCCGCGACGGTGACGTCAACATCTTCTCGATGAACTCGGACGGCTCGGACCTCACCCAGCTTACCGACGAACCGGGATACGATGGCGGTGCGTTCTTCTCGGCGGACGGGTCGAAGATCGTCTACCGGGCGCATCATCCGACCGATCCGGCGGAACTCGCCGAATACCGCGCGCTACTGGAAGAGGAACTCGTTCGACCGGACCGGGTCGAGCTCTTCGTCATGAACGCGGACGGCACGGAGCGAACGCAGGTCACCTCCAACGGGCGGGCGAATTTCGCGCCCTATTTCCATCCGGACGGGCAGCGGATCATCTTCAGCTCGAACCTCCATGACCCCCAGGGTCGGAGCTTCAACCTTTACCTGCTGGACCTCAACTCCGGCGAGGTGGAACGCGTCACGAACTCCACCGGATTCGACAGCTTCCCGATGTTCAACTCGGATGGAACGAAGCTGATGTTCGCCTCCGACCGCGGCGCGGCCGCGCCAGGCGAGTTCAACATCTTTATCGCCGACTGGGTGGATTGACGGACGGGAAGGGCCTGCGGCGTGAGTCGGGAACGAGAGTAGGTCGAGGAGCGATCGGGGGCGTTGTGCCGTTCAGGGCATGACGCCCCCGAACGCGAGCAGCTCACGGACGCGGGATCCTTCAACCGCAAAGTCACCCAGACGGAAACGGGCGGGACCATGCCAGTCGGACCCACCCGTGGTGAGCAGCCCGTGCGCGGCCGCGGCCGCTTCCAGCTCCGTCGTATCCGCCCACTCCGCGCCTGGCCTGAAGCACTCGATGCCGTCGAGGCCCGCCACCACCAGCTCGGGCAGATAGCGATCGAACTCGGCAAGCGGCGGGTGTGCCCACACCGCCTGGCCACCAGCGGCATGGATCACGTCGGTCGCTTCCCGGGGCGTAGGGAACCCCTCCGCGACGAAAGCGGGCCCGCTGTCCCCGATGAATCGAACGAACGCTTCGCCGTAGAAGCGCGTGTGACGTCCAGCGTGGAGGGCGCGCGCGAGGTGGGGCCGCCCAAGCGCGCGAACCGTCGGACCCGCGGCTGCCTGAACGTCCTCGTAGGTGATTCCGATTCCGAGTCCCTGGAGCCGCTCGATCATCGCGACCATGCGCGTCGACCGCCTTGTCGCCGCCGTCGCCTGATGATCGAGAATGGATTGGGCGGTCGGATCGATCCAGTATCCCAGGATATGAAACTCGGTCTCCTCATTCCGGCAGCTGACCTCGATCCCCGGCACCACCTCGATCGGCTCATCGACCGCGCGTTCCAGTGCCTCAGCCACGCCAGCGGCCGTGTCATGGTCGGTGATCGAGATCACGTCCAGCCGAGCATTGATCGCAGCTTCGACGACCTGGGCCGGCGAGAGGTCGCCATCCGAAACCCAGGTGTGCAGGTGGAGATCAACGCGCATGAGAAGCCTCATCAACGAGCGGTCCAATAATCTTCTGTCTCTATGAATATCTACGCACATGCCCCCGAACCGCAACACACCGCGGCTTCGGGGGCATGTGGAATCGCGCTCGCGGCGATGGTCAGCTAACCGCTTCCGCCTTCTCGCTCAGCACGGTGACAACGTTGTCGACGACCTGGAGGAACCCGCCCTCCACGTGAAAGCTCTGGGTGGTACCGCCGCGAGTGACTCGCATCACGCCAGAACCCAGAACCGCCATGAGCGGCGCGTGGCCGCGAAGCACGCCCAGTTCGCCATCCCACGCGGGGACGACGACCGAATCCGCCTGGTCATCATAGACCGTCCGTTCCGGCGAGATGACGTGCACGTGCAGTGCATCCCCGGCGGCGGAAGCGGAAGTGTTCGGGGTGGCCATCAGCTCGTCTTCTCGAGCTGGCGTGCACGCTCGACGGCCTGCTCGATGCCGCCGACCATGTAGAAAGCCTGCTCGGGCAGGTGATCGAACTCGCCGGCGACGACGCGCTCGAACGACTCGATCGTCTCCTCGATCTTGACGTAGCGGCCGGGCGTGCCGGTGAACTGCTCGGCGACGTGGAACGGCTGCGAGAGGAAACGCTGGATCCGGCGGGCACGCCCGACGATCACCTTGTCCTCCTCCGTGAGCTCGTCCATGCCGCGGATCGCGATG
>CAZUVK010000193.1:0-7598 GCA_964623785.1 uncultured Gemmatimonas sp. | reverse complement strand
CCGGCATTGGCGCCGGCCAGCAGGCCGGCAACGGCGCGTCGCGCTCCGCGCCGCGTCCCTATCGGCAGGTCATCCCCTCCACCGCGACAACGATGGAAGGGATGTTCAGGACCCACATGGTCGAGGAGCGGCTCTACTTCGAGATCCCGGAAGCGCAGGTCGGGCGCGAGATGATTCTCATCATTCGCGACATGGTCGGCATCGGCGGCCCGCCAACCCGCTTCTACCGGTGGGAGCGGAGCGGGAACCGCATCCAGCTCTGGCAGCAGAACTACAACGTGTACGCCGATGAGTCGTCGAACCTGGCACCGACGATCGAGGGGATGGCGCGTGGGCCGCTCGTCGCGACGTTCAACATCGAGGCGTTCGGAGCCGATGGCGAGGCGGTGATCGAGGTCACGCGGCTCTTCGTGAGCAACATCGCTGAGTTCGGCGCGATCCGCGGCATCGTCCAGGACCGGTCGTTCATCGAGAACGTGACCGCGTTCGACGACGCGATCAACGTCGTGGCGACGCAGACCGGTGTGGCCACGCCCCAGGGCGCGGCCGCCGGCGCCGTCGCGCAGGCGTCTACCCAGAGGCTGCACTGGAGCTTCGCGCTCCTGCCCGAAGAGCCGATGATGCCCCGGCTCCACGACAGCCGCGTGGGCTTCAACTCGCTCTCGTTCATCGACTATTCCCGCCCCGAGCACGCTTCGACGACCCGGCGGTTCATCCTCCGACACCGATTGGAGAAGGCCGACCCGACCGCGGCGGTCTCGGATCCGGTCGAGCCGATCGTCTACTACATCGACCGCGCGACGCCCGAGTGGCTGATCCCGTACGTCATCGACGGGGTCCGCCAGTGGCTGCCGGCGTTCGAGGAGGCGGGGTTCACGAACGCAATCGAAGGCCGGCTCGCGCCGTCGCCCGAAGAGGATCCGACCTTCTCGATGTTCGACGCGCGCCACTCCGTGGTCTACTGGCGTGCGACGACGACGGAGAACGCGACCGGGGGCGGCGTTCCGGATCCGCGCTCGGGCGAGATCCTGAAGGCGGAGGTCAACATGCACCACAACGTGCAGAACCTGCTCCGCAACTGGTACTTCACCCAGGTCGGCCCGCTCGACCCGCGCGCCTGGACGCTGCCCCTGCCCGACTCGCTGATGGGCGATCTCGTCGAGTACGTGGTCGCGCACGAGATCGGCCACTCGCTCGGCTTCCCGCACAACTTCAAGGCGTCGGGGATGTACCCGCCGGACTCGCTCCGTGACGAGAGCTTCCTCCGGCGGATGAACGGCCACGTCTCCACGTTGATGGACTACTCGCGGTTCAACTACGTCGCGCAGCCGGAGGACAGCATCCCGGTCGAGCTGCTCATCCCGCAGGTCGGGCCATATGACCGGTTCGCCGTAAAGTGGGGATACGGGCACATCCCCGGGGCGGCGACGCCGGACGCGGAGCGGCCCGTGCTCGAGCAGCTCACGCGGATGCAGGACACGATTCCCTGGCTCCGATTCGCCACGCCGGACGCGGTCAACGACCCGACCCAGCTCACCGAGGCGGCGGGTGACGGCGACGCGATCCTCGCGAGCACGCTGGGCCTCAGGAACCTCGATCGCGTGATGGACCTGATGCTTGGCGCGGCCGAGAAACCAGGTGAGGACTACTCGCTGCTGGACGAGCTCTACGGGAACGCGGTTACGCAGTGGGGCCGATACAACGGACACGTGGCGGCGATGATCGGCGGGGCGGAGTCGCAGGAGCGGCACGGCACGGGCCCGCGGTTCGAGCCGCTGGACCGGGACCGCCAGAAGGCGGCGATGGCGTGGCTGCGCGACAACGCCTTCACCACACCGCGGCGGTTTCTGCGGCCGGACATCCTCCTGCGGATCGAGCCGGAAGGGTCGGTAAACCGCATCCGGAACGCCCAGGCGTCCGTGCTGGGCACGCTGCTGAACGAAGCGCGGATCTCGCGGCTGGTGGAGTACGAGGCGCTGGACGGGGAGGAGCAGTCGAGCTACACGGCGGCCGACCTGATGGAGGACCTCCGGTCGAGCGTGTGGACCGAGCTGACCGCCGGGTCGTCGGTGCGAGTGGACGTCTATCGGCGGAACCTGCAGCGGGCGCACCTTCGGCAGATCGACCTGCTGCTCAACCCGCCGCGCCCGCCCGGCCAGGGGACGACGGCGCCGCCCCCACCGCCGCCCGCGTCCGACATGCGGCCGGTGCTGCGCGCCGAGCTGCGCGAACTGGACCGACGTGCGGCGGCGGCACAGGGCCGGGTGGCTGACGCCATGACGCGAGTGCACCTGGAGGATGTGCGGATGGAGATCGAGCGGATCCTCCGATAGGCCGGAGTGAAGAGTGAAGTGGGCCGCGGGTTTCCCACTTCACTCTTCACCCTCAAGGGATGCCGAACCAACGGATCAGACTTGACACAGGAATTACCTGTTTCGGACTGGACCCGTACCTGACTCGACTTCCCGTTTGTTCGACTGTTCCCTAGGATTTTGAGTGAAGGATTCGCTCCACGCCTCCCGTGTGGGCCGTGCGCCTCGCTTTCGCCCCGGACGGCACTGTGCCAGGGTGGAGGGCGCGATGACAATCTGGTGACTTCGCCGGACCTGCACCGGGAATTCGGATCTGTCCTCGCCGATCAGCCCGCGCTTCTGATGAGACCTTGAAAAGGATGGACAGAGTGGTGGAGATGGACAGCATGAAGTTGTCGGAGAGGATTTCGACTGGTCGCCGTTTGCGAGGCATCGCCCTTGGCGCGCTCATGGTCGCCACGCTGGTGGTTGCGGTTGCCGGCACGGCCGAAGCGCAGATCGCGCTGGGTGGGGTGCAGCCCGCGGCGCAGGGCGCGGGTCTTCGTGTGTTTCTCGACTGCCAGGGTCCGCTGCCCTGCAATCGGGACCATTTCAGGACTGAGATCCGATTCGTGAACTGGGCGCAGGATCGGCAGGATTCCGACGTCCACGTGATCGCCACCAGCCAGACCGTCGGTGGCGGCGGCCGCCAGATCACCCTGGACTTCATCGGGCGCGGGAGCATGGAGGCGGTCACCGAGCGGATGAGCTTCACCTCGAGCGGGACAGCCGTCCAGGCTGAGACTCTGGATGGACTGACACAGACGCTGCGTCTTGGGTTGCTCCGGTACGCGGTGGCGAACGGTCTCGGTCAGGATTTCGATATCCGGTTCATCGGCAGCGTTGCGAGTTCCGATTCGGGACAGGTCGCCACCGGCACGCCCACGGTACAGTCGGCGCGGGACCCGTGGAACTTCTGGACATTCGAGGTCCGCCTCTCGGGCAACATGAACATCCGGGAGACCTCGGAGAATCTGCGGTTCAGCCCAAGCGTCGCCGCCGATCGCGTCACCGAGGCATGGAAGCTGGGATTCGAGGCCGACTCGAACCTCCGGCGTGATAGCCGCCAGCTCTCGGACGGCAGGACCGTTCGTGACGACCGGAACGACTGGGGAGTCGAAGGTCTGGTCGTGCGCAGTATGGGCAACCACCTCTCGGCGGGATTTACCGTCGAAGCGGAGAACTCGATCAGCAACAATCGTAACGCACTGGTGGGGTTCTCCCCGGCCATGGAGTACAACTACTTCCCCTACCTCGAAGCGAATCGCCGGCAGTTCACGGTCCTGTATTCCGCGGGGGTGCAGTACGCGAACTACATCGAGGAAACGGTCTTCAACCAGATGAGTGAGTCCCGTCCGATCCACGATCTTCGCGTAAGGTACAGCGCGCGCGAGCAGTGGGGGAACGCTGGTATCGGGATCAACTACTCGCAGTATCTGAACGATCTGGATCTGTATTCCGCCGGCCTCAATGGAAACCTCAGTTATCGAATCACGCGTGGCCTCCAGCTGAACATCAACGGGAACGCCTCGTGGGTGAACAATGAGATCCACATTCCGCTCTCCGATTGCAGCGCCGAGGACATCCTTCTCAACCGCTGCAATCTGGCTTCCGCATACCAGTACAATGGCAGCATCGGCCTGAGCTATCGCTGGGGGTCGGCCTTCGCGAACATCGTCAATACGCGATTCTCCGGCGGTGGCGGTGGCGGTGGGGGAGGCGGTGGCGGCGGCGGGTTTGGGGGAGGGTTCTGAAGAGCGAAGAAGAGTGAAGAAGAGTGAAGGGGCGAGAGGCCCGGTCCTCCGGCCAGAGATGGCTGGAAGTTCGGGAGCGCGTCACTTCACTCTTCTTCCTTCCCTCTTCCCTCTTCCCTCCCTCCTCCTTTCAGCAGCAGCGCCGGAAGGATCGCGATCGCCCCGATCACCATCGTGGCCGTGAACAGGTCGGTCACCACGGTGGTCATCACGCGCGCTCCCTGCTCCGCGATATAGGCGGCGGCGCCAGGGTCGAAGAGCCCGCCGGGTGGCGGCGGGACGGCCGCGACGAGCGACTCGAACCGGCGCAGCGCCCAGGTCACGAGCAACGATAGTCCGACGGTCATACCACTGAGCCGCGCGACGAGAAGGATCGACGCGGCGATCCCGCGATCCGCCTCCGCCACCTTCTCGAGCACCGCCGTCGCGAGCGGTGTGGTCACGAATCCCAACCCGAGCCCGGCCAGCACGAGCGGCCCGATGAGCGCGTCGGGGGGCATCGAGAACTCCCAGTTGGACATCCGCCAGAGCGCCGCCACGAGCGCGGTGAGGCCCGCCAGCGTAACCGCGCGGACCGGGAACCTGCGCACGATCGGCCCCGCGGCGAGGGATCCGGCCATCATCCCCACGGCAAACATCCCCAGCAGATGGCCGCTGATCCGGGTGCCCTCCGCGACGGAGCCGGCGACGGCCTGGAGCAGCACGGGAATCTCGACCATCACCGACATCAGGATCACGCCCGTGAGCAGGCTAACCGCGTTGGCGGACGCGAATATCCGCTCGGAGAGGAGCCGGAGGTCGATGATCGGTTCGGGGGTCCGACGCTCCCAGGAGATAAACGCGGCGAACGACGCCACCGAGGCGCCAACGAGCGGCCAGAACCACGGCGATCGCGCCGGCACTTCGGTCGATGGAAGGAGCCCGGTTTCCGGCGACGCGGGGGCGATGAGATACAGCGCCATCGTCACCGCGAAGAGGAAGAGCGTCAGCAGCGCGGCGCCGATGATATCGAGTCGGTGCTCCGTGCGAGGATGGCGCGGCAGCGCGACCGCCACGAGTGCGAACCCAACGACCGCAACCGGGATGTTCAGCCAGAACACCCACCGCCAGCCGAGCCAGGTGGTGATCCAGGCGCCGTACGCGGACCCCGCAACCCAGCCCGCCGTGTCGACCGCGACCACCGTGGCAATGGCGAGCGGGCGTCTCCGGTCCGAGACCGCGTCGCTGACCGCCGCGAGCGCCACGGGCACCATCGCGCCGCCGCCGAGCGCCTGCATCACGCGGGCGGCGACCATCGGCCAGAGCCCGTTCGTCACCGCGGCCCAGACGGACCCCACAGCGAAGAGCGCGAGGCACACGAGAAAGACCAGACGCCGCCCGTACAGATCGCTCACGCGCCCCATGATCGGCATCGTCACCACATAGGCGATGAGATAGCCGTTCACGATCCAGGAGGCGTCGGCGAGCCCCGCGGGGACGGGGATGTCGAAGTCGAGGATGAGCTGCGGAAGAACCGCGGCCATGACCGTGAGGTCCAGAGCCGCGGTGAAGACGTTGAGACAGACGGCGACGAGCGCCAGCCAACCCGCGCGGGAAGCCGTCACAAAGGCGGCTCGATCGTGACCGCCTGGTCGAAGCCGGAGAAATCGAACGTCCACGTCGGGACCGTGCCGTCGGACGCGGGCGGCTGGCGGACGACGATCCGGCGAATCCGGTTGTCATTCGGCGTCACGATCAGGTCCACATCGAGACGTTCGACGGTCGCGAGATCCGCCGCGAAGCCGGCGAGCACGTTGCCGGGAAGCGCGCCGCTCAGCCGAAAGACCGGAGTGCCGTTGAGCGACTCGCCGGGGTGGTACTGGAGTTCGGTCATCCCCGCGAGCCGGGCGCCGATGCCGGTGGTCGGGTCGAAAGCGCTAGCCACCGCACCCGCGGCCCCGGCGGGAGCGACCTCCCACTGCCGGCTGAGCGGATTGGTCAGCCACTGCTGGTCGCCGATGCTGATGAACGCAACCTGTGTGTTGCCCACCGGCGTGCGGACCATCGTCTGCGCCTGCATCCGGTCCGGCGTGACGACATCCCCTTCAGCCGCGGCGTAGGTGAGCATCCCGGTCGCGTCGAGCGCGACGGTGCGGTTCTCGAGCTGGAGGGTGAAATGGAAACTCGACGTCGCGTTCCAGGTGTCGATGGCGCGCTGAAGCCGCTCTTCAGGCGTGAGATCCGCGACAGCGACCCCGGCGTCGGGCGCTTCGTTCGCGTCCCCGCAACCGGGGGCCACAGCGACCAGGCCGGCGGCGAGGAGGCGGGAGGCATACTTCGAGATACGAAGAATCATATGCGGGGCGGCGCTTGGCCACAGAGGGGGTGAAACCGCGCGAGTGCCTGGGTCCGCCGACAATTTATACGATATGTGACGGCGCGCGAACCCCCTCGACACAACCCGTCGTGATCAGATCGCCGGCCCCACCTCCAGTATCGGCGCCCCGGTCGCCCGCGCCGATGTGACGGGTTTCGGGCCGCGTTTGCGTATTGGTAGAAGAGGAGGCACCCGTTTCCGACCCCGTTCACTTCTCCAGGAGCGTCATCATGCACGGCAACAAGGTCGTACTTTCGGTTCTCACCATACTGCTCGTCTCCGCGCTGGCCTCGCCGGTCAGGGCCGGGGCGCAGGAGGGCGAATCGGACTCGCCGTTCGGAATCGGGTTCCAGAGCAGCTGGCCTTCGTACGGGATCAGCGGCCTGTACGACATGAGCGAGCGGATCACGCTGCAGGCGATTGTGGGGGCGCTTGGCACGGTGACCAACTTCGGCGGTCGCGCCCTCTACCGGTTCCAGATGGAGGACAAGTACGACCTCTTCGGGTTCGGCGCCGTCGGCGCGCTCCGATACTCCTACATAGGACTCTCCGAGAGCGCGCTCGGCTTCGGCGGAGGCGCCGGGATCGAGCTCGACTGGCGGGAGATCTTCAGCCCCGAAGACAGATCGTTCCCCCCGCTCTTCAGCACGATCGACATCGGGTTCATGGCCAACACGTTCGAATCGTACGGGGGATATTCGGCGCTTTCGCTCGGGGGATCGCTCCACTACCGATTCTAGTGTTGTGAATCAGAAGTCCCTGGACCATGCGGTTTGGTGAAGCGCGCGCCGCGTGCGCGGACCGCCAGTTCCATCCTCTCGCGAAGGGCGTCAACGGCTTGCCCCGTTCACGCCCTTCCGCGTATTCATTCGCCTACCGATCATCCGCTTCCCCCTCGGCCCGTCCCCGTGACCGACGACGCAGGGGGGAGCGCGCCAGACCAGGGTCATTCCGGAGAACCGATGGATCGACAGGACTACGAGAAGCTGGGAGCGTTCTACCTGGGCCGGGAGGTCGATCCGGCCAGCGGCTCCGCCACGGACGATATCGTACTCTACGACTCGAAGGACCTTACAACCCACGGCGTCATCATCGGGATGACCGGCAGCGGCAAGACCGGGCTGGGGATCGGGCTGC
>CAZUVK010000192.1:6942-7614 GCA_964623785.1 uncultured Gemmatimonas sp. | reverse complement strand
CTCGACCGCCCTCACACTCTCATAACGACTGGTACTGAATACGGGGCCTTGACAGGTGGATGCGATTGATCTCGCGCAATTCGGCATCGAAGGTCCATCCACGGTACCCTGCATTTCAGTTCTCGAGCATATTGCGCAGAAGATCCATGCCGTATCCCGACCAAACACGGAGCATTGGGTCAATGATCGGTTCCGCGACGTTGTCGACCTGCTCCTTCTTCGGGATTGGGTGACAAACATGGACCGGCTCCGTGAGATTTGTCAGCAGGTCTTTTCCTCCAGGGGCATGCATTCCTGGCCACCTGACCTTGTTGTTCATGATCACTGGGTTGATCCGTATGCGCGCCTTGCGGGAGAAGTGGGGCTGGAGACCATTGATTTGTTCGACGCGCTGATCGAACTCGGACGCTTCATCTTGGAGATTGATCCGACCTACACCGCGCGCCGGTACCCCTGACTGGCCCATGCCCTGGACCGCCCGATTCGGCGCCGATCCTGAACTCGGCGAGTTCGTTTGCCTCACGGAGCCTGGCGCGCGCGTCCTGATCCGGAGCGGCTACCATGAGCCCGCGACTCGGGCGGCGATCCTCGGCGGAGAGGGCCGCGTGATCGGCCGGACGACGGGCGGGCTCATGGTAGCCGCTCCGGATCAGGACGCGCGCGCCAGGCTCC
>CAZUVK010000192.1:4540-6932 GCA_964623785.1 uncultured Gemmatimonas sp. | reverse complement strand
GGGCGGCGATCCTCGGCGGAGAGGGCCGCGTGATCGGCCGGACGACGGGCGGGCGGGCGTCGCACCCGGTGATCGAGCTGGCGGACGGGGAGCGGATCCTTCTGCGCGAGTACCGGCGCGGCGGGGTGATCCGACATTTCAACCGCGCGACATACTTCACGGGAAACCGTGCGCTCGATGAGTTGCGCGCGACAGTGGTCGCCGGGAACCGTGGCCTCGACGTGGCCCGGATCATCGCGGCCGTTGAGCACCCCGCGCGCTTCGGGTACACCGCGATGCTCGCGATCGGCTGGATCGACGGCGCGGCGGAGCTCGCGACGCTCCTTGAGTTCACCCCGCCGCATGACCGACCGGGGATCGTCCGGCTGGCGGGCGCGGAGATCGGGAGGATGCACGATGCGGGCATCGCGCACCCCGACCTCAACCTGCGGAACCTGCTGATCGCCCCCGGGGAGGACTCGTCGACGCCACGCGTCATCATCATCGACTTCGACCGGGCCCGGGTCCGATCCACGCCGGTTCCCGCGTGGCGCAGGCGCGCGGAACTCCGTCGGTTTGTCAGGTCGACGTGGCGGCTGGGCGCGCCGATGGGCCAGCCGGAGTTCGAGGCCTTCCGCGACGGTTACGGTTCGGCCTGGCCGCTCCCGGCTCGCCTCGGATAGCGCTTCAGGGCCAACTTCACCTTCTCCACGACCTCTCCGACCGTGATTCGCTCCATCCGCCCGGTCCGGTATTCCGCGGACACCGGATAGTCCTCG
The DNA here is from genome assembly GCA_964623785.1 of uncultured Gemmatimonas sp. Lineage (GTDB taxonomy): Bacteria > Gemmatimonadota > Gemmatimonadetes > Longimicrobiales > Longimicrobiaceae > WHSP01. Next base: position 6,174 of record CAZUVK010000192.1, on the reverse strand, counting down.
CCCGGGTCCCCGTAACCGTCGATGAGCAGCTCGTCGAATCGGCGGTACGGCCCCACTCGTTTCGGATTCGTGTAACCGAGGAGCGCGACGGTTGGGGTCCCCAGCGCGACACCGATGTGCAGTGGCCCGGTGTCGGGTGAGACGAGCACATCGCTGGTGTCCAGCAGGTAGACGAGTCTGCGAAGATCCCACTCCAGGAGCCGGATCGGTGGATCTCCGGCGGCGCGTTCGATCTCATCGGCGACGGCCAGCTCACGCCGCGAGCGACCACCGACGACGATGCATCGGGCGCCGATCTCGTCGCGCAGGCGATCCACCAGCTCGACATACCGCGCCGCCGGCCATTCCTTCGCCGGTTTGCTGGTCCCCACGACGAGCGCCACGGTCGGCCGGCCGGTCTCCGGCAGCAGATCGCGGTAGCGGGTCCGTTCCTCGTCGGTCGGCCCCAGCCCCCACTCCGTGACCGGTGGAATCCCGAGATGTTCCAGGAACTCGATGTACTGATCCTGCACGTGCCGCTGCCCGCGCGCCGGGATCCGCTCGGTGGTGAAGAGCCAGTTCGCGTCACGCGCCCGCGCCCGGTCGAAACCGAGCTTCCGGGGAGACCGCAACATCCCGGTGATCACGCCGGCCTTGAGATACCCCTGCAGCGCGATCACCAGGTCGAACCGCTGTTCCCGTGTAGCCGCGAAGATGTCGCGGAAGGCTCGCCAGCCCCGGCGCCTGTCGAAAACGATGAACTCATCGACGGCGGGGTGGCCGCGGACCAGCTGCAGCGGGCCCGGTTGGATCACCCAGGTGATGTGGACTCCAGGCGATGCCGCCTTCAGCGAGTTCACGATCGGCAGCACGTGTACGGCGTCACCGATCGCGCTCATCATCACGATCGCGACGCGCTTTCCGTTCAGGTCCACGAAGCTCGTCAGAGGATGATCTGGAAGGGATACCAGGTGGACACCGCGCGGCCTTCCTGACGCGCCGGGTCGAAGACCCATTCCGCCACGCTCTGGATGAGTCGCTGGTTGTATCTCGAATCCGAAGTCGGCGGCTCGAGCCGGACCGTGTTCCGGTCCACGCGACCGGCCTCCGAAACGAAGACCCACACGGTGATCTCCTGCCCGCGCGCGCTCGAAGGGCGGCCTGGCGGGGGGATGAAGAGGCCGCGCGGCGTCGGCGGAATGACCGCCGGGGGCCCGCCCGTACCGGTTCCACCCCCACCCAGCCCGTCGCCGTCGCCGGCGGCAGGCCCGTCGGAGTTGCCACCCTGCCCGCCATCACCCGGCCCGCCCACGCCCGGGGCGGAGGGAGTGCCGATCACGACGGGAGTGGGATCAGGCTCGATCACCGGCTCGTCGATCTCCTCGGGCACCACCACCACCTCGACGGGCTCGGGGACGGGCACCGGGACCGGCACCTCCTCCACGACCGGCTCCGGGACCGCCCGCTCGGGCCGGACCTCGATCATCGTCAGGCCGGATCCGCCGCCCGCCGGGCGGATATCGCCCCGCGGCGGGCCAGCGGCCGAACTCGTCGATCGCTCGATCATCACTGTCTCGCGGAAGGCGATCAGCAACAGGAAGTGAACCAGGACCGTTCCGAGGATTCCGATCGCGAGCGCCCGGCGCCAGCGCGAC
>CAZUVK010000192.1:3206-4530 GCA_964623785.1 uncultured Gemmatimonas sp. | reverse complement strand
GCCGCCGACCCCATCGCCGGCGACGGCGATGACAGCGCCCGGCGCCAGCGCGACTCCTCGCGGATCCGCGCCCGCTCGATCTCGCCATGCGCGCCGACCGAGATGGAGTGTTTCGCGTCGTATACCTGGAAGCTCGCCCTGTTCACCGTCGTATTGACCTGGATGTTCCGAGTGAATCGTGGTGACGGGATCGCATCATTCTAGCTGCCCCTCCCCGGAAAGTTCCGCCCGCGGCGCGCCCCCGAGCCAGAGCCGCGCAAACGCGCCATCCCTCACCATCGACGCGACCGTCGCGATGTCGGGTGCCAGCACGCGGTCGGCTTCGAGCGGATCGATCCGCTCGCGAACCGCCCGGTAGGCCGCGTCGACACCCTGACCCGCCCGAAGCGGCTTCAGGAACTCGAGCGCCTGCGCGGCGCACATCACCTCGATCCCGATCACCGTCTCCACGTTCCGCAGTGCCCGAGTCGCCTTCGTCGCGGCGGTCATCCCCATCGACACGTGATCCTCGCGGCTCGCCCCGGTGGGGATCGAATCGACACTCGCGGGATGTGCCAGGATCTTCGTCTCGCATACCAGAGCCGCGGCGGTTGTCTGTGCCAGCATCATACCCGAACTGACGCCCGGGTCACCGGTGAGGAACGCGGGCAGGTCCGAGAGGTCGGGGTTCACGAGCCGCTCGATCCTCCGCTCGGAGATGGAGGCGAGGTCGGCCAGCACCATGGCGAGGAGGTCGAGCACCTGCGCGATCGGCTGACCGTGGAAGTTTCCGCCGCTCAGTACCATACCGCCTCCCTCGTCCGGAAAGACGAGCGGGTTGTCGGTCGCGCTGTTCACCTCGACTTCCAGGACGCCGCGGACATACGCCAGCGCGCTGCGGGCTGCGCCGTGGACCTGCGGCATGCAGCGCAGGGAGTAGGCGTCCTGCACGCGGGGATCGTTATGTCGATGCGACTCACGGATCTCACTGCCGGCGAGGAGCCTCCGGAGTCGCTCGGCGCTCGCGGCCTGACCGGCGTGAGGACGAACTCGCTGAAGGGCCGGGTGGAATGCGTCCGGCGTGCCGCGCAGTCCTTCCAGCGACATCGCCCCGGCAACCTCCGCCGTCTCCACGAGCCGCTCCGCACCCAGGAGAGCGAGCACGCCGACCCCGGTCATGACCTGCGTCCCGTTGTTCAGCGCAAGGCCTTCCTTCGCCTGCAGCGCGACTGGCCGCAGGCCCGCCTCGCGGAGCGCGTCACCGCCAGGCATGACCTGTCCGCGGAACTCGGCTTCGCCCTCCCCCACGAGTACCAATGCCAGGTGCGACAGCGGCGCCAGGTCG
>CAZUVK010000192.1:0-3196 GCA_964623785.1 uncultured Gemmatimonas sp. | reverse complement strand
TCGGCGCCTCGGGCGACCTGGCGCCGACCGAGCCCTGTTCGGGGATGATCGGGTGGATCCCTTCGTTCAGCATCGCGCACAGGAGATCGATCAGCTCGGGGCGGACACCCGAGTGCCCCTTCGCGAGCACGTTCGCCCGCAGGAGCGTGATCGCGCGCACGGCTTCGCGCCCGATCGGCGACCCGACTCCGCACGCGTGACTGCGGATCAGATTGAGCTGTAATTCCGCGATCCGGTCCTCCGGCACCGCAACGTCAGCGAGACGCCCGAAGCCCGTGTTGATCCCGTACACGGCCGTGCCGGAAGCCACCATCCGCTCGACCAGATCCCGGGATCGCGCGACGCGTTCCCTCGCCTGCTCCGGAAACACCACGCGCGCCGACGACGATCGCGCCACCCGCTCGATCGCCTCCAGGGTCAGACTCTCCCCGTCAATCTCAACCTCTTCCCCGTTCATCCGCCCCCCGGCATCCACTGCTACCGCTTCACTTCACCCCTTCACCCTTCACGATTCCGAGACTCGTCTCGTCCGGCCTGAGCTGGTACGCCCAATCGAAGATCATCAACCTGCGACCCAACCCATCGATCGCGGGACCCTGAACCCGGATCTTGGCGAAGTGCGTCGCGTTGTCGGGAGCCACCACCCGCAGAACATGGGTGTTCCCCGCCTCCACCAGGACGGAGCCGGTTCCGAACTGCGTCGCGGGCGGTGCGGTGGTCACATCGACACAATCCCCATCGCTGCCGGGCCCACACGTCAGCATCGTCGTGAAGATGCCTTCCGTGATCGCGGTCGGTCCGAGTGGCTGAACCCGGAGCGCCCCACCGAGTACGTCCAGCCGCCACTGCGCGGCCGGCGAGTTCCCGGAGACGATCGGGTCCAGTGTCTCCGAGTTGACGAATCGGAACCCGCTCGCCGCGGAGTTGTCCGAGTTGACGTAAATGATTTCAGTGAAGTAGTCCGGCCGTGGGTATGCGACCTGCGCCTGGCTCAGGTTGCTGACGTGACCCGGATCGTCCACCGCGGCCACGAAATAGGTATAAGCGGACCCGTTGACCGCGCGGCCATCCAGAAACCCCGACCCGTCCGTCTCCCCGATCGTCGTGAGCGGGCCACCATCCTGTTGAACCAGCACCAGATAACGTTGCACACCGGTCGGCCCCCACCGCACGTACACCGAACCGTCGAGCGCAGTGGCGGATGGTGACGACGGCGGCGTCATATTGGGCCGCACCGGCACATCCACCCGGATTGCGTCCGAGGTCCCCACCTCCACTCCGTTCCGCTCGTCGAGCGCGGCGATGTAGTAGTCGTAGCTGCTCCCGCCGACGATGTTCGTGTCCGTGTAGCGGCACACCTCGTCAGAGCATGACGTGACCGTCGCGATGAGCCGGTAGGTCCCGCCCGTCGACCGGCGGGAATACACGCGGAAGACCTCGTTGCGGTATCGCGTCGGCAGGTCCCATGTGAGCTGCGTCGTCGGGAACCCGACGGCCTGCCCGTCGGAGAACCGCTCCAGCACCCAGCTATACTGGCCCGAGAGCGCCCGAGGGTCGGAGCCGGGGCCGGGCCCGACACTGAACCCATCGTCGCAGGCCGTCAGCAAGCCGACGCCCGTCATGAACAGCAACCATTGCCGCGCCTTCCCGAAGATCTTCGTCATGGAGGCATCATCCGTCCGCCAGTTGAAACGTGTCCGTGTGGACCCGATTCGCAACGGAAGTGCCCGAACCCGCAAGCTGATCATAAGTTCTTGTATTATCATATGTTATGACGCGGACGCTTGACTGCGCCGACGCCAGCGTCCGTCCACCCGATGGTACAGCCCACCATCCCTTTGTCGCGCGCCAGAGCACGGCGCGAAAAGAAACGCCCCGCCCGAGCGGGCGGAGCGCTTCGGTCATTCCCAAGTCAGCGACGGGCCTCAGCGCCGTCGATCGATACCCAGGTCCTGCTCCCCGTAGTCGAGGCGTAGATCCCGGTTGTGCAGCAATTCTACGTAGAACTGGAATGCCGTGTTTCCATTGGGTGCCTGGTAGAAGCTGAAGTTCGCCTGCCACTCGTGCAGGTTCCGGCGGAAGTTCAGCTGATGCGACCCGAACTCCTTCTCGGTGATCGAATAGCTCGTGCCCCAGTTGACCGTCCAGTTCGGCGTGAGCTGGAAGTCGATCGTCCCGTTCAGCGTCTGAACGGCATCGTCGGACAACACGATGCCGTTTGTGAAATGGCGGGGCGGTCGGGAATACTGATAGGAGACCGCTGCCCGCCACGGGCCGCCGCCCGTCCCTTGCGGGTTGCCAGTGAACGAACCGCCATCACCAGCGGGGTCCGCGGGAAGGGGCTCCGTGGGGCCCGGCACGATGCCGCCGTCTCGCGGATCAGCGGCCGGATCCGACCCGAGAGCGAGTTCACTGAGCCAACGGAAGAGCAGCGACTGCGGCCCGAGCTGGAACGACGTGCTGAGCGATGAGAGTCGCGGCGCGAACTTGCCGAGCTGCCCCACATTCTCGGGAAGCCGCGGGTCGAGATCCCGCTTGTCGAACAGATCGTGCTGCATCTGAATCGAGAGCCCGCGAAGGTAATCCGACGTGATCGAGTTGCTCACGCGCTCGGTGACGAACCCGTTCCCCTCCTCAGCGGCCTTGATGAAATCGTACTCGAACGGGCTCGTTGTGAGGGACAGGATCGTCACCTTCTCGGGGTCAGACGGGATCGGCTCCGGGCGGGGAGCGCCCAGCGAGTCGGCCTCCACGGCCAGGCTGTCGATCCGGGCCTCGATCGGGTCGCGAACCACCGGACTTCTGAGCTTCGCCTCGAAAGTCTGGTTCAGCGACAGGCTGATCCGGTTCTGGGCCCTGCCTCCCGTGACGCCGAACACCGATTCCTGCAGCGCCGTCTGGATGACCTCCGGCGCATAGCTGTAGGAGAGTTGGGGGGAGAGCCGGTGCCGGATCGAGCTGTAGGGACCTACGCCGGGGAAGAATCCATACAGATCGGTCTGGAGCCCCGCCCCGAACCGCAGTCGCATCGGCGCCGCAAGGTAGTCGCCGGAGGTGAGCGTGTCGCGCACCAACTTCTGCTCGAGAGCGATGTTCGGCGAGAGGTTCGACGTGCCGATCAGCGGCTGCCGGTAGCTCGCGCTCGCTGACCAGCTCGCCTCGTCGCGCTCGTATCCCGCCAGCGTGACGGGTTCGC
>CAZUVK010000191.1:0-7651 GCA_964623785.1 uncultured Gemmatimonas sp. | reverse complement strand
CTCAGCGCCTGCCCGGCCAACGCACCCGGCGCCAGGAGCACCGCCACCACACAAAGAGCGACGATCCCCGAGCCAAGCAATCGAAGGATTCTCGACCTCATCTCTCCCCTCCTCTGTCAGAAGCCCGAGACCCCCGGATACTCTCCGGGGATCTCATCTCCACGTCACTACCGTCGTTGACGACCACCATACCCGGGTGATTCGCCCTCAGATCAAGGGCCTCTCAAGCGGATGGCACCCCGTTCCCCGGGAGCTTTCGTCGAAGTTGGGGTTCAACTCCCATTCACCCGCAGGCATTATCAGCCGAACTCCACCCAGGTAGCCGTAAATGGTCGGCGGAGGTGTCTGCCCCACGCCACGAGGGAACCACAGCCTCTCCTGCAACTTTGTGCTCCACCACCGTCCCTCGAGGAAGAGCGAACGGCGCTCCTCTTCAAGAACCATGTTCCGAACTTCTGTGGCATTTCCTGCGTCAATGTACGTCACGGTGGGAAGACCGTGAGCATTCCTGATGTCGTTGACTCGGCTTACGGCTTCCTGACCACCCCGTACCTTGGCGATGATCAACCAGGCCTCCTCCCAATTCGCGAGCGGAATATCGGCGGCAAGGTTCGGATACTTCTGCTGCCGCCAAACAGGGTGCTCGTTGAACACACGACCCTCATCGCGCACATCTACCCGAGTGTCAGCAATGGCTCCACCACTACCGGTAGTAATGGCATGGCCCGCCAAGGTGACTGCGCGACCATCGGGGAGAATTCCCAGCGACCGATAGCCCGTGAATGGAATGACGTCAGGCCATGGAGTACCGGTAGCCGGATTGACACCGCCAGGCCACCAGTCCACGGCACCGATCACAGTGTTGATCTGCTCCTCGTTGTGGCCGTTGTACACCTTGTTCCATCGCTGCCTGGTGCCGCCCGCTTCCCGGGTGATCCAGGCCATGTGACCCTGCGTGACCTGTTCGGCATCCGCGACGGCCCCATCGTTATTCCCCCTGCTAAAACGGACGCGCGCCCGAAGGAGATACGCCGTCTGCAATGCGCTTGTCGTAACGCCGCCCGGGATCGCGAAATCACCCCCCGCCCCGATGTGAGCGATTGCCCGATTCAACCACTCCTCCGCAGCCGCAAGAGTCTGATCAGCGGTGAGGAGTGGTCCCGCGTCAAATGCCATCTCGCAGAAGTGCTCTCCGAAGAGATTGTATGCAACCCCCGCGTAAATTGCCGATTCGGCAAGGAGCCGGTCCCGGTTGCCGGACACCTGCGCTGGATCCCAGACATCAGAGAGATGCCGATAGGCTTCCTCGGCCAGGAACCGCCCCGCGTGGAGCGGATTCCACCAAGCGAATGCTGTATTGGCCGAGTTGCAGACTGCCCCGGTCCCCGTGGCCGAGGAGTATTCGTTTACCCCCCCCCACCATCCGGTATCGCGCGTGAAGACATCCTCTGCACCAGCCGCCTGCGTGGCGACGAACTCGGAATAGGCGCATTCGACCGCCGAAGCAGCGGAATTCACAAGCACCGCGGCCTGGGCCGGGTCGTATACGCCAGATTCCGTGACGGATCCGGGAAGGTCGACTTCCAGGATGCCATCACACGCGCCCAGGAAAGCCACGAACGTCACCACAATTCCCAGGCCAATGCCTCTCTGGTGCCTCTGGAAACGGATGGTCCCGCAAGTCGTTACACTATGCCGATGGCCCGTGGTCTTAGTCATGGATTGGCTCTTCATGGGTCGCACTCAAAAGGTGATGTCAAGGCGGACCGTGAAACTGGCGAGCCCGGGCATCTGCCCCAGATCCGCGCCCGTGCCGGTTACGTTCTGAAGCTCCGGGTCCGGGATTGGCACGCCATCATAGAGGTGCTTCTGAGCGACCCAAATGGTCCACAGATTGTTTCCGGACATTGAGAGTGAGGCCCGTTCTGTGCCCAGATACCGAACTACGGCGCCAGGCAGACTGTAACGTGCGCCAACCTGTCGAAGTTTCCAGAAAGATGCGTCGTAGAGGCCGACGAGAGTCCTATCGTTCGGGTGCTCCAACCGGAAGACCTCGCTTTCGATATAGATCGGATCATCGAGGGTATTGGCGACTCGCGCATTGTTGAAGCATCCGGCGAAGCGGCACCATAGGTTGGTCGTCTGTCCCGTCCGTCCGTGCTCGCCCTGCATAAGCGCAAACAGCTGCACGCTCTGGCCCAACGAGAACGTGCCGTCGACGTTCCAGGTATGAGTCGGGAACCGGGTTCCTATGATCAAGCGCTTCGACAACACGGAAGGATCATTGCATGGAACGGCCGGACCGCCGGGGTAGAGGCCTCCAGGGCCAGTACCAGAGTCACACATTACGTTGACGGGCCGTCCTGATCCCGACGGATTGGGATCAGCCGAGAGGATGATCGCGGAGGTCTCGATCGGGAACGGAACACCCACCCGGATGTTCGCGGTCTCCGGCCGGGGACCCAAGTCAATGATCTTGTTCATGTTGTGTGTGCCGGCCAACCCCAGATCAAACGACCATCGGGGTCGCGTCACCACTCTGGCGTTCATCGTAGCTTCCCAGCCCCAGTTGTTGAGCTGCCCGATGTTCACCACCTCCGCCCCTGAGAAGCCGAGCGTCGGCGCGAGAGGAAGATTCGAGAGAGCATCCGTGGTCCGCTGGTGGTAGTACGTGAACTCACCGGAAAATCGGTCCTCGAACAGCCCATAGTCGAATCCGACCTCTACTTCCGTACTAACTTCCGGCCCAACGTTTGGATTGCCGAAGGTCTGCGGCAGCATCGCTGGCTGTCCACCACGGCCGGTTGTCGGCTGATAGAGAGTCACCGCGTCGAAGGTATCGGGTTGGCGGCCCGATTGGCCGAGCGCAGAGCGCAGACGCAACGTGCTGACCTGCGGTAGCATCCAGAAGGGCTCCTCGGAGACCACCCATGTTGCGGAAACCTTCGGATAGATCGCCGCGTCATACGCTGAACCGAAAGCCGAGTTATCGTCACCGCGGACAGCGGCGGTGAGGAAGACCCGGTTGTTGAGGCTCAACTCCTGCTGGATGTAAATCCCCAGCGTCTTGTTCTCAACAAGTGTCTGCGTCACGAAGGGCGATCCTGTCGCCCCCGCAATCGATCGAAGCGATGGCGCAGCGAAAACGCTCGCCCGCGTGAGAAGGACGTTCCGCATCGAACGGTAGTACTGCGCGCCAACCGATGTGGTGAAGCCCAAGGCATCGTTCAGGCGGTAATTGGCGCTCACCGCGTAGTCTAATGTGGTTTCACGGTTCGTTGGTCGATCGAGCGACACTTCGCCGAGTCCGATTCCACCGAATGCGCTCGCGGTGCCCTGAGCATGACGAGGGACCAGAACCTGGTTCTCATCCGCCGAGTGATCCATACCCATGATCAGGCGCTGCCTCAACCACCCACCGAGATCATGAGTAAAGGTTGCGCTCCCTGTGAAACGAGAGTAGTCGCGCGTGGCGGAGACCGTCGCGATTTCCTCGGGAGTGTAGCGCATGAAACCGCGACGGTTCGAGTCCTTTAGCGCCGGTTGACCCCAAAGCATGATCTCCCAGATGCCACCCGGCTCACTCAACTGTTGAGCGTAACTCGTGAGTCCATTCGTATAGGAAGTAGACACATCGATGTTCAGATTGTCAGACAGGAGAGCTGACAGATTCGCACGTAACGCCAACCGCTGGTCGTAGTTGTAGCTGACGATTCCTTCGTTATCGTGGTACGTGCCGGAGACAAAGTAGCGAATGAGGTCCGTGCCACCCCTCGCCGACAAGTTGTACGCCTGATTGTGACCGTACTGAAAGTGGTCCCTCCCGTGAACCTCCTTTTCGTACTCGTAGACGTTCCGATAGCCATCGAACCCTTCGATCAACGCTCCCGTGGCTGGGTCCGTGCCGTACTGCATCCCGAACTTGCCAGCCGGATCGATCATGAAGTTCGTGCCCTGAGTTACGCTCAGGTTGAACTCGGGTGCCCCGCTAGCTCCCCTCTTGGTGATAATCTGAATAACGCCCGCGGACGCCTCCGTACCGTACAGAGTCGCTGCCGCTGGCCCCTTGATCACCTCAATGCTCTCGATGTCATCGGGGTTGATATCGTCAAGGGCCGATCCTTGACGATCAGCCGCACCCCGGAGCGCCGGACCCAGGCTGCTCGAGTTGTCGACCCTCACGCCGTCAACGTAGATGAGCGGCTGCTGTCCGAGAGTAAGGCTGGAGAAACCCCGAATCCTCACCTCGGAACCTCCACCGATATTGCCTGATGCACGTCCGAAATTCACCCCGGGCGTCCGGCCGGTGAGCAGATCCTGCATATTGTTGATCGGAGCGCGCTCCGTCAGGTCCTCGGCGCTAATCGACGCCACCACATTGCCCACAGCCCTTCGTTGGGTTCCGCCAGGCGTGCCGGTAACAACGATCTGATCGAGTTGGAGAGCGGCCTGAGTGATCAGAAAGTCAATGTTCACGGACTCGCCGGCTCCAACCACGACGCGCTGCGAGACGTCACGGAAGCCGATGCGTCGCACACTGACGTCGTGGGGACCTGGTGGAACATTCGCCAGCACGTACCTCCCATTCTGCTGCGTGAGGACGCCCAGGCTCAACGTGTTGATGAAGACCTGTGCGGCGGCGACGGGTTGGCCCGTCTGCGAGTCAGAGACCTGACCCGTGATGGTGCCGGTCTGCGCGGCGAGGGGGGCGGCGGAGAGTACGATTCCGCCCAGTGCTCCTGCCAGCGCTCGGCCTGACGACGAACGGAACATCTGACGCATGCTGCTTCCTCCGTTCAATTGGGATGGGGTGAGGGGAGTGCGGTCCTGCGCGAGGGTTGGGGTTAGAGATAGTTGCCCGCGTTCGCCGGGCTCGATCACGATGAACTTGCCAAGCTCCGAGAAGCGCATGCCGCTGTGCCTCAGAAGGCGCTCAAGGACCTGCCATACCCTGAGGTCTGCGCACTCACACGTAACTCTGTGCCCTGGCAATCGGGTGGGGCTGTAGATCAGGCCGACACCGGCCTGCGCCTCCAATACCTGCAACGCCTCGTCGAGCAATAGGTCGTCAATCGAGACGGTCACGGTGTGATGCAACGGCCGGACGACGGGCGCCTGCAGATCGGCGGCACGCTCGTCGTTCTGAGCGCCCCGAACTTCCGTCGTGACTAACAAAGCAAGTGAAACGCCCAGCAAAGAGCACTTCCAAAGAGACTTCCGCACCCACATCGAACTCTGCATTCGCCTCTCCTCCAATCTCCATCGTTGAGGTCGGCCGGCCGGGCGAAAAGTCCGTCGATCTATCCATCAGAGTCCAAACATTGCTCCCGACCCCCCGGTAACGCAGTCCGCCGAAAGCGCGCGACAAATGACGTCCACCACTTCCTCCAGACTATCGTTCAGGAATACGCCTCGAACGGTTTCCGTCTCGAGGGAGGCCGTAAGGATCTGGACCGGGACGCCATACTTTCGCTCCAACTCACGGGCGACATCGCGAAGCGGTGTTGCCTCGAAGACCAAGTAGTCACCGAGCCAATCGAGTTCCTGTTCGATGGTGTTGTCGTCGAGGTCGTCTCGTACCGGAGCATGTAGGTGCGAGACGAGACCTCGCTGATTCGTTCCCACCTCTATCTCCTGAGTCGCGCTTTGGGGGCTCAGCCGTACAGCGCCTTCGACGACGACCACCTGGAGATCATCGGCGCCGACCTGAATGTCGAAGCGCGTACCCAGGACCGTTGCGTCTCCTGCATTGCTGCGGACTACGAATTGGCGGCCGTCACCGGAGTTTGTCACCGCGAAGAAGGCTCTTCCCGAAAGCCAAACCTGCCGGGTTTCCCCGGTGGATGCAGCATCCGGAATCAGCAGGCGACTTTCTGGAGCAAGCCGGACCACGCTCCCATCACCGAGCCGGACAATGGCGGTTTCGGAGACCCCGGTCACGACTTCTCGTGGAGCGAGCGAGACCAACGCGTTCGTCGAGGGAATGGGCGGCCTTCCCCATGGCCCGATCAGAAGGAGCGTGGTGATACCAGCGGCGGCGAGAACGGCAAGGCTCCGACGAATCGACAGAACGCGACGACGAAGCGCAGCGTTTCCCTGCGAGGCGCGCGGCATCGACGGTGCGCCATCGTAAGACAGGATTTCGTCCACTGAAGGGAGTTCTTCATTCGCCACATCGTCCCACATAACCTCCTCAGCCTCAAGGAGAATCCGAACAAGTTCGCGGTAGTGCTCCTCATTGGCAGGCGAACTGGCTCGCCAGCTTCGTAAGGCTTGTCCCTCCGCCTCGGAGGCTATGCCTCTCGTAACCCGAGCGATGATTTCGTTCATCTTCACCGGGAGCATCTCCATGCCAGTTCGAGGTGCCTGGGAACCAGAACTGTCGTCATCGCCTGAACCCGCTTGGCGACATTCGTGGGGCGTCAGTTAAGTAACGCGCCAGTCACCGGAAACTACTCAGTGACTCGACGCCGAGAGGGTGGAACCGCCTCAAACGTCGGAGGGGCCGTGTTTGCGCAGAATGTCGCGGAGATCGGAAAGGGCGGCCTGCAGGTAGTTTGCGACTGTTTGCTCACGCACTTCCATGACTTCGGCCGCCTCCCGATAGGATAGCCCCTGTACGTGCACGAGCGTAAATGCCTCACGACGACGAGGGGACAGTCTGGCCACTGCATCACGAATAGCGGCCCTGAGCTCGGCCCGTTCGGTTTGCAGCAAGGGAGTGGGAACGGGAAGCACGTCGCCGGACTCAGGGCTGAGAGCCCACCTCTCCCGGACGACCCCTTTCCGATAATGAGTCACGTAGGAATGTCTCGCGGTTCGCAGCAGCCAAAGCCGGACCGAGCGCGATGATACCCACGTATCGCGCGATCGCCAGAGGCGAGCCAGCGCCTCCTGGGCAATGTCGTCGGCGAGATCCTGATCCTTCGTCAACTGAAGTGCGTACATCTTCAATTGCCGCCAAAACCTTTCGACGAGCATCTCGAAGGCGGAAACGTCGCCCCCCACTACCCGCTCCATCACGGACTCTTCGTCGAACTCGGACGCGGAGGTCCCTTGATGGCGCCGGACACTTCCGGGCGAGATAGAATTCAGGGTCATGCAAGCAAGGCCGGAGAGAGGAGTGGAAATTCCCGAACAGAGTCCTTTGGACTCAGGATCCAGCGGCCAGGGCTGGGGGTCGGATCTGGACCAGCCAACGAGAACGGAAGAAGGCGACGCCAAGCCCGATTCGGTGCCAGGGAGGAAGCACATTCCCTGACAATATGCCTGCGGGGACGTGCCGAGGTGGAAGTTGCGATTCCCGGCCGACCCAAACCAAGACTGTGAGGAGGGAGAGGAGTCCCACGGTCTCACCCATGCGAACTCCCTCCACTGGCAACGGTAAAGGCCCCGGAGAGGCGAGTCAAGGAGATTCGTTGCATCGCGGGAACCGTCTTGAGACACAGCGTCGGCCGACCGGAGAGATCCGAAGGGGCCGTGAGGAGCGCGGAAGCCGGGCCGCGATCCGGAAGCTCACGCGAATCGGCGAAGACGCGGAGGGGTGGTGGGAATCGCGATGTTCCCACCACCCGCTTCGCGTCTTCGCGTGAGCCCTACTTCCGGACGCGCACCGTGACGCGCTCGTCCGTGAACAGACCGCCATCGTCCG
>CAZUVK010000190.1:0-7693 GCA_964623785.1 uncultured Gemmatimonas sp. | reverse complement strand
GCGCTAAGGGGGAAAGTGCGGGTCCTTCGCTCCGCTCAGGACGACAAGGTGGGGCGTGGCGTCGGGGGAAATGCGGGTCGTTCGCTGTGCCCAGCACGACCGGGGGGTGGCGGGCCAGACCACAACACTGGCGGGCCCCGCGGTCACTTGATCGACAGCAGCGTCTGCATCATCTCGTCGGCGGCCGTGACGAGCTTTGCCGCGGCGGCGTAAGCCTGCTGGTACCTCATCAGCTGGATCAGCTCTTCATCCACCGAGACGCCGCTGACGCTCTCGCGGCGCATTTGCGCCTGGGAGGCAAGGATATTGGCGGCGGAGGCGGCGCGCTCGACGTCGTTGGTCTTGACGGCGACTTCGGCGACAATCTTCCCATACAGGCCCGCGACGGAGTTGAGAACGGGGTTCCCGTGCGCGTCGAGGACCGGATCACCGTTGCCGTCGGTAACCGCGAACCTGCCTTCCCGAAGCGAGGCGAGGGAGAGCGCGATCGAGTTGTCGGTGCCGGATACGCCGGCGAGCACGTTCGCGGCGTCGGCGCGGATCGCGTCCGAAAGCCGGATGTTCCCGGCGGTCACGCCACCCGGGTCCTGATGGAAGAAGTCGCGCTCGAGCGGCGCGGTATTGTGGAGGCCGTTCACCTGGCTGACGACCTGGCGGGCGAGGCTGTCGAGCTGATTCCGGGTCTCGCGGATGTCGCCGAGGCCGTCGATGGCGCCGGAGATCGAAGAACCGGGGTTGTCCAGGGTGAAGCCCCGCGTGGTCAGCGCGGCCGACTCGATCCGGCCGCCGGGCGCGCGCGTCACCACCAGCTCGAGCGGGCGCGCGTCGTTGCCATCCACGAGGTTCGCGGACCCGATGGCCAGGGCGATCGAACCGTTCGACCGCGGCAGGACGCGCACGTCCGCCAGCTTCGAGGCTTCGTCGATCGCGAGGTCGCGGGCGTCGCGGAGATCGTTGGCGGAATGCCCGGTGGACTCGGCGGCGAGAATGCGCCCGTTGAGGTCGGCGACGCGCTGGAAGGCGGAGTTGAGCGCGGAAACCCGCGCCTCCAGGTCCAGCACCGCGTTCTCTTCCAGGTCGGCGAGCCGCCGGTCGAACGCGTTCAGCGTCACCGCGACGTGTTCCCCACGCTGACGCACGAGACTGCGCGCGGTGTGGCTGTCCGGCGAGTTCGCCAGGTCACTCCACGACGACCAGAACGCGTCGAACGTGGCTGCGAGCCCATTCTCGGAAGGCTCCCCGAGCACCCCTTCCACCTGCAGCAGGATATCACGCCGAATGCCGAAGCCCGCGGCGTTCGACGACTCCCGGCGCACGCTCAGGTCCAGGTACGAGTCACGGACCCGGTCGACGTCGTTGACGAGCACGCCGGTGCCGATCCATCCGTTCGGCATCCGCTGCGGGAAGTTCGACGAAAGGACGGGCCGCTGACGCGAGTAGCCCTCCGTCTGCGCGTTCGCGATGTTGTGCGAGGCGATCTGGACGGCGGTCTGGTTGGCGTACAGCGCCGTCCGCGCGATGCTCAGGGTCCCACCGATCGATGACATTCGCGTCCGTGGTGGCTGTGCGTATTCGCTACGCGATCCGGTTCACGAGCATCCCGCCGGAGCGGTCCATGTCCGACCGGGGATCGGCGGAGTAGCTCGCGCGGTGCTCGAGTGACCCGAAGAGGGTCCGTACGTAATCGTCGCCGGTCGCCAGCGCGTGGCGCAGGACTCGGCGGTTGATATCGACCTCACTGGTCAGCGCGCGCGCGAGAAGCTCCAACTCGTCGCGCGTCCGCCTCAGGTCCTCGGGCATTCGCATGCCCAGCACATCGTCGAGCCCGCGGATCGACAGATCATCGGACTCGCCCAGCATGCGATTGATCGAGCGACGGCGGCGCCGCGCTTCGTTCAGCGTGTGCAGGACGCGATGGGTGGCGTAGACGCTCTCCTCGACGGACGTGAGATCGTCGGCGGCGACGGCCTCGCGCTGGCGCTGCATCACGGCGAGCAGCTCCTGCAGCAGACGGCACTCGGAGCGCAGCACATCCGTAAGCGCGGCGACCGTGGCGGCCGGAGATTCGTCGGCGAAGTTTCGCACCGTGGTTCCGTGGTTCGACTGCATCATTCTCCTCTCCCCGGTTGCGGAAGAGTATCGACAGCTTCGGTGGATTGGGTGACAGCGCGGAGCTGGCGGTAGATCGCGGCGCCGAGGCCGCGGTCCCAACCAGCCGCGAGGCTGTCGGCGAGTTGCTGGTCGAGCATGTTGGTGAAGATCTCTTCGCCGGATCCGCCGTCGACGAGACCACCCTCGGGGACCGTCTCCCGCATGGCGCGGAAGAGGTGCTCCACGAAGACGCCCTCGAGCTGGTGCGCCACGCGGCGCAGACCGTCGTCCTGGTCGTCGGGCGGACGCGCGGAGGAGGCGTGGGTCGCCCCCGGCACGGGACCGCGGGTCGCACCAGCGAGACCGCTCGGGATCATCGTCATCGGATCGTGATCTCCGCCGCGATGGCGCCGATCTCCCGGAGCGCCTCGAGGATGGCCGCGATCTCGGTCGGCGGCGTCTGGATGCTGTTGAGCGCGGCCGCGATCGCCATCACGCTCGTGCCCGCGGGGACGCGGACGTCGCCAGCGAAACCCTCAGCCGCGACGGGGATGACTGGAGCGCCATCCAACGGCGGGTCGCTCGGGCCGTCGCCGAAGGAGCCGACGCTCAGCGTCAGGATCCCGTGGCTCACGGTCGCTTCCGATACGGTGATGTCGCCGCCGGCCACAACGGTGCCGTCACGACCGTCGATCACGATCCGCGCGGCGCGATCCGGGCGGACCCGGATGTCGCTGATCCGCGTGAGCGCCGCGCTGTGCTCCTCCGGCGGTGTCTGCAGCGCCAGCGCGACGGAGCCGGGGTCCTCCACGAACGCGCTCCCCGGGCCGATTTCGTTGTTGATCGCCTCCGCGATCCGCGTGGCGGTGCCGAGGTCGGGCTCGCGGAGCAGGAGCCGGGACACGGACGCAAAGGCGGGTCGTGGCAGGTCCGCCTCCAGGAGGCCGCCGCCCGGGAGCCGGGCGCTCGTCTCGATCGAGTAGCCGCCGCGCGCCGTGCCCCCGTCGCTGATCAACAGCGTTCCCTGCACCGTGGCCACCGGCTCACCGCCGGCTTCCGACACGAGCGGGGTCATCCACAGCACCCCACCACGCAGCGATCGCGCATCTCCCATCGACGAGATGTTCGCCTCGAATCGCCCGCCGGGCCGCAGGTAGGGCGAGACTTCCGCCGTCACCAGCACCGCGGCGACGTTCCGGGTCCGGATCATTGACGCGGGGACCTCCACGTCGAATCGCCGGAGCAGGTTGGCCACCGACTGAACGGTCTGCCCGCCACTGCTGCCGCCGGTTACCCGGTCGCCCGTGCCATCGAGGCCAACCACGAGGCCGTAACCCACCAGGCGGACGGGGATGTTCTGGTCCTGGAGCGTCAGGTCACGGATCCTCGGTTCCTGCGCGCTCAGCGCTGTCGCCGTCATCAGCAGGATCGTGGCGACGAGGGGGACCGCCGGTTGGCGCCACCAATCGATCCCCGAGAACCGCCGGGTCGTTCGAGAATGGCCAGCCGCGCCACTCGACGTCACGCCCGCCCTGGAAACACTGTTGTTCGCGATCATGGCCAGAGCCAACCGATGAATCGGGTGATGAACCCGCCTCGCGGCTTGCCGAGGCGGCCGCTCGAGGCGTAGAGGATCTCCGCATCGCCGATCCGCCACGACTCGACGAGATTGTTGTAACTGACATCCTGGGGACGGACCCAGCCACTCAGCGTCATCTCCTGGGCGTCCTTGTCGACGCTGGTGGTGCGACTGCCGCTGACGTGGAGGAGCCCGTTCTCGACGGCCACAACGCGCACCGTCATCTCCCCGACGAACCGGTTTCGGCGGACGGACTCGCCGCGCTGGCGTGACTCGGCGTCGTTGACGGAGCCCAGTCCAACGGAAGCGCCCGGAAACGAGCTGCTGATCGTCTGGTTGCCGGAGGCGAGCATGTCTCTGCTCCGGCGGTCCGAAGCGAAGTTCCCCGTGGTAGCCGTGGCGAGCGTCTGTTCGTCGATGAGGACGGTGATGACGTCACCGACACCGTAGACCCGACGGTCCGCGGTCCACGACGTGCGCGCGGCGCGCGGGGCCGGGATGCCGAGCGGTTCCGGCGCGGCCTGGGCACCGGGATCGGCGCCGTTGTCGGAGCCCGGGGCCTGGGCGATCGCGGGCGCGGCCACGAAGGCGAGCATCAGCGACAGCCCGATCGCGGTGGCATGGAAGAAGGTCTTCACCGGTCAACTCCCTGGATGTGAACGAGTCCTGGGGCCGCGGCGATGCCTTCCAGCCGGCGGCGCGAATCAATTCGTACGGTCACGCGGTCACCCTCGCCGGCGGCGCCCATCGCTCTGCCACGGAGGCGAAGCTCGATTGCGCCGCGTCGCGACACCACGATGACATCCTCGCCAGCTCGGATGAACAAGGGCGGGCCGACGGCCGGGACGCGGAGCGGCTCGCCTTCGGCGATCACCCTGCGCGTGACCCAGCCTGGGCCCACTTCCGATGCGCCGATCGGAGCGACGCCCTCGCCGATGCCAGCGGCATCGTCGGTGGTCGTGATGCGGATGTCCTCCGCTGTCAGCGTCGCTCCGCGCGGTAGGTCGCGGGCCGCGACGGAGATCGCTCCGCTCGCCTGAGCGGCGGCGGACCTGGCCGTGGCCTGGACCGCCGACAGCATCGCGGCGACGAGAATGAGGAGGCGAAAACTGGTCATCCCCCGGCCCTACCTTACCATCGCGTTGGCGATTTCCGACATCTGCTCGGCGTTCTGGATCGCCTTCGAGTTGATCTCGTATGCCCGCAACGAGGTGATCATGTCGACCATCTCCTGCACGATCTCGACGTTGCTCGACTCAAGGTGACCCTGGAGGAGCCTGCCCATCCCGTCCTCGCCGCCGAATCCGAGCGTCGCCTCGCCGGACGCGGGCGTCTCGCGGAAGAGGTTCTCGCCGACCGCGAGCAACCCCGATGGGTTGCTGAACCGGCCAAGCTCCATGCGGCCCAGTTCCTCGCTCTCGCCCGTCGCCATCTCCGCCGTGACCACACCGATCCGCGAAACCGTGATGCTCGCGGCGTCCGTCGGGATCTGGATCCCCGGCACCACCGTGTAGCCGCCCTGCGTGACGATCACTCCCTCGTCCGAGACCGAGAAACTCCCGTCGCGGGTGTAGGCGACCGAGCCGTCCGGCATCTGGATCTGGAAGAATCCGTCACCCTCGATCGCGAGGTCGAGCGAGCGGTTCGTCTGCTCCAGGTTGCCCTGGGAGTGGAGGCGCTGCACGGCCGAGAGCCGGACTCCGCGCCCGAT
This sequence comes from uncultured Gemmatimonas sp., assembly GCA_964623785.1. Taxonomy (GTDB): domain Bacteria; phylum Gemmatimonadota; class Gemmatimonadetes; order Longimicrobiales; family Longimicrobiaceae; genus WHSP01. Next base: position 2,312 of record CAZUVK010000190.1, on the reverse strand, counting down.
CTGGATCGCCGGCATCGTGTCGGCGTCCTGCGTGCCCACCACCGCCGCGCCCTGCACCGTCTGGTAAAGGAGGTCCTCGAAGTGCGCGCGGCTGCGCTTGAAGCCCGTCGTGTTCACGTTCGCGAGGTTGTTCGAGATCACCTCGGTCCGTAGCTGCTGGGCCATCATCCCGCTCGCGGCGGTTCGGAGTGCTGGATTCATCTCGGGATTCCCGTTCGGGTCAAAGTCGGTTGCCGGTCGCAATCATTCGCGCCGTGGCGGTCGGTCAGGCGGTCGAGCCGTAGCTCAACGTTATGGCTCATATGGGCTTGGCGATGTCCGTGCTGATCGTCGCGCGAATGCTGTCGAGGGTGGTCACGGCGCGCTGGACCGACGAGTAGGCGCGTTGGATGGTGATCATGTCGACGAGTGCCCCGATGGAGCTGACGTTGCTCTCCTCGATCGCGCCCTGGCGCACCGGCCGGGTCGCGGGGTCGAGTGGCTCGCGAGCGGCATCGGGCAGGAAGAGCGTGCCGGCGTCGTGCTGGAGGCGCGTACCGGGGGGAACTCCCTCGAGCCGAAGGCGGTCGACAGCCTGGCCGTCCACGCGAACGGTGCCCTCGCGGTCGACCTCGATCGCTCCTCCAGCCGCCACGGTGATGGTCCCGGTTTCGCCGAGAAGCGGGTTCCCGGCGCTGTCGGTGATCCGGCCCTCATGGTCGAGCTGGAACGCACCGCCGCGGCTGAGTCGTTCGCCGCCCCCGGTCTCCACGACGAAGAACCCCTCCCCTTCGAGCGCGAGGTCGAGCGGATTGCCCGTCTGGCGGAGTGTACCGGGGGTAAAGTCCGTCGCGGCGTCGGGGATCGGGGCCGAGTCCTGGAGCATTCTCGCGAATACGCGCTCGCCCTTGAACCCATCCGTGTTGACGTTGGCGAGGTTGTTGGCAACCGCCTGCTGGCGCGTCTCCCAGTAGTGGAGTGCGCGAGCCGCCCGGATCATGCCGTTGATGTCACTCATCGAGCGCTGTTGAAAGGGTTCGTTCCTGACGGTGCGCGTCGTTCGCGAACGCGAATCGCGGATTCGATCCGTTCGGACCGGGGGGCCGCACTACGCCACGTTGGCGGCGGAGTAAGGGCAACGGGCATGCCGAATATCAGGCAACCTTTGGATCTCTCCATAACATTGTGCCACAACATGTTACGCGGCATGCGATGCACGGCGTCGCCCGAACATGAACCGGGAGCGCTCGGCGGAACGTGCCGCTGCCGGCACATTCGTCCGGGCGGGGGCGTCCGCGGGAAGCAGCATGGCGATCGCGTCGCGGGGCATTTCGAGCGCGCGGGCGATCTCGGCGCGACGGGCGCCGACGCGGGTGAGTCCCTCGATGCGCGCGGTCCGACTCGGCTGGGCGCGGCGGTTTCGGAGCGCCATGCGCACGAGGCCGAGGAGCGCGGTCGCGGCGATCCAGGCGATGAGGACGACTCCGAGTGACGCCAGCGTCAGAATCAGCACGCCTGGGCCACCGTCCAGCAGTTGAATGATTGTAGATTCAAGGCCGTCGGCGAGTGCGCGCACGTCGAGCGGCGGCACGTCGGCGATGATGCCGCGGATCTCCGCGAGGACAGCACTGGCGTCGATCCGGTCGATGAGCTGGGCGATCGTCTCCATCAGGCCTTCACCTCACCGCGAATGGGGGACATGGAGATCCGGAGTTTGGAGATCGCTTTCGACCGGATCTGCGAGACTCGCGATTCCGTGAGCTCGAGGATGGTGGCGATCTCGTGGAGCTTCAGCTCCTCGTAGTAGTAAAGCGAAAGGACGAGCCGTTCCTGATCCTTGAGGTCGAGGATGGCGTCGCGCAGGTGATCGACTTCCTGCTCGAGGTTGAGCAGATCCTCGATCCCCCGCTCCCCGTTGTCGGGGATGATGTCCGAGGGTGAACCGGTGCGGCGGTCGCCGTCGAGCGACGGACGGTCGAGTGAGACCTGGACGATGCTTTCGGTCTCCGACTGCCAGCGCCAGTAGGTGTTCATGTCGATGCCGAGGTGTTCGGCGACCTCACGGTCGCCCGGCTCTCGGTCGAGGTCTCGCACCAGCACTTTGCGGGCGGCGGCGAGGTCGCGCGTCTTGCGGCGGACGGAGCGCGGAACATGGTCCTGCCGGCGCAGCTCGTCGAGGATCGCGCCGCGGATGCGAGGCGCCGCGAAGGTGCTGAACGCCAGCCCGCGGGACGGATCGAAGCTCGAGAGCGCGTTCATCAGGCCCATCGTGCCCGAGGACACGAGCTCGTCGAAATCCGCATCGAGGGAGAGCGACCGCGAGAGCTGTCGGG
>CAZUVK010000189.1:0-7709 GCA_964623785.1 uncultured Gemmatimonas sp. | reverse complement strand
CGCAGCAGATCGACGCGGCGATCGATCAGGATCCCGAGATCTCCCAGCAGCTCGCGCTCTGGCGGCGCGGGGGCAGCGACGTACTCCGCGGGCACCTGGTCGTGATGCCCGTGAACGGAACCCTCCTCTACGTCGAGCCGCTCTTCCTCGAGGCCGAGAACGCCGCGATTCCCCAGCTGGAGCGTGTGATCATCGCGCAGGCAGGTCGGGTGGTGATGGAACCCACCTTCGAGTCGGCCGCGATGCGGCTGGTGGGCGGGCAGGGGAGCCCGCCCGCCACGACCGAAGCGGCGGAAGGTCCCGGATCCCCGGACTCGTCGGCTTCGCCGGGCTGGGAACCCATGACGCGCGCCCGCCAGCTCCTGGACGAGGCGGAATCCCTCCTCCGCGCCGGGGACTGGACCGGCTTCGGACGAGCGTTGCAGACACTTCGGGCCGCCCTCACGGCCCCACCCCCGAACCCCTGAAATCCACCCTCCAACTTGCTCGGACGCCCGGAAGCGCCTTATCATTGCGCGCCTCCGGGCGAGACGACGGGCGACGGCGCGAGACCGCCGCCGCCCTTTTCCACGCCGGGGGCGGTGCGGCCGCTCAATCCTATTCAGGAGCTCGATGAACATCCACGAATACCAGGCGAAGGACATCCTTCGCAGCCACGGAATCCCGGTTCCGCCTGGCGAGATCGCGACCACGCCCGATGAGGCGGAGGCGACCGCCGCAAAGTTCGGCGGCGCGGTCGTCGTCAAGGCGCAGGTCCACGCGGGCGGACGGGGCAAGGCCGGGGGCGTCAAGCTCGCGCGATCCGCCGCCGACGCCCGCGAGCACGCATCGCGAATCCTCGGGATGCGGATCAAGGACCTGACCGTCGAGAAGGTCCTGATCACGCCGGCTGAGGAAATCGCGAGCGAGGCTTACGTCGGGCTAATCGTCGACCGGGGGAGCAAGCGAGTCGTGTTCATGGTGTCGTCGGAGGGCGGGGTGGACATCGAGGAGGTCGCCGCCACGAACCCGGATGCGATCCGCAAACTCGAAGTCGATCCGCGCTACGGGTTGCTGCCGCACCAGGCCTACTGGCTCGCCACCTCCCTCTATCGTGACGCGAAACAACAGCGCGCCGCCGCGAAGATCATCCAGCAGCTGTACGCCGCATTCGTCGATTCCGGTGCATCGCTCGCCGAGATCAATCCGCTGATCACCACGCCCGAAGGTGAGGTCAAGGCGATCGACGCGAAGATGAACATCGACGACAACGAGCTCTTCCGCCTTCCGCAGATCGAGGCGATGCGGGACAACAGCGCGGAGGACCCCGCCGAAGTGACTGCCCGAGAGGCGGGCCTCACCTTTATCAAGCTCGATGGAAACGTCGGCTGCTGCGTGAACGGGGCCGGACTCGCCATGGCCACGATGGACCTCGTCAAGTTCTACGGCGGCGACCCGGCCAACTTCCTCGACATCGGCGGATCTTCGAACCCCGAGAAGGTCGTCAACGCGCTCCGGATCATCACCTCGGACCCCAACGTCCGGGTCATTCTGTTCAATATCTTCGGCGGAATCACCCGCTGCGACGACGTCGCCAACGGCATCGTCACGGCCACTCGCCGGATCGACATCCAGGTGCCTATCGTGATTCGATTGACGGGGACCAACGAGGAACTCGCGGTACAGATCCTCGAAGAGGCCGGCTTCAGCGCGATGACGGACATGGACGAAGCGGTCGAACGGGCGGTCCACCTCGCCGGGGGAGGCGCTTCGTGAGCATCTTCGCCGATCAGAGCACACGGCTCATCGTTCAGGGGATTACCGGCCGCGACGGGTCCTTCCATACGCGGCAGATGATCGAGTACGGCACGAACGTCGTCGCCGGCGTCACCCCGGGGAAGGGCGGCCAGAGGTTCGATGATCGAGTGCCCATCTTCGACACCGTCGAGCAGGCGGTCCGCGAGACGGGCGCCAACGCGTCCGTCATCTACGTCCCCCCGCCATTCGCGGCGGATGCGATCTTCGAGGCCGCCGATGCTGGCGTCGCGTTCATCGTCTGCATCACCGAGGGCGTCCCCGTCCTCGACATGACGCGCGTGCGGCCCTACGTCCTCGAGAAGGGAGCACGGCTCCTCGGGCCCAACTGTCCCGGCCTCATCTCGCCCGGCAAGGCCAAGGTAGGCATCATTCCGGGGAACATCACGCGCCCCGGCCCGGTGGGCCTCGTCTCGCGATCCGGCACACTGACCTACGAGGTCGTCGCAAAACTCATGGGCGCCGGAATCGGGACCACGACATGCGTCGGGATCGGCGGTGACCCGATCAACGGGACGAGCTTCATCGACTGCCTGGCGGCATTTCAGGCCGACGCGGAGACCGAAGCCATCGTCATGATCGGCGAGATTGGAGGAACCGACGAGCAGGATGCCGCGCGATTTGTCAGCGAGCACGTCCGGAAACCCGTCGTTGGCTTCATCGCCGGGCAGACAGCGCCGCCGGGGAGGCGGATGGGGCACGCGGGCGCGATCATCTCGGGATCGTCCGGCACCGCCGAGGAAAAGGTGAGCACCTTCCTGGAGAACGGGATCGCAGTCGCGCGACGACCGCTCGACGTGGTTGGTCTCATCCAGGAAGCGCTGGGCTGATCGGTCCCCTGGTGGGTCGAGCGGCAACCCTGGCGTCGACAAGGTATTGATGCGGCTTTCTGACGTCCTTCAGCCACGGCATGTCATCGTGCCGCTCGCGGCGGAAACGCTTCGCGGCGCGGTCCTGACCCTCGTGCAGCGACTCGTCGAAACGGGCGCCGTTACACGCCCGGACCGACTCGAACGGCTGATGAACGACGAACGCATCCGCGATGTCGTTCACGTCGGGGACCGGGTGCTCCTGCCACACCTGCGCACCGATGCCGTCGACCACCTGGTCGTCGCCATCGGCGTAAGCCCGCAACCACTGCTCACGCAGACGGCGCAGGAGCACGGACGGGCGCGCGTCGTCATCCTCGTGCTCGCGCCACCCGAGGCCGCGAGCCGGTACCTTCAGGTCGTCGGCGCGCTCGCGGCCGCCTTGCGATCCGAATCCACGGTGGACACGCTCACCTCCGCCCGCACGCCCGAGGACGTGCTCTCGATCGCCGAACTCCGCGACCTCATGGTCCAGCCGATCCTCACTGTCCGGGACGTGATGACGACCCAGGCGTATCGGGTCTATCCCGACACGCCGGTCCGCGAACTCCTCGACCTGATGCGCCGCCACCAGCTCAAGGGGGTCCCGGTCGTTGGCGAGAAACGCGAAGTCCTCGGCGTCGTATCGGAGGGCGATATCCTTCGGCACCTTCTCCCCATGATCGGGCGCGCCGGCGGCGGAGATGGACCCGGCCCCTCAGGCGGCGAGAACCTCTACGAGACCCCGGTCCGCGAGATCATGTCGCGATCGGTCATGTGTATCTCGGAGGACCAGGCGCTCACCGAGGTGGTTTCGACCATGATCAACAAGAACGTCGAGCGACTCCCCGTCGTCCACGAAGGGAAGCTCACGGGCTTCCTTACACGCGCCGACGTGATGCGAAAACTCTTCACCGTCTGACGACTATCTGAACGCGTCAGCCGACCCCTGAATCACGTACCAGGAACTTCAACCGGAATCGTCGACCGATGTCACGCACTCTCGCCATCGTAAAGCCGGACGCCGTAGCGTCCGGGCATGCCGGAAAGATCATCGCCCACCTCGAGGACCGCGGCTTCCAGGTCCTCGGTATGCGGATGACCCGCCTCTCCCGGGAGCAGGCGGGCGCGTTCTACGCCGTGCACCGCGAACGGCCCTTCTACGCCGAGCTCGTTGACTTCATGATCTCCGGTCCCGTGATCCCGCTCGCCCTCGAGCGGGCGGACGCCGTGGCGACGCTGCGCGAAGTCATCGGCTCCACCGACCCCGCCGAGGCCGCCGAGGGCACGATCCGCAAGCTCTACGCGGAATCCAAGGGCAGGAACGCGATCCACGCGTCGGACTCCGACGAGAACGCGAAGAACGAGGTGGCGTTCTTCTTCGCGGAGAGCCAACTGGTCTGAGCTTCAACCCGATGACCGCGTTCCCATGAACCTGATCCTCCGCTGGATCATCACCGCCGCTTCCGTGTGGGTCGCGGCCCGGCTCCTGCCGGGAATCACGATCACCGAGGGGATCGGGCCGCTGCTGGTGGTGTCGCTCATTCTTGGCGGTGTCAACCTGCTCGTGCGGCCGATTCTCGCGTTCTTCTCATGCGCGTTGATCTTCCTCACGCTGGGCCTGTTCATGCTGGTCATCAACGCCGCGATGCTTCTGCTCGCGTCCGAAATCTGCCAGGCGCTTGGCGTCGGATTCATCGTGGACGGCTTCATCCCGGCGCTTCTCGGTTCACTCGTGATCAGCGTGATCTCAGCGGTCGCGACGACGCTGCTGATCGACGAGGACGGATAGCGACCGACCGCCGCATTTCGCGCGCTGGACCCGGCGTTGACAGTGCTCGCAAGAGCCGCTATTTTTTGCGTTTATGCTGATTCTCAGCCTCACGGCGGTAGCGCGGGAACCCGTACGGATTCGCGGTGAGATCGCGGCGGACGACCCGGCGTGGGAAGGAACCGCCTTTGAGTTCGTTGGGCCTCCGCGGGTGGATGCCGAGGCGCGGTCGGTCGGCGAGGGCGTGCTGGTGCGAGGCGAGATCGTCGCGCGAATCAAAACGTCCTGTCGTCGTTGCCTGAACCCGGTTCAGGTGGACGTGCGCGATTCGATCGGCCTGCTCTATGAGCCGCTCGCCGCGAAGGACGAGGACGAACTGGGAGGCGAAGTGCACGCGTTGCCCGATCGCGGAGATCGACTGGATCTCACGCCGGCGATACGGGAACAGTTGGTACTTCGAATCCCCGACTATGTGGTGTGCAGGGAGTCGTGCCGGGGGCTCTGTCCCCGGTGCGGTGCCGAACTCAACGTCCAGACGTGCGAGTGCGTGCCGAAAAGTGCCGGCGGCGCCTGGGATGCTCTGAAGAATATCAAGTTCGACTGACCTCAATCGAAGAGGGCGAGATGGCGGTACCCAAGAGACGTCAATCCAAGCAGCGGCAGCGCAAGCGTCGGACTCACGTGAAGGCGAGCGTGCCGGCGATCTCGCCGTGCCCGCGCTGCGGCGACCCCCACGTTCCTCATCGTATCTGCTCCTCCTGCGGTTACTACCGCGGGGAGCAGAGGCTCGAAGTCGAAGAAATCTAAGAGCGGTTCGCCTCCATGCGGATCGCCCTGGATGCGATGGGCTCCGATCGCGCCCCGGCCATCGAGGTGGAGGGCGCGATTCAGGCTTTACGGTCACTGGACGTTGACTTCCAACTCGTCTTCGTAGGTGACCGCGAGCAGATCGAACGGGAAATCCAGTCCCACCCGGATGCCCCGCTCGAACGGATCGAAATCGTTCACGCCCCGAAACGGATCGAGATGAGCGAGGCGCCCGCGCACGCGGTGAGGCGCAAGCGCGACTCGTCGATCGCGATCGGTCTCGGCCTCCACGAACGGGGCGAGGTCGATGCGTTCATCAGCGCCGGTTCGACCGGGGCGGTGATGGCCGGGTCGCTCATGATCCTGGGCGCCCTCCCCGGCGTCGACCGGCCGCCAGTCGGAACGATCCTGCCCACCAGCCGCGGCCACACGCTGCTGATCGACGCCGGCGCCAATGTCGACACCAGGCCTTCGCAACTCCTCCAGTTCGCGCACCTCGGATCGATTTACGCTCGCGACCTGATGGGCGTTGAGGCGCCACGCGTCGGGCTCCTCAACATCGGCGAGGAGCCGGAGAAAGGCGACGAACAGGCGGTCCAGACCTACCACCTCCTCTCGGGATCGAGCCTGAACTTCGTCGGAAACATCGAGGGCCGTGACATCATCGACCATCGATGCGATGTTCTCGTCTGCGACGGGTTTGTCGGCAATATTCTCCTGAAGTTCTATGAGTCGGTGGCGGGGTTCATCCTCCAGCTGCTGAACCAGGAACTCAGCCAGGCGGACGTGCAACTGGACCTCCGTAGGCTGTACCGGATTCTCGACTACACGGAGTATGGCGGCGCGCCGCTGCTAGGTGTCAACGGAGTGGTCATCATCTGTCATGGCGGGTCGCCGGCGAAGGCAGTGGCGAATGCCGTTCGGGTCGCCGCCCAATCGGTCGAGCACGACATCGTCACCCAGATCCGGAGCAGACTCGGGAATCTCGGGGAAACGGACCAGGTGACATGACCTCGGTGACCGCCGCGCCCAGGGCCCGGATCACCGGGACGGGCCGCTACCTCCCGGACCGTGTCGTCACCAACGCGGAGATGGAAACGCTCGTCGAAACGTCGGACGAATGGATCCAGTCGCGGACCGGGATCCGCGAGCGGAGGATTGCCGACGCGTCGACCGGAGCCGCCGACCTCGGGGCGGCGGCGGCCCGCAAGGCGCTCAGCGCGGCGGGTGTCGCCCCCGATGCCGTCGATATCCTCATCGTCTCGACCGCGACACCCGACCGACTCCTCCCCTCCACCGCATGCGACATCCAGGCGCTGATCGGCGCGTCCGACGCCGGCGCCTACGATGTCGCGACCGCATGCTCCGGGTTTCTCTACGGATTGTCGCTCGCCCAGGCCCACATCGCCGCCGAACAGGCGGAGACGGTCCTCGTCGTGTGCACCGAGAAGATGAGCTCGATCATCGACTGGACCGACCGCACGACCTGCGTGCTCTTCGGGGACGGCGCGGGCGCCGCGGTGGTACAGCGGAGCGACGATGAAGAAGGCCGGATCCTCTCGTCGTACATGAAGTCGGACGGCACGCTCGCCGAGCTGCTCTACCGCCCCGCCGGAGGTGCCCGGATCCCGATGGACCCGACGGTACTGGCCGAGCGGTCCCACCTCGTCAGGATGGCGGGGCCGGAGGTCTTCAAGTCCGCGGTTCGCTCGATGTGCCAGGCCGCCGAGGGCGCGCTCCGCCGGGCGGGTGTGACCGGGCAGGACATCGACTATCTGATCCCGCATCAGGCGAACGTCCGGATCATCGAGGCCACGGCTCGCTACGCCGGAATTCCGATGGAGAAGGTGTTCGTGAACGTGGATCGGTATGGCAACATGAGCTCGGCGTCGCTCGCGGTGGCATTCGACGAAGCGCGCGAGACAGGGTTCCTGACCCCTGGCTCGCTCGTATTGATGGTGGCCTTCGGGGCCGGGTTCACCTGGGCCGCCAACGTGGTTCGGGTATGACGGGTCTTTTCTGTCCGGGACAGGGGTCGCAGTTCGTCGGGATGGGCCGGGATCTCGCGCGCGAACATCCCGCGGCGCGGGCGACGTTCGAGGAGGCCGATTCGATCCTGGGCTTTTCGTTGAGCGACCTCTGCTGGAACGGCCCGGAGGCGGAGCTGACGCTCACCCGGAACGCACAGCCCGCGATCCTGACGCATACGGTCGCCGTCTGGCGCGTGCTCGCGGACTCCCGCCCGGTCGCGTTCGGGATGGGGGCGGGGCACTCGCTCGGGGAGTTCAGCGCGCTGACGGTTGCCGGTGCGATTGAGTTCGCTGACGCGTTGCCGCTCGTGCGCCGGCGCGGGCAACTCATGCAGGACGCCGGAGAGCGCCGGCCGGGGACGATGGCGGCGATCATTGGCCTGGACGACGCGGTCGCCGACGATGTCTGCCGGCGCGCTTCCGAGGAAACGGGTGCGGTGGTGGTCCCGGCGAATTTCA
>CAZUVK010000188.1:4033-7744 GCA_964623785.1 uncultured Gemmatimonas sp. | reverse complement strand
ACGAGGTCGGCGACGGTCACGTCCGGCGTCGCCAGCTTCTCCACGTACCGCGCCTCTCGCCCGATCCAGGCGATCGGCGCATCATCACCCTTCTCCGCAACGAGGAGTCGGCCGAACCGCGAGACCGGCGCGAACGGGTCGTCGTTGGTCTCCGACCCTTCCAGCACCGGAATCTCCGGATCGAGCAGAGCGGCGAGCTGCCGCAGGATCCTGCTCTTCGCCTGCCCGCGCAGCCCGAGCAGGATGAAGTTGTGCATACCAAGAATCGCGTTCACCAGCGACGGGACCACGGTGTCCTCATAGCCGACGATACCCGGGAATAGCGGGTCTCCGGCGCGGAGCCGGGCGATCACGTTGTCGCGAAGCTCGGTCTTCACGGACCGGCGGCGGTACCCGGAGTCGCGGAGTTCGCCCAGCGTGCGGGGTTTCGGGGTCATGGCACAGGTTATGGCTGAGAGCCGGGAAGCCGAACCGGCTCGGGTAGAGTCAGGTTTTCAGCGGGTCCGATCCGATGATAATGCCTTCGGGGTCGACACGCATTGTCGGTGGATAGATTGTGGGCGGCAACGAGTCCGAGCGATCGAGCAGTTGGGCAACCGACTCGGAACCCGCGAGACGCTCGAGCGTGTGGGCGGTGGGCGTCATCAGGTGCAGTTTCCCGTCGCTGCGCGACGCGAGCGCGGCTTCGGGTCGGATCCACATCGCTTCGCGCAGTTCCTGACCGTGCAGGGTGACCGCTGTCCCCGGATCGACGGCGGCGAGGAAGAAGCGGGTATCGTAGCGGCGCGGCAACGACGGCGGCGTGATCCAGCGCGCGAGATAGTGGAGCGGGCCGCCGTCCGGGCGAAATCCGGCGCGGATCGCGCAGGTCGCGAACGAATCCTCCCCGGCGAGAACCCGGCCGCGCACCGCGCCCAGGGCATCGCTCTCCACGCGGCCCGCTCCGAGGAGAACACCGGTTTCCTCCCAGGTCTCGCGAATCGCGGCGACGATAAAGCTCCAGGCGAGAGACGGGTCAGCCAGGCCGAGACGATTCGCCCACGCTTCGGGTTGTTCGGAGGTGGCGGGTTCGAGCCGATAATCTTCACCATCGACGGTTCCGCCGGGAAACACCCAGGCGTTGGCGGCGAAACCGGTCGGCGGACGGCGGAGCAGCAACACCTCGACACCACTGGACGCGTCGCGAGCGAGGACGACCGTGGAGGCGGCTCGGGGCGCGACTGGCTCAACCGACATCGACGGGGCGTGGGCGGGCAGCGACGGACGAGACTCCGGAAAAGCCGCGTGACGGCCGGTTGCTGACCGGCCCCGGATGAAGGCATCCTGTGCTTGCGCGCCCCGACCATACGTCAATCATGGCAGAGCCAGGCGATCGCGGGTCGAACTCCCGTCGGTCTGCCGGATCGGCGCGATGATGTCGTCGCGGCAGGATTCGAGACCGGGCCGGCGTCGAAACGGCAGCTTCGGGTACGAGTATGCGTAACTGCCGTTCCAAACGGGGTTTAGCATGGCACTCGCGGGGCACTGAAGGGTAACTGGAATGTGGCAGAGGATGTGCGTTGGACACGGCGCCACGAATTCGCGTATCGACCTGTGCCCCGTTCATTCGGGGCAGTCCGGTTCATGGTCGACACCGGTGGTGGATGCTGAGTTGCAAATAGCAATTTCACGGAAGACGATACCATGAGTGAGAGAACGACATTACCGGTTCTGCCGCTCCGGGAAACGGTGGTTTTCCCCGGGGTGGCCGTGCCTATATCGGCGGGTCGGCCGGGCACGTTGCAGGCGGTGGAAGCCGCCCTGCAGGGTGATCGTCGGCTCTTCGCCGTCGCGCAGAAGGTCAATCTCGACGAGGTCGAGACGGACAATCTGTACATGGTAGGCACTGTAGTGCGAATCGCACAGGTTCAGCGTGGCGTCGGGGGGATGCAGCTGCTCATCCAGGGCGAGCATCGGTCGATCGCGCTGAGCTATGTGGAGAATGAAAACGGCGCCCTGGAGGCGGTGATCCGGCAGATGCCGGACATCCCGCCCCCGAACGCGGAGGATCCGGCGTTCACGGCGCTCTACCGGGAGCTTCGCGATCGGTCCACGGAATTGGGCCGGCGACGGGGCATCCCGAACGAGATGTTGCAGCAGTTCCTTGACGGCGTGACCGATCCGGGCCCGTTCGCGGACCTGGTCGCGTTCTACATCGAGACGGACCCGGCGACGAAGCAGAAGGTGCTGGAGACGCTCGCGGTGGAGGACCGGCTGCGCACGCTCCTCGTCCTGGTGGAGCGCCAGCTGGCGCTGATGGACGCGCAGGAGGACATCCAGCAGCAGGTGCAGGAGGAGCTTGGCGAGCGCCAGCGCGAGATGTTGCTGCGCGAGCAGTTGAAGGCCATCCAGCGCGAGCTGGGTGAGGACGCCGAGGGTCAGGAGGCGGACGAGCTGCGCGAGAAGCTGGAGGCGCTCGATCTGCCGGAGGCCGCCCGCGAGGAGGTGGAACGCGAGCTGAGCCGGCTGGAGCGAACGAGCCCGCAGAGCGCCGAGTACCAGGTGATCCGGACGTTCCTGGAGACGATGGCGGATCTGCCGTGGAATACTCGGACGGAAGACAAGTTGAACCTGGCCGATGCCGAGAAGATTCTCGACGAGGATCACTATGGCCTCCGGGACGTGAAGGACCGTGTCCTCGAGTTCCTGGCCGTTCGGCAGCTTGCGGCGCGCCACGCGGGCGAGGAAGCCGACGCGGCCAGTGAGGCGAGCGACGACTCCGAGGTCGGCGAGGACGTGACGCGTGAGGCGAAGTCCCGCGCGACCGCGAAGGGCCCGATCCTGCTCTTCGCCGGACCACCGGGCGTCGGGAAGACGTCGATCGCGAAGAGTATCGCGCGGTCTCTCGGCCGAAAGTATGTACGCATCGCGCTGGGCGGTGTGCGGGACGAGGCGGACATCCGCGGCCATCGTCGTACCTATGTCGGCGCCATGCCCGGCCGGATCGCGCAGGCGCTGAAGCAGGCGCGCTCGCGGAATCCGGTGATCCTGCTGGATGAGGTGGACAAGCTCGGGATCTCGCTTCAGGGCGACCCTTCGAGCGCGCTGCTGGAGGTGCTGGACCCGGCCCAGAACCACGAGTTCACGGACCACTACCTCGGCGTTCCGTTCGACCTCTCCGAGGTGCTGTTCATCGCGACCGCGAACTACACGGCCGGCATCCCCGCGCCGCTGTACGACCGGATGGAGCCGGTGGAGTTCCGCGGCTACACGGAGCAGGAGAAGAAGGAGATCGCGGAGCGGTACCTGATCCCGCGACAGCGCGAGGAGGCGGGATTCGACGCGAACGAGTTCAAGGTCACGCCGGAGGCACTGCGTCTGGTGATCTCGGCCTACACGCGCGAGGCGGGCGTCCGGCAGCTCGAGCGCGAGATCGGCAAGCTCGCGCGGAAGGCGGCGCGCAAGGTCGCCGCGGGTCGCGCCAAGCGGGTACGGGTCACGCCGAACCAGGTCCGGGAGTTCCTCGGCCGGTCGCGCGTGCATCCGGAGAAGGCCGCCCTCGAGCACCTGATCGGCGTCGCGACGGGCATGTACTACACGCCGATGGGCGGCGACATCATGTTCATCGAGGTCAGCGCCCAGCGGAGCCAGTCCCAGAGTACCCCGGCGCGAGAAGGCGAGGACGTGCCGGTGGGAGCTGGCCCGTGAGGACCAGCGAGCCCGCTCCCACCG
>CAZUVK010000188.1:0-4023 GCA_964623785.1 uncultured Gemmatimonas sp. | reverse complement strand
CGCTGGTCCTCACGGGCCAGCTCGGCGACGTGATGAAGGAGTCCGCGCGCGCGGCGCTGACGTACGCGCGCGCCAACGCGGTCCGGTTCGGGCTCGATCCGCGGAAGGCGTGGGGCTCGGAGATTCACATCCACGTGCCCGCCGGGGCGATCCCGAAGGACGGCCCGTCGGCCGGCGTCGCGATGACGGTCGCGCTGGTCTCCGCCCTTTCGGACAGACCAGTCCGTTCCGACGTGGCGATGACGGGCGAGGTCACGCTGACCGGCCGGGTCTTGCCGATCGGCGGCGTGAAGGAGAAGCTGCTCGGCGCGTACCGCGCCGGGATCAAGGCGATCGTCCTGCCGAAGGACAACGAGGCCGACCTGGAGGACCTGCCGGACGAGGTCACGAAGGCGCTCAAGGTCCACCCGGTCGCGACGATCGACGAGGCCCTCGCGATCGCGCTGGAAGGAGCCTCATTCTCCGATGGAAGCCTGCTCTTCCCCGGCTCGGCGTTGTCGATGCCGCGGGTCGAGCCGAGGCTGCATCAGGCCCGGTGAGCGTGGCGGCCCGAGCCGCGCTCTGAGCCAGCCGCCGCCCTCCGGGATCATTATCCCGGAGGGCGCGGTACTTTCGGGCCCGGGGATTGCGCGACGCGGCGCGGCTCGGGCGGGGGACGCGGGGGACGCGGGGGACGCGGGGGACGGGGGACGGGGGATCGCGGCGGAGGCCGATGAGATCAAGGGGTGATGCATGAGAGCTTCGCGAGTGGTGACGCGGACGATGTCGGCGGTGGCCGTCGGATTGCTGGCTGGCGCGTGCGCCGCGCCCGCGCGCCCGCCGCAGGCCGTCGCGCCGCAACCGCCGGCTACGCTCCTGACGCCACCACCGCCCGAACGGATGGTGGGCCTCCCGCCGATCCCGACGATCCAGGGTCCGCTCGCGATCCGTGTCGTCCATCCCCCGGCGGGCACGGTCAACCCGGGCACCGACTCGGTGTTCGTATATGGCTCGGTGGGTTCCGGAAGCGCGGAGCTGGCGATCAACGGGTGGGTGGTGCCGGTGGAGCCGAACGGCGCCTTCCTCGCCTATCTCCCGCGACCCGCGAACGACTCGCTGCGGATCAATGTCCGGGACGGGCTACGGACCGCGGACTCTATCGTCGCGTACCGGCCCCGACCCGCGGTTGGCGGCGGCACGCCGACTCCGACGATCGAGTACCCGACCCCCCGCGGCGGCCGGATTTCCGGCGTGGCCGACACTCTGTCAACCGGCTCCGACGCCGCCATCGGCCGGCCGACCCCGACTGGCACGTACCGGTGGTTCCTCCCTGGTGGCGCCCGCGTGGTGATGACGGGCGAGCGTGCGGACATGGTGCGTGTCCAGCTCGACTCGTCGACCAATGGCTGGTTCCCGCGGGCGAACATCGAGGAGGACATCATCGGGCCTGTTCCCGCGGTGATCGTGACTCGCCCGACGGTGACCGAGGGCGACGGTTGGACCGATGTGCGGGTCGCCGTCGGATACGCGCCGTTCGAGGTGGAAGCCGCGGATTCGGTACTGCGGGTGAGGCTGCACGGCGTGCTGCCGGAGACGTACCGGGTCGAGCCGGCCGGAGGAGGCGTCGCCGTGGTGGACCTCTTCCCCGCCGCGCTGGATGCGGCCACGATGAGGATCTACCCCCGTGGCCGACTGTGGGGGTTCAAGGCGTTCTATGACGTGGACGGAACTCTGGTGCTCCGAGTACGACACGCGCCAACCGTCGACTCCGCCGACCCGCTGCGAGGACTGAGGATCACGGTCGACCCCGGGCATCCGCCCGCGGGCGCCGTTGGCCCGACCGGCCTGATCGAGGCCGACGCCAACCTCGCGATCAGCCAGCGGCTTGCGGCCCAGCTGCGGATCCGCGGAGCCGACGTGGTGATGACGCGCGTGGACGGTGGCGACGTGTCGCTCACCGACCGCGTGGATATGGCGGTGGCGACCGATTCCCATATTCTGGTGTCGGTTCACAACAACGCGTTCCCCGAGGGCGTGAACCCGTTCACCCGGAACGGCACCAGCAGCTACTTCTTCCACGCCGCGTCGGCGGATCTCGCGAAGGCGGTGAACGACGAGATCGTGGAAGCCACCCGGATCCGGGACCTCGGGGCGATCCAGGGCAACCTCGCGCTCGTGCGGCCGACGTGGATGCCCTCCGTGCTGACGGAGTCGTTGTTCATGCCGATCCCCGAACAGGAGTCGGCGCTGCGGGATCCGGAGTTTCTCGACCGGCTCGCGGCGGCGCACGTGCGCGGCCTCGAGCGCTTCCTCCACGACGTTTCGAACGGCGAGGAAAGGTAGACGGTGAAGGCAATCGCGATCACTCGGCCCGGTGGCCCCGAGGTACTCGAACTGGTCGAGCGCCCGACGCCTTCACCCGGCGACTCGGAGATCCGGGTGCGCGTGCGAGCCTCCGCGATCAATCGGGCGGACCTGCTGCAACGGCGCGGGCACTACCCCGCCCCGCCGGGCGCGCCAGCGGACATCCCCGGGCTCGAGTATGCCGGCGAGGTCGAGGAGGCGGGCCGGGGTGTCGGGATGTGGAATGCGGGTGACCGGGTCATGGGGATCGTCGGCGGCGGTGGGCACGCGGAGTACGTCTGCGTGCACGAGGGTGAGGCTGTTCGGGTGCCGGCGGACATGGATTGGGAGGACGCGGCGGCCATCCCCGAAGCATTCATGACCGCGTGGGACGCGATGGTCCCTCAGGCGGAGATCGTCCCGGGAGAGCGCGTTCTGATCCACGCGGTGGCCAGCGGGGTTGGCACGGCCGCTGTCCAGATCGCCAGGGAGCTCGGGGCGATCACCCTCGGCACCTCGCGGACGCCCGCGAAGCTGGACGAGGTGATGGGGATGGACCTGGGCCTCGACCACGCGATCGACGCGTCCGGCGACGAGTGGGAGGACGCGGTCCGGGAAGTTGCCGGGGACAGCGGCATCGACGTCACGCTGGATCTCGTGGGAGGCGGGTACCATCCGCGCAACGTGCGGCTGGCGGCGGTGAAAGGGCGGATCGTCGTGATCGGGCTGATCGGCGGCGCTCGCGCGGAGATGGACCTCGGGCTGCTGCTGAGAAAACGGCTCTGTCTGATGGGCACCGTCATGCGAACCCGGACGCTGGATGAGAAGATCGCCCTGGCCCGGGCGTTCTCCGAAGCCATGGTCCCCGCGTTCGAGGCCGGCCGGTTGCGGCCCGTGATCGATACCGTCTTCCCGTTCGAAGAGATCGGCCAGGCTCACAAGCGAATGGAAAGCAACATTAGCATCGGGAAAGTGGTACTTAACTGGTAGGGAACGTGACGGCATCGGCGAATTGGATGGAGTGCCGACACTCAGAAGTGTGGTGGGGAACAAGGCAGGTGGCGGGAGGTACACAGACCGCTACCAACGGCACACGCAGAGGGCGGGATCACGGGCGAACCCGCGGCGCTTCCACCGGTTGCGGACAGGGAGGAACCCTGTCCGGGGCACGGCAGAAGACTTGCAGGCCTCGCAGAGGCGCAATGCCCGGACTCAGAAAACGACGCACACGTTTGCGTTGAATCTACAGGAATCATGGCAACGGCGGCACGGAAAACCCGGCGGCGCAAGCGAACGGCGCCTACTTTGAGGGAAGGGTTCGACGCGGCCACGGCCGAGGATCAGTCGAGTCTGGATCAGTACCTCAAGGAGGTGAGCACGCATCGCCTGCTCAAGCCCATCGAGGAGATCGAGCTCGGACGGCGGGCGCAACTCGGCGACGAGGATGCGGTCCAGGAGCTCGTGCGCGCGAATCTCAGGTTCGTGATCTCGGTGGCGAAAAAGTACCAGAACCGCGGCGTGAGCCTCTCGGACCTGATCCAGGAGGGCAACGTCGGGCTCGTGACGGCTGCGCGAAAGTTCGACCCGGAGCAGGGCGTGAAGTTCATCTCCTACGCGGTCTGGTGGATCCGCCAGGCGATCCTGCAGGCGCTGGCGGAGCAGTCCCGGATTGTTCGCGTCCCTCTCAATCGCGCTGGCGAC
>CAZUVK010000187.1:0-7772 GCA_964623785.1 uncultured Gemmatimonas sp. | reverse complement strand
CCGACCTCGTGACGATTCCGATCGCTCGGGTCCGGCGCGACGGCTCAGGGCATTTCATTTACGATCCGGACTACATCCCGCCTACGCTGCGGGTCGGTGGAAGCCCGCGCCTGGTCGAGATTCTCGCCCGACTCGTCGACATTCTGGAGGCGAAGGCAGAGGCGCTCGCGGCCGAGCGCGGCACGGGATCCGTCGGCGACCGCGGGTCGGGTGAGATCGCGAGCTTCTGGCTCTCGCACGCGGTTCACGCGAGCCTCGGCCCGCTCCGGCACCACCTGCAGTCCGGCGAGCTGTCTCCGGAAGAGCTCTACGTGGAGCTGGCTCGGCTGGGAGGCGCACTGTGTACGTTTTCGCTGACATCCGACCCACGTTCGCTGCCGGCGTACGATCACGACCAGCTGGACGAGTGCTTCGGGGCGCTGGACCGGCACATCCGGAGCCACCTGGACGTGGTGGTCCCGACGAACTGCGTGTCGGTGCGGCTGCAGAAGTCGGACGCGAACCTGTATGCCGGGAATGTCGTGGACAGGCGGTGTTTCGATCGCGCGCGGTGGTACCTCTCCGTGCGCACTTCGGGCCCGGCGGCGGACGCGATCGGGAAGGTGCCTCGCCTTGTGAAGGTGTGCTCCGCCAACCACATCGTGAAGCTCGTGCAGCGCGGGCATCCGGGGCTGACGCTGGAGCACGTGCCGGTACCGCCGTCGGAGATTCCTCAGCGCGCCGGGGCGCACTACTTCGAGATCGTGCGCGCCGCCGCCACGGGCGTTCACCCGTGCTGGACGTGGATCGTGGAGTCCGGGCAGGTGGGGGTCTACGTTCCGGATGCGATTCCCGACGTTGAACTCGAACTCGCCGTGGTCCTCGACGCGTAGCCGGACCGCGCGTGAGCTGGAGAAATCGGGTCCCCCGGTGAGGCCCCGTCAGGGTGGCGGCTCGCGGACAAAAACGACTATATTCGGCGCCCGCCGCGGACCCTGGTCGCGGCGCCCGCCGACTCTGGATCTTCCTCAGGCAGCCAGCGACACCGACAGGCCCGCATGACTCACCAGACACTTGAAGCACCGGCCGCGCCGGCGAGCGGGGGCTCCTACCGAAGGGGTTCACTCGCGATCGCCTTCCAGGAAGTCTTCACCGTCTCCATCCGGGTGCGGGCGAAGCGTCAGGCCGCTGCCGACGCGGAGTCATTCCGCACGCATGTGAAGAACCTGCTCGCGGTCGCCGACCGCGACGCGCGGCAGGCGGGCTACGACCCGGAGTACGTGAAACTCGCCGTCTATGCGAGCATCGCGCTCCTCGACGAGTCAGTGTTGAACTCGAGCCAGCCGATGTTCGCCTCCTGGCCGCGTCAGTCCCTCCAGGAAGAGGTGTTCGGCGATCACATCGCGGGCGAGAACTTCTTCGCGCACCTTCAGGATCTCATGGCCCGGCAGGATTCCGAGGATCTGGCGGATGTCCTCGAAGTCTTCCACCTCTGCCTGCTCCTCGGCTTCCGCGGGCGCTATGCGTTCTCGGCGGATGGCGGCACCGATCGGATCGCGGATGGAGTCCAGCAGAAGATCCGGCGTATCCGGGGGCACGGCGGACCGCTGACGCCCTGGTGGGCGCTGCCGGCGAACGAAGTGATGCCGACGACGCGTGATCGCTGGGTGCCCCGGCTCGCCGCCCTCGCCGGAGGGAGCTTCGTCCTTTCCCTGGTCCTGTACTTCATCTACAGGATCATGCTGAATGGCGGGATCGGCGACCTCCAGACGCTCGCATCGCAGCTGATCCGATGACGAAACCGGGTTCTTGCTCCGCGAAGCGCGCGGACCCATTGAACGGGACGATAGAATGCCGATTGGTGCCATGAACAAGACCAGGGCCGCGGGGATCGCCGCCGGGTTGCTCGTCTTCTTCGCCCTGCTCGGCTGGGCTGTTGGCGCGCTGCTCGGGCCGGGGCGTGACGATGTGTGGCTACTGCGGGGGATCGTATGGTTCCTCGGGCTGGTGGCGGCGGCGCTCGCGTACTTCTATTTCGCGGCGAGGGCGAAGGCACAGGCGGGCGCGACGGGAGGTCTCGCGCCGCGCACGAACGACATCGACGTCAGCGTGGCGGCGGCCGAGGCACGGCTGGCCGCCTCGTTGCTCCCGGGCCCGAAGCGGCTCAGCAAGCTGCCTCTGGTCCTCGTGATCGGGCCGACCGGATCCGCGAAGACGTCGACGGTCAAGAACTCGGGGATCGAACCGGAGCTGCTGGCGGGAGAGGTCGACAGTGGCGGCCTCGTCGTGCCGACGAAGGGCGTGAACCTCTGGTACTCGCGCGAGATGATCGTCGCCGAGGCCGCGGGCGGTGTGCTCGACGATGCTTCGGGATGGAGCCGGCTCATCAGGCTGATCCGGCCGAGTCGGCTGGCGGCGGTATTGTCCCGTGGAAGCCAGGCCCCGCGCCTCGCGGTCGTGTGCTTCCCGTGCGACGAGTTCCTCAAACCCGGAAACTCCGAATCGGTGCCCGCGGCGGCGAGAAAGATCCGCGAGAAGCTCGCCGAAGTGTCGCAGCAACTCGGGATCCGCCTGCCAGTCTACGTGGTCTTCACGAAAGCGGATCGCATCCCGTACTTCGAGGATTTCGTCCGGGGGATGACCCGGGACGAGGCGGGCGAGGTGCTAGGGACCACGCTCCCGGCGGTGGCGGACGCGGATGTAGGCTCGCACGCCACGCGTGAGGCGGTCCGGGTGCGTGGCGCCTTCGACGCGATGTACCACTCGCTGGCCTTGAAGCGGCTCGAGGTGTTGCCGCGCGAACAGAAGGATGAGATCCGGGCCGGTGCCTATGAGTTCCCGCGGGAGCTGCGCAAGATTTCGGGCCTCGCGACCGACTTCCTCGTGGAACTGTGCAAGCCGCGGCAGCTGGGGATCAGCCCGTTCCTTCGAGGCTTCTACTTCACCGGCGTACGCGCGGTGATCCTGAGCGACCTCGCGGGCGATCAGAGCCCGCGTAGCGCGAGCCAGCGCCCACAGGTCGCGCTGGGCGCGACGACGGTGTTCCGCGCGGACATGGCCGCCGGTGCCGCGCCGACTCCGGCGCCAGCCCCTGGCGCGGGAGGCAGGAAGGTGCCGGAGTGGACCTTCCTTCGTCGAATCTTCCCTGAAATCGTGTTCCAGGACAGGAACGCGATGGCGGCGACGGCGGGAGGGAGCCGGGTCAATCTTCCTCGCCGGGTTGGCCTTGGCCTCGCCGCGGCGCTCGCCCTCTTCCTGGCCGGCGCGTTCACCGTATCGTTCCTCAACAATCGGGCGCTCGCCACAAACGCGTTCGCCGCCGCCCGCGCCGCTGAGGGCGTGGCCCCCGACGGCGGAGAACTCGCCTCGGTCGAGGCGCTCGGCAGACTCGACGAGCTGCGCGAACAGGCCGGCCTGCTTCGGGCCTATGAAGTCGAAGGCCGCCCCGCCAGCCTCGGCTGGGGGCTTTACACGGGCTCGGATGTCCTCGCGGAGCTGCGGCGGATCTACTTTGATCGCTTTGAACGGGTGCTCTGGGCCGATACCCGCGGGAAGCTGATGGCCAACCTCCGCGGCCTGCCAGAGACTCCGGGCGCCAGCGCGGAGTACGGCGCTGTCTATGACATGCTGAAGGCCCATCTGGTTACCACCAGTCATCCGACCGAGAGCACGCCCGACTTCCTCGGCCCCACGCTCTTCTCGCAGTGGACGGGCGGGTTGCAGCCGGAGGCCGATCGGAGCGAGCTGGCGCTTCGCCAGTTCGCGTTCTACGGCTCCGAGTTGCCGCACGGGAATCCGTACGACCTCGCTCCAGAAGACGCCACGATCGCTCGGACGCGAGTGCTGCTGCAGCAGTTCTCGAACGTCGAGCAGTTCTACCAGGTGATGGTCTCGGAGGCGTCAGCGCAGCATCCCCCGATCGAGTTCTCCCAGGCCTACCCGGGTGCGGAGTCACTGGTCACGAACTCGTACGTGGTCCCGGGTGCGTTCACGAAGCCGGGCTGGGAGACGGTCCAGGCGAGCCTCCGGGATGTGGACCGGCTCTTCGCGCGCGAGGATTGGGTGGTCGGGGAGCGGGCGGTTTCGGCGGAGGACCGGGTGCGGCTCGCGCAGGAACTTCGGAGCCGCTACGTCAACGAATACAACGCGCAGTGGCGGGACTACCTGCGCTCGGGCAGCGTGGCGAGGCCGTCGGGCGTCGCGGGCGTCAGTCAGGCGCTGGCCAGGTTGAGCGGAAACGAGTCCCCGCTCCTGCAGATGCTCGCGCTCGCGTCACGGAACACGGACGTGGACAGCGCGCTCGTCGCGCCGGTCTTCCAGCCGGTCCATCGGGTCATGCCGCCGGAGGTGACGGATCGCTTCATCAGCGACGCGAACGCGCCATACATCGCGGCGCTCGCGAACCTCCAGTCGTCGCTCGACCAGGTGAACTCGGCGACGGGATCCGCCCGGGACCAGGCGATGGGCGCGGCGATCTCCGGCGCGGATCGGGTCCGCGGCGAAGTGCGAACCATCGCGCAGGCGTTCAGCATCGAGGGTGAGGCCAGCCTGGTCGGCACGGCCGTCCAGAACCTTCTGCAGGCACCGGTCGCGGGGACCGAGTCCCTACTGGGAGCGCTCCCATCCGCCGAGATCAACGGGGGCGGCGCCGCGTTCTGCCAGCCGTTCCGGCAACTGACGTCGCGGTATCCGTTCAATCCGCAGGCGACGACCAACGCGAGCATCGACGATGTGAACGCGCTCTTCCAGCGTGGCGCCAGCGCGCTCTGGGCGTTCTACGATGACGTCCTGCAAGGTCTGATCGCGCGGCAGGGCACCCGGTACGCCGCGCGGGTGGGCGCCACCCCGCAACCGTCCGCTCAGTTCGTGGAGTTCTTCAACCGCGCAGCCGAGTTTTCGGAAGCGATCTATGACGAACGCGGTGTCGGTCCGGCCATCAGCTTCCTCCTCCGCGCGCAGACGTCGGACGAGCTGCCGGAGGTAACGATCAACATCGACGGCCAGGCGCAGACATTCACGCGGACGTTCTCCGCCGCGCGCCCGTTCACCTGGCAGGGCGAGCGAGCCCAGCTGATCCGGGTGAGCGCGAACGTGAACGGCCGCGACGTGACCCTGCTGGAAGGCGCCGGGCCATGGGGCATCTTCCGGCTCTTCCAGACCGCGGACTGGGAATCGCTCGGCGGCGACCGGTACATGCTCCGGTGGCAGCTGACGGGCACCCCTTCGACCGTCGCGGCGGAGTTGACGATGAATCCGGGATCGCCGCCGATCTTCCGGCGCGATTACTTCAACCAGCTGACCTGCGTCGCGCAGATCGTGCGATGACTACAAACATGGCGAACCTGGGAACGGGTGGCTCGATCGCGCCGATGGCCGCCACCGTGCGGCGAATGACTCTCGCGCTTGCCGTTGTCGCGCTCGTGATTCTGGGCGGGTGCGGGCGTGGAGGGTCCGGGGGTGCGGGACCGGCGACGGCGGGACCATCGGGGCCCGTCTGGAGCCCGATCCCGTCGGCCGCGCGAATCTACTACGATAACTCGGGCGGGATCCGCGATTCGCTCCGCCTGGTGGTCCGCGACAACGCGACGCTCAACCAGGTGTGGTCTCAGGCTACGTCGGGACAGTCATCCCCGCCGCCAGCGCCGACCATCGACTTCGGGAGCGAGATGCTCCTCGTCGTGGGGGCGGGGCGGAAGACCGCCGAGGAACAGATCCGCGTGGACAGCGTTGCGGTGCAGCGGGTTTCCGCGGCCGGTGGCGAGCAAACATTCTTCGCGGTTGTACGCCTGACTGAGGGGTGCCAGCGGTTCAACATCGACGCCTACCCACTGGAAATCGTGCGGGTCAACCGATTCGATGGGCCGGTGGAGTTCGTCGAACGCAGGAGCCGATCGGAAGAGTGTCCACTCGGCGAATGACCGACCGGACCGTCCTCCCCTGGAAGCCGCCCCGCCGGCCGCACGCATGACCAATCCCGCTTCGACGGATCTCACGGGCAGCATCCTGGCTGGCCGCTATCGGATACTCCGGAAACTCGGCGAGGGTGCGATGGGCACGGTGTACCTCGGCGAGCACGTGAAGATCGGGCGGCAGGACGCGATCAAGGTCCTTCGGGATGTCCATGCGGGAGACACGGAAGCAATCGCGAGGTTCAATCGCGGCGCGCGCAACGTGGCGGCGATCCGGCATCCCAACGTCTGCACGATCTACGACTACAGCGATACCGGCGACGGCGCGCAGTTCCTCGCGATGCAGTTCGTTCCGGGCGACAGCCTCAAGGAACTGCTCGACCGGGAAGGCGTGCTGTCGCTGGAGCGCGCCGTGTCGATCGCGAAGCAAACCGCGGACGCGCTCGAGGCGGCGCACGATGCGGGGATCGTGCACCGAGACCTCAAGCCCGCGAACATCATGATCTCGGAGGGGCGCCGAGGTGACGATCTCGTCACGGTGGTCGACTTCGATATCGCGAAGGGATCCCAGGAAGGCGAGGGGAGCGAGGTGACCCGGCTCGGCTTCGTGGTCGGGACACCGGAATACATGAGCCCGGAGCAGCTGACGGGAGACCGTCTGGACGGCCGCAGCGATGTGTATTCCCTTGCCCTCGTCCTCTTCCGGATGATCTCGGGTTCCCTCCCCTTTTCGGCGGAGAGCACGCAGGACCTGATGATCCAGCGGCTCACCCGCGATCCGCTGCGGCTGGACGAAGTCGCGCCGGGGTTTGCGTTTCCTCCGAGCATGCAACCGCTCTTCGATCGGGCGCTCGCGCGGAAGGCGGATGACCGCCACGCCGACGCGGCGGAGTTCGGCCGGGAGCTGCTCGAAGCGACGGGGATGAGTCACGTTACGTCCCAGGCCGGGCGTGGAGGTACCGCGTCCACGTCCGGGCTCGGCGGACGCCCGGCGCGCGCGGATGACGAGATTCCGGCAACGCGCGTCGCCGCGCCGATCGGCGTGTCGAGCGCATCGGCGGCGTCCGGCGCGACCACCCGCCGTCGGAGTCCCGCGATGATGGCCGGAGCCGGCATCGCCGTCGTCGGGATCGCGGCGCTGGCATTCTTCGCGCTGCGCGGACCATCAGGTAAGAGCGACCTGGGCGGGGCCCAGACCGTGGCCACGGTCGCCGAGCCAGGCAACTCGCTCGTGGCGGACGCGGGCCCGGGGACCGGCCTGCCCGGAACGCCCGACGACGAACGGGCCGCGGATCCGCCGCCCGCGAGTGGCGGGGGCGGAACGACCGGCGGCGGTCAGCCGGCGCAGCCTGGCAATGCGTCCACCGCGCCCCCGGTGACGACCGCGCCCCCACCGGCCCCTCCGCCGGCGCCCCCGTCCGCGCCAACGATCTCGATCCCGGTCGCCGACGCCTCTGATATCGTCTTTCGGCAGTTCGAAAACCTTGGTCCGCCGACTCCCGGTCGGCCCTCGCTCACCGCGATCCGCGACACCGCCGAAGCCGTCTGGGGGCTGAACGGCGCGCCGACCGCCGACCGAGCGATGGCCGCATATGTGGTGGGCAGCGCGTGGCTCGCCCTCGGCGATGCGGGCCGGTGCGCATCATGGCTGGAGCGGGCCATCGAACTCAGACCGGACGGCCCCGGCTATTCCGTCATGCTCGCGAATTGCCAGAGGGTTGGCGGATGAACGAGCTATTCCTCGAGCAGCGCTCGATCGAGGTCGCGATCCAGGGGGTGACCGATCCGGGGATGCAGCGCGCGGAGAACCAGGACAACTTTCTCGTCGCCGATCTCGGCGACGATCCGGAGGCGAATGGAGCGGGCACGCTGCTCAGCCCGGCC
>CAZUVK010000186.1:1751-7790 GCA_964623785.1 uncultured Gemmatimonas sp. | reverse complement strand
GTCATGTTCTGGCGGCCTCTCGCCACGAACGGGAGAGAGAGCAGGAATTCGGACTGCTCCTGGCCCGGCAGCGGAAACAGCGAGTACGTTGGCTCCATCGTCGACGGCGTGCCCCGGTACAATTCCACGGCGATCGCCCAGACATCCTGCTGCTCGTAGAACTGCCTCGGGTCGAGCAGGTGGAACGCGCCGAGCACCTGGGCCTGCAGCGTCATCATGCGGACGGGGAATCGCATGTGATCGCGGATGACCTCCGGCATTTCCTCGAACGGCCGCAGGAGCGTCGGGAAGATCGACGAATAGGTTCTGAGGATCGGGTCGGTTGGGTCGATCGCGTAGAGCTGGATTTCGCCGGTAACCGCATCGACCGTCGCCTTGACGCTGTTGCGAACGTAGCGAACGCCCCGATTCTCGAATCCGACCATGGGCGAGAGCGGGAACGACGAACTCGTCGTATACGCGTCCACGACCCAGACGATATGTCCGTCGGCGATCACCGGGAACGCGCTTCCCTCCATCGGGACATAGAGGAATGGGGCGGCGGCCTGCACGCGCTCTGCGACGCGCCGACGGAACACGATCCGGCTGTCTTCCTGGAGGTCACCCGACAGGAGGATGTTCTTGCTGCGGAAGTACCACGCGAAGAGCGCCTTCCGCCACGTCGCGTCGAGCGGGACGCCGATCGGCGGGTGGTCGTCGCCAACGATCACGTATTCAGTGGCGCGTTCGCCGACGTAGATCCTGGGATCCGATAGAGCAAGCTCGGGCGGCGCGTCGGGCGAGAGTTTGGGAGGGTCGAGGTCCCAGACGTAGAAGATCGGAGTTCCGTTCGGCGCCATGCGCGCGGCAGGGCTGGCGACGGCGCCGGCGCCGGAGACGTAGTTGAGGTGGAGGTTCTGCCACGTCTGCGCGGCCGGCTCCAGCTCGTTCGTATCGAGTTCACGGACGGAGATCGCGATCGGCTCCACGTTCCCATCCGTGCCATACCGATCGTGGTGCACGCTCGCGAAGGCATATCGACGGAATAGCCCCTGCTGCGCCTGGTAGGTAGTCATCAGCGGCC
The DNA here is from genome assembly GCA_964623785.1 of uncultured Gemmatimonas sp. Classification (GTDB taxonomy): domain Bacteria; phylum Gemmatimonadota; class Gemmatimonadetes; order Longimicrobiales; family Longimicrobiaceae; genus WHSP01. Next base: position 6,727 of record CAZUVK010000186.1, on the reverse strand, counting down.
GGGGATCCCACATCGGGATCCCCTCGAGTCGCGAGACCAGTGTCTCCGGTTCGATCTCGACCCGCTGCTCGTACGGCATCGCCACCCGCTCGATGTCTTGCAGGTTGTAGGCGAGTCGGGCGAACTCGATCTGCCGTTCGATGAACGGGGCTTCGCGCGGGAACTGGTTGGGTTCCACGACGAATCGCTGGATCGACGAGGGGTAGATCGCTTCCGCCCCGATCAGTCCCAGGACGAGCAGCAACCCCGAGGCGACCGCAAGCCGGAGATTGCCGACCCAGGCGCCGTAGCCAATGCTCCCCGCCGTGAGGAGGATGAGTCCGACGACCACCAGTTTCGCGGGGAGCCGCGCATACATGTCGGCGTACCCGAGCGCGCCGCCGAAGCCGTTGCCGTCGACCACCAGCCAGTAGCGGTCGAGCCAGACGTTCATCGCGTAGAAGGCGAGAAACGCGGCGGCGAGGATACCCAGGTGACGGCGGGCGATGCGGGAGAATGAGGGTCGGCCATCCACGATCCGGATCGCGCCAGTGCTGGCGTACGCCGCGATCGCCAGCAGCGCGATCCAGAAGATGACCACCGACCCCATCGTCTGCAGTCGGCTGAGAACCGGGAGTTGGAACACGTAGAACGCCGCGTCGAACCCGAATGCGGGGTCACGAATCCCCCATTCGACCGGGTTGAACGCCGCGAGGATCGGCAACGGGTCCGCGAATCCCCCCGAGAGCCACCAGGCCGAGACTGCCGAGATCAGCGTCACTGCGATGATCAGGTAGCTCTGCGGGAGGCGCTCGGCGATCTCGATGTTGCCATAACGCCGGCGGACGCGGATCGCGCCGAGTGACCGGGTAACGACCATCAGGTTGATGGCGACGACCGAGAGGATCAGGACCGTCGCGGTCCCGCGTACGATCAGCGCGCCGCGCCAGTGGGTCCAGAAGACGTCGTCCAGGCTCAGGCTGCGGTACCAGAACAGCTCGGAGAGGAAGCCGGCGAACGCGCTTCCGCCCAACAGGAGGAGGAAGAGACCAACCGCGACGGCCGCGATGACGATCCCCCGGTACGTCTTCATCCCGGTGCGCCGATCGCCTGGCCCGCGAGCCAGGTCTCCATCGTGGACCGGATTGCCTCCAGGTCGCTACTGGTGCGCGCCTCGTATCGGGCGACGAGCACCGGTTCGGTGTTCGACGCGCGGAGCAGGCCCCAGCCATCGCCGAAGAGAACGCGCGCACCGTCGACCTCGACCACTTCGTGCGTCTCCGAGAAGTGGTCGATCGCGCGGCCGACGATCCCGAACTTGGTCTCCTCAGTCGCCGGATATCGGATCTCGGCCGTTGAGACGAACGCGGGGAATTCGGCGATGCGGGCGGATACCGGGGCCGAGGAGCGCGAGACGATGGATACCAGCAGGCACGCGGCGTAGAGCGCGTCGTCGAATCCGAAGTAGTCTTCGGCGAAGCAGATGTGTCCCGAGAGTTCACCCGCGAGAAGGGCCCCCTCCGCCTTCATCCGCTCCTTGATGAGGGAGTGCCCGGTCGCCGACATGATTGGCTCGCCGCCAGCCGCGGTGATGGCTTCGGGAAGCGCCTGCGTGCACTTCACGTCGAAGACAATCTTCTGTCCCGGCCCGCGCCGCTCGATGAGGTCGAGGGCGAAGAGCAGCAGGATGATGTCGCCGCGGATGATCGCGCCGGTCTCGTCGACCGCGCCGAGCCGATCCGCGTCACCGTCGAACGCCACGCCCAGATCGGCACCTGTTTCGCGCACCCGGGTCTGCAGGTCGACCAGGTTCTCGTCCACGACCGGGTCGGGATGGTGGTTCGGGAAGGTCCCGTCCGACTCGCAGAAGATCGGAATCACTTCCAGGGCCGGGCCGAGCGCGCGCAGCAGTTCGACGGCCACGACGCTGCCCGTTCCGTTTCCGCAGTCCACGACCACACGGATCGGTCGCTCGACCGGGAACCGACGGGCGAGAAACTCGACATAGGCGGGGAGAATGACCTCATCGGTGGCGGATCCACTCCCGGTCTCGAAGTCCTCCGCGTCGATCAGGCGACGCAGGTTCTGGATCGACTCTCCATAAAGCGAACGGCCGCCGAGCGACAGTTTGAAACCGTTGTACTCTGGCGGATTGTGCGAGCCGGTGACCTGGACCGCGCCGTCGGCCTCAAGATACGCGCCGGCGAAGTAGAGGACTGGAGTCGGAACGAGGCCCACGTCGAGGACGTCGACACCGGTGGAGAGAATTCCTTCGCGCAGGGCGGCCGCGAGCGATTCGGAACTGAGCCGGTTGTCGTGGCCCACGGCAACGCGGGCGCCGGGTGATCGACGCGCGCGTCGAACGACGGTTCCGAACGCCCGGCCGAGATCGTGGGCCATCCCCGGATCCAGGTCTCGCCCGACCACACCACGGATATCGTACTGACGAAAGATATGCGGATTCGCCATGCTCCTCACGCCTGGATTGCCGCGACGCACTCGATCTCGACCGAGCAGTCACGCGGTAGTCTCGCGACCTGGATGGTGGAGCGCGCCGGCCGGTGCGCCCCAAAATATCGTTCGTAAACGCCGTTCATTTCCGGGAACTCGTTCATGTCCCGCAGGAATACGGTGGTCTTCAGAACGGAGTCCAGTGACGCGCCCGCCGCGTTGAGCACCGCCTTCAGGTTCTCCAGGACGCGTTCGGTCTGCATTCCCACGTCTCCGTCGATGATCTGGCCGGAGGCCGGATCCAGGGGGATCTGGCCGGCCGTGTACACAATGCCGCCGTACACGGTCGCCTGGCTGTAAGGCCCGATGGCGGCCGGCGCGTCTTCCGTATGAATGATTCGGACCGTGGACATGTACCGTTCCCCTCAGGCGAAGGCTTCCGCGCGGTGCTGGACGACGAGTTCGCGGACTTCGTCGGGGGACACCGTCGCGACGCCGGGCTTGGCGACCTCGATCGCGGCGGCGAAGTTCGCGATGACCATTGCCTCGCGCATCGTCGCCCCGGCCGCGAGAGCCACGGCGACAAAGGCCGTCACGGTGTCACCCGCTCCGGAAACGTCGTACACCTCGCGGGCGATGGCGGGCACGCGGAAGGTCGAGGCGTCTTCCGACCTGAGGACCATCCCATCCTCACCCATGGTGACAAGGAGGTGGCGGCAGCCGAATCGGGTGCGCGCCTGTTCCAGCCACGTTTCGTTTCCGGCGTCGATCGGCGTGCCGAGCGCCCGAACCAGCTCGAGCGCGTTGGGCTTGAATACCGTCGCGCCCGCGTACTCGAAGATGTTGCGGAACTTCGGGTCGACCACGATCGGCAGGCCGGCCCGAGTCGCTTCATCGATCGCCGTGCGTATCACGGCCGCCGTGAGGACCCCCTTGTTATAGTCCTCCAGGACAACGACATCCGCGGCCCGGACCGCTTCCCGCGCGGCGTTGCGCAGCGCCGCGGCGGCCGATTCGCTGAGGTCGGCGTCGACCTCCCGGTCGAATCTGACGACCTGCTGTTTCCGCGCCATCACGCGAGTCTTGGTCGTCGTCGGCCGCGCACCGTCCGGGATGAGCCGGGCGCGCGCAGCGCCGCCTTCGAGCGATTCGATCCGGTGCCGGAGCAGTTCTCCCGGCCCATCCGCACCCGCGAAACCGACGATCTCGCACGACGCGCCGAGCCGCAGCACGTTTGCCGCGACATTGGCCGCGCCGCCCAGCGCGACGGTCTCCTCGGTGACATGCACGACCGGTACCGGCGCCTCCGGCGAAATGCGATCGACCGCACCGACGAGGTAGATGTCCAGCATCAGGTCGCCGATGACGGCGACCTTCACATCTCCCGCCCTGCCGAGAATGGCTTCCAGTCTGTCCGGGTTGATCGTGGTCATTCGAGGTTGGACCGGGCGCTCTGACGGTTCATTGGGGGCGGAATGTAACCCCGTTTCCGCGAACATGTAAAGCTGGCCGGAGGCGTGGAGGAATCGCATGACGCACGAAAATTGCGCCGCTCGCGCGGACTTCCGCGGCTCGACGAATTCCCGCGTCCGGACTGGAAATGACGGAGACGAACGAAAAGGCGGCACGCCTGCAGGTCGCCGGCACGAAGCCGGAGGATGTGGGAAAGGGAGTCGCGCGACTGGGCAGATCCTCTCTCGAGAGTCTGGGGATCGCGGAAGGCGATGTCGTACAGATTTCCGGGAAACGTATGACCGCGGCGATCGCGTTGTCGCCGTACCCCGAGGATGTAGGACTCGAGCTGATCCGCCTGGATGGGCTTCAGCGCGCCAACGCGGACGTTGGGATGGGCGATCATGTCGACGTCCGGAAGGCCGACGTCAAGCCGGCGCGCCTGATCCGCATCGCTCCGGCCCAGAAGAACGTTCGCCTGAGCGGTTCGCCGGAACTCCTGCGGCGCACGCTCTTTCGGCGACCTCTCGTCGCCGGGGACGTGGTCTCTACGGCCGTCTACCAGCGGACGCAGTCCACGCCCGGACCCGCCCGACCGGCCGACGACATCTTCCGCACCTTCTTCCAGCAGCCGGCCTTCGCACTGCAGGAGATTCGTCTGATCGTCGTCGCGACGATGCCGCGCGGGGTGGTGCAGGTGGCGGCTGACACCGAGATCGAGCTGTTGCCGGAGTTCACCGAACCCCAGGAGACGCGCCGCGCGGACGTAACCTACGACGATATCGGGGGGCTGGGCGGCACGGTCGAGCAGGTTCGGGAGATGATCGAGCTTCCCCTGAAGCACCCGGAACTCTTCAACCGACTCGGAATCGATCCGCCCAAGGGCGTCCTGCTGCATGGGCCGCCGGGGACCGGCAAGACGCTGCTTGCCCGCGCCGTCGCCAATGAGGCCGATGCGAACTTCTTCAGCATCGCGGGTCCGGAGATCATGGGGCGCCACTACGGCGAGTCGGAACAGCGGCTGCGCGAGATGTTCCAGCAGGCCGAACAGCAGGCGCCGTCGATCATCTTCATCGACGAGATCGACTCGATCG
>CAZUVK010000186.1:0-1741 GCA_964623785.1 uncultured Gemmatimonas sp. | reverse complement strand
CCAGCCCGGTGACCACGCCCACCTGGTCCTCGCTCTCGATCGCGCCGAAGCGGTCCGAAGTCACCGGGGAGCTCGAAAGACGCGTGGTGGCGCAGCTGCTCACGCTGCTTGACGGGTTGGAACCCCGGCAGAACGTCGTGGTGATCGGGGCGACAAATCGCCTGAACGCGATCGACGAGGCTCTCCGAAGGCCCGGGCGGTTCGACCGTGAGATCGTGATCGGCGTGCCGGACCATCAGGGTCGTCGGCAGGTGCTGGCCATCCACACGCGGGGAATGCCGCTCGCGGAGGACGTGGAGGTCGAGGAGCTGGCGCGCACGACGTACGGTTTCGTCGGCGCCGACCTGGCGGCGCTCACTCGCGAGGCCGCGATCGAAGCGCTGCGGCGGTTTCTGCCCATGATCGACCTCGACCGTTCGGAGGTCCCCAATGAGGTACTGGAGCAGATCCGGGTCGAGCGGAGAGACTTCTTCGCCGCCCTGAAGCGCGTGCAGCCTTCCGCGATGCGGGAGATCATGATCCAGGTACCTGATGTGGGATGGGACGAGATCGGCGGACTCGAGGACGCCAAGCGTTCGCTGCGCGAGGGAATCCAGCTTCCACTGCGACATCCCGACGCCTTCGAGCGGCTGGGTATCCGGCCGGCGAACGGATTCCTCCTCTACGGGCCGCCCGGAACCGGCAAGACCCTGCTCGCCAAGGCGGTGGCCCGCGAGGCCGAGGCGAACTTCATCGCGTCGAAATCGTCGGATCTGCTTTCGAAGTGGTACGGGGAGTCGGAACAGCAGATCTCCCGGCTCTTCGCGCGTGCCCGGCAGGTCGCGCCGACGGTGATCTTCATCGATGAGATCGATTCCCTCGCGCCCCAGCGCGGCGGTGGCCTGGGCGAGCCGGCGGTTACCGAGCGCGTCGTGAACACACTCCTCGCCGAGATGGACGGTCTGGAAGAACAGCGCGGGGTGGTTGTCGTTGGCGCCACGAATCGACCGACCCTACTCGACCCCGCCCTGCTCCGGCCCGGTCGCTTCGATGAGATGGTGTACGTCCCCGTCCCCGACCGCGAGGGCAGGCTGCAGATCCTGAAGATCCACGCGCGCGGAATGCCGCTGGACGACGATGTCGACCTGGAGATGCTGGCGGACGCGACGCACGGCTACACCGGCGCGGACCTGGAGGATCTGACGCGTCGCGCCGGGCTGAACGCCCTCCGGGAGAGCCTCGACGCGGAAAGTGTGTCCATGCGGTACTTCGAGGACGCGCTGAAGAGCACTCGTGCCTCGGTGACGCCCGAGATGGAACGCGAGTATGAAGAGATCGCCGACCAGCTCAAGCGGGAGAGTCCGCGAGGTAGCCGGCGGATCGGATTCGGATCGATCGAGATGCCCGGCCAGTGAAGCGGGTCCGGCCCATGTTGGCATGATGCAGAAGGGCCCGGCGCCGAAGTGGATCGGCGCCGGGCCCTTGCAGATGGAGGTGCGGGGAATCGAACCCCGGTCCGCCTATTGATCCCTCCCGATCTCTACGTGCGTATTCCGCTGATTGAATCTCACCCGTCGTCGGTCAGTGGAAAGCCTTCAACGGGCCAGCCACGTTATCTCACCCGTCCTACCGCGGCGCTTGGACGAGCCAGCCTGAATTTGCGTCGCCCGTTGACCCGGCTCAGGCGGGTCTGATCAACGGACGGGAGGTAAGGAACCAGCTAGGGTTCTACTTACGCAGCCAGGGCGAAGTTATCGTTCGC
>CAZUVK010000185.1:0-7820 GCA_964623785.1 uncultured Gemmatimonas sp. | reverse complement strand
CAGCGCAGGCCGGGGTGCGGTTCGGTGGTGATGATCGCGAAGCTGTTGATCTCCTCGCCGTCGCCGGACCAGCGGTCCCAGACGCCGGCAAAGAGGATCGGCGACTCGTCGGGGCGGGCGACGCGGTGCGCGACCTTCTTCCCGGCGATGAGGGGGAAGTCCACGAACGAGTCGGCCGGTACGACGCACCGGCGGCGGCGGAACGGCTCACGAAAGCTCGCCGTGGTCCGGATCGTCTCGCCTCGGGCGTTGAAGCTGCCGCGGAACCTGGGGAACGCCTCTCGCTTCGCCCAGAATGGAATGAGTCCGAACCGCATCGCGTCGAGTCCGCGATCACCGTCGCGGAGGCGGAGGACCATCGCCGTGTAGCCGGGGAAGATCTCGGCTTTCACGTCGGAGAGCCCGGGCGATGCCCAGGCAGCGCCCAGGACCGCGGCAATCGAGGGGCCGCGGGTGATGGAGTTGTAGCGGGCACACATGATGGGGCATCCCGGGTTGAACGATCGGCGGCGACACCCATCGTAATACCGCGAAAGACTCGTGTGGTTGCGTGCCGCCCGTGGACAGGGAGGTGGTTTCACACGCGGGACCGCTCGACTCGCCAGCACCGCGCGAGCGTTGGACGGCAATGCGGGGAGGTGGCCGCCGGTACATCGATGGCTCCTCCCGCGGGGAACGGAATTGTTGCACGGAAGAGTGGGCGCCGGTAGTATCGAATATCCGACTCCGATGGTTGCGGTCGTTCTGTTCGAATGCGGGTGAAGCGAGAGCGTCCGACTCCAGGAACCCAGGCCGCGGGAGGTCCCGATGGGGATATTCAAGGATCGTGAAGGATTCGTCGGGAAGGGCCCACGCGTCGGAAGGTTCGGCGACCGCAACGGGCTCGTTGTCGCGGTCGGGTTGACCCTGGCCCTGGTCGTCGGCGGCGCGAGCCCACGCGGCCTCGAGGCGCAGGCGGTGCCGGCCGCGGGCGACCGCGTGATCCTCATCACGGGCTCCACCGACGGTCTGGGCCGCGAGGTCGCGCTGGAACTGGCGGGCGCGGGCACGCACATCATCGTGCACGGCCGCAACGAGGAACGCGGGCGCGAGGTCGTCGGGGCGATCGAGGATGTGGGCGGGACCGCCCGCTTCTTCCGTGCGGACCTGGCCGACATGGCCGACGTGCGCCAGCTCGGCGAAGCGGTCCTCGTCGCCTACGATCGGCTCGACGTACTGGTGAACAACGCGGGCATCTGGCTCGCTCCGGAGCAGGGTCGCCAGACCAACGCCGCCGGTCACGAAATGCACTTCGCCGTCAACTACCTGTCGCACTATCTGCTGACCCGGATCCTCCTGCCGCTGATCACGTCCACGCCGGATTCCCGCATCGTAAACGTCGCCTCAGCCGCCCAGCAGCCGATCGACTTTGACGACGTCATGATGGAGAACGGGTACAGCGACAGCCGCGGCTATGCCCAGAGCAAGCTGGCGCAGATCCTCTTCACCGTGGATCTGGCGAAGGAACTGGAAGGCACCGGAGTGACGGTAAACTCGCTGCACCCGGCGACGATGATGAATACCAGCATGGTGCTCTCGCGCGGTGCAGCGACCCGGAGCAGCGTGGAGGAGGGCGTCGGCGCGGTCGTGAACCTGGTCGAATCGCCGGACCTGGGGAGCGGGCAGTACTTCAACGGCACGCGTCCGATGCGTGCTCATGCCCAGGCGTACGACGAAGTAGCGCTGGCCCGGTTGCGTCAGATCAGCGATCAGCTGACCGGGGCGCCGGGCTCGGATCGGTAGAATCGCACCGGTCCCCGCTATGCTTCCGAGGGCGGTCACCGCTCCGCACGCCGTGACGCTCAAGCTCGCGGCCGCCGACCGCGCTTTACCGTTCGACCAGCTTCAGGGTCCCGATTCCGCGGACCCCGTCGGCGTCAGGGGCCCCTCCCCCTCCCCCAGCACGATGGGGTGACTCTCGCGCGGCAGCCAAACCGTGAACCGCGACCCTTCACCGACCTTCGATTCGACCCGCATCGTCCCGCCGAGCAGGTGAAGCAGCTTCCGGGAGATCGAAAGTCCGAGTCCGGTCCCGCCGTACTCCCGGGTCGAGGACTGATCGACCTGGCGGAAGTCCTCGAAGATCTTTCCGAGATCCTCCTCCCGGATGCCGATCCCTGTATCCGCGACGTCGATCAGGATGCCGTCACCACTGGGGGATGTCGACGTCGACACGGAGACACTCCCCTCATGCGTGAATTTGACGGCGTTGGAGAGCAGGTTCAGGACGACCTGTTTGACCTTCGTCCGATCCGTCCGGATAACGGGTAGCGCGGGATCGAGGTCGACGACGTAGTCGAGGTGTTTTCGCCTGACCATCGGCTCGACGGTCTGGGAGACTTCGCGGATGATCATCCCGACATCGACCGTCTCGATGTTCACCGGCATCTTCCCGGCCTCGATCTTGGCGAGGTCGAGGATGTCGTTGACCAGCTCGAGCAGGTGCTGGCTCGCGGTGTACATACGCGCGAGCGCCTCCTCCTGGCGGCGGTTGAGCTCGCCGTAGATCTGGTCGCGCATGAGCGACGTGTAGCCGAGTAGCGCGTTGATCGGCGTGCGCAGCTCGTGGCTCATGCTGGCGAGGAACTGCGACTTGAGGCGGTAGGCGCGCTCCAGCTCCTGCCGTTGCCACTCGAGCTGTCGGTTCCGCTCCTCGAGCGCGAGCATGCCCTCGCGAATCCGATCCTCGAGGCTCTCGTTGAGGATTACCAGCTCGGACGCGAGACGCTCGTTTTCCACCACCTTGGTCAGGTCGTGGACGACGGACACGATCGCCGCCATCTCGCCGTTCTCGTTGAGCACCTTGCCTGAAACCACCTCGGCGGAGAACTCCTTGCCGCTCTCGGGCTCCGTCAGGGCGAACTGGGCCTCGCGAGTCGAGTCGGGGCTCAGGGCGAAATCCGAGATGAACGACGAGAACTTCGTGTCGTTGGCGCGCACGTCCTGGCGCCGTCGCGCGCGGAGCCCGGTGCCGGCCGGGATATCGAACAGCCGCTCGGCCTCCCGGTTCATGAGGATGATGTTCGACTGGTCGTCCGTGACCAGGATCGGGTCGCCGACGTTTTCGAGGATGAGGTTCAGGCGGTCGCGCTCGCGTCGCGACTTGATCTCGGCCTGGCGAACCCGCTTGAACTGCCGTTCCAGCTCGGTCGTGGCGCTCTTGAGGTCGGTGACGTCGCGCAGGACCGCGACGTTTGCCCGGTCGCCGCACAGTGCCGCCGGGAGCGGCGTGGTGAGCACCTCGAAGAGAAGGTCCCCGCCTTCCATGGGATCCACGAGATTCAGCTCGCGACTCTCCGGCCCCGCGCCGGCTCCGGACCTGGAGAGGAAGGAAGTGAAGAGGAGATTGTTGATCTCCACGGCGCGTCGCCGCCCGCCACTGTCGCCCTCGGTCGCGCGGAAGAGGCCCTCCGCGCGAAGGTTCTCGAGGATGATCGTGTTGTCCGCGTCCGTGATCAGCACGGGATCGGGAAGGGCATTGACGATCGCCGTCAGGAGGTCCCGCTGCTGTTCGTACTGAACGCTGTCGCTCTGCAGGCGGTCGAACTCGTAAGTCCGGGAAAGAACGCCACCGACGGCGGAGATTCGATCGAGGAACGACGGGGACACGCGGGGAACGCCTTCGGCGCCGGCCAGCAACAGGACTCCGAAGGCCGGGTCGCCTCGGGCCGCCCCGGGCAGGGTTACCGCCAGATACCGGTCCGGCCCGCCATCGGGACCCGCCGCCGGCACGGGGACCTCCACCGGAGAGACGCGATCCATCGCGGCCACGACGGGCGACCGTGCGGCAACCGGCAGAACAATCCGGTGGACGCGCTCGTCATCCCACCCCATCCCCGCGATGCCCCGGATCTCGGCGTCCTCGCGCAGGAGAAAGAGCGCGTACTCGATCCCCTCGGGCCGCAGGACCGAGTCAAAGACGATCCCGAGGGCGCTCGGCAGGTCGCGCGCGCGCAGGATCTGACTTAGCAGATCCTCCTCGTGTCGAGCGTTGGGCAACGATGAGTTCACGGATTCCAACTCAAGGCATCCAGTTTCCGCCGCAGTTCGACATTCTCGGCCGTGATCCGGTCGATCTCGGACTGGGCGGGTGTCGTCAGTCGCAACTCCCGGCGTCGGGCGGCGGGCGGAATCCCCATGACTTCCGAGGACTTCGAATACGTGTCGATCGACGCGACCACCACGCGTTCCTCGACCGTCACCAGGTCTATTCCAACCAGAGAAACCCGCACGTAGGCATCGATCACGATACCTTTATCGAGCACTCGGTCCAGAACGTCGATCAGGCTCGATCCGCCGGGCGCCCTTTCAACAGCCATCTTTCCATGTCCTCCATGCACCGGGCCCCCGTCGTGCCCTTGGGTGTGTCCTCCCGCTACACTGCTGCGCTGAAACCCGGCGCGCCGCCGGCTACAGTCGTACTACCCCATCGACGCCGAGATGGTCGAGCCGAGATTCAAGCGATTGGAGCCGGGGGCCTGTTGTTCGACGACGCGGCGGAACGGAACGATCACCAGCATGGCCCGTTTCGCGAGGTCGGGGGCAGCGAGTTCGGGATCGGCATCGATGCGCGGAGAGGGAGGGAGCACTAGATGTGCCAGACCGCCGAAGCCGGGCGATCGGAGGCTACGGAACGGGCCGGGAACGGCGCGGATTCGCCGATTTCGAGCTCGCGACCCGACCCGACACGCGCCGGATGATCAGCTTGTGGCCTTCTCCAACTTCAGCTTGATGTTCACGAAGTTGTACGGTGGCCAGGGGCCGGTGTACCGGAAAGTGAGCAGTGGCTCGTATCTGCGAGAGACCTCGCGGACCGCATGGTCGAACTCCCGTTCCTCGTCGCGATGGACGAGGAACGCCGCGTTGAGGATCATCCGGTCGCCAATCGGCTTGTTCGTTCGGGACGAGACGGCGGCGGGTCGGAGCGAGTCGTGGATATCACGAACATAGACACCCCCTTCGTATTCCAGCGCGCTCTCGATCAGGCGGCCAAGCTGCATGCGGGCGAAGTACGTGGAACTCCGCTCGTTGCGGTTGATCTCATCGCGGAGCCGGCGGATCTCCTCGTTCGCCTGCTCGATCGAGGCGACGACCCGCTCGCGGTCCCAGAGCACTTTCAGGCCGTACTCGACCTTGCCGCTGATCTTCCCGAGCACGTCATCGAACGCGCCGTAGGTGGACCTCAGCAACTCGACGATGTCGTCCTCGGTGCGGAAGAGCGTGCCGAAGCTCATCGGGATCACCGTGTGCTCCCGCATGACCGTCTCGTTGACGAACTCGTGCGCGAGAACGTTCGCCCGGGTCGGGTCGTAGATGCGGATCGGCGTATCGCTCACGACGGCGGCCAGGTCGCCGAAGTGTACCGTATAGACGCGGCCGTTTCCATCGCCGATACCGAACTGTCCGAAGTCGCATTCCTTCTGGCTTCGGATGATGCAGTAGACGTACTTCCCCGCCTCGGCGGTACTCCCGTTCTCGTTCATTGGCAGTCGCGATGAAGGGGCTCGCCAAGCCGAGAATCACGCGGATCTGGCGTAGACGATGAGCATCGCAAACGCCGCCACCACGATACCCACGGCCACTTTCATGGTCGTTCCGAGCAGCATCCCGCCCGCGCCAGCACGTGCTCCCCCGGATCCGCGCGTCCTGATCAATCCGATCGCGCCACCCAGGAAGGCGCCCAGGATCGCCCCGAACATGCTTCCCACGACGGGATACCAGTAGCCGGCGACGGAGCAGACGAGGCCCCCGGCGAGCGCCGCGAGGCCGACTCGCCGACGAACGTCCGGGTCGCCGTTGTTCCCGCCCACAGCCAGATTGGTCACCTCGGCGGAGAGCGCAACCGCCGTCAGGATCACGAGGGGGATGATCCCCACCTCGCCAAATCCGGTCCACCAGCCGAAGATCGCCACAGTCGCGAGCTGGAGCCACACGCCGGGCAATCCGACCGGTATCATGGAGAGTCCGATTACCTGCGCGACGCCCAGCAGGAGGTATGCCAGCACGGCTCAGTAGCCCGCCAGAGTGTCCACGAGATTCAACAAAGGCTCGTCCCGCCGATAGAGATGCAGGTTTCGGACGATCAGGTCGACTTCGCGGCGCCAGAACTGGTCGGTGGTTGCGGAGACGTGCGGCGTGATGAGCACGTTGGGAAGGGTCCAGAGCGGTGAGTCGGGAGGCAGCGGCTCGCGAGTGAATACGTCCAGGCCCGCGCCGCGGAGGCGGCCCGCCCCGAGCGCCGCGGCGAGCGCGTCCTCGTCCAGCACGTCTCCCCGGCCGACGCTGATCACCACCGCGCCAGCCCGCAGGCGGGCCAGCCGCCGACGGTCGAGCAGACCCACGGTTACCGGCGTGTTCGGAAGCGAAAGGACGAGATACCGGCTCTCGTCGAGAAGTCTGTCCAGGCCTTCCTCGCCCGTGAGCAGTTCGACGTCGAGAGAGGTCGGGATGGGGCGCCGGCGGTACCCGAGTACGCGCATCCCAAGGGCAAGCGCGCGGTGGGCGACGGCCTCACCGATCCCTCCGAATCCGGCGATCCCCAGCGTCGTGCCCGCGAGTTCGTGGACGTCCGTGGACGGCGAGTCGAACGGCTCCCGGTCCCAGGCGCCCCGGCGCTGGGCGGCCACGGCGTGGTCGAGGCCGCGGGCGAAGTAAAGGATCATCGCCAGCACCGTATCGGCCATCGGCTCGGCGTGGATGCCCGCGGAGTTGGTGAGGCGGATCAACGACTCGGCCATACCTGGGTGGATGGCGCCGCCGACGCCGGCCGCGCCGGAATGGACCCAGCGGAGGGAATCGCCGGCCTGTCGCGCCGCCTCGTACATATCGCGGGGGAACCCGAACCCGAGGTAGATCTCGGCGCCTCGGATGGCTTTGAGGGCTTCGGGTGAGGCCGTGCCGCCGTCGCCGCGCCCATCGGCGGGGGCGCCGACCACGGTGACGTCCAGATGGTCAGGCGCGGCGTCGGAGATCTCGGCGATCGCCCAGTCGGGGATGCTCCAGAGCGGCCTGGAGTCCCGCAGGTTGATCGTGAGTCGCGGCCGGGCCGTCAAGTTAGCCACAAAAGGCACAGAGGGCACAGAAGGTTACGACAAGCCATGGATGCCTTCTTCTTACCGCAACCGTGCTGGGTTAGCGTCCACCCCCGTTCACTTCGCCCTCTCGTTCCGCGCTTCGACTCTGTGCCGTTTGTGCTTCTTGTGGCCATCCGCCGTGTGCTTTGCTACGCTAGAACCCGAGGACGTCTCGCATGGTATAGCGGCCGGGTTCGTGACCGGGGAGCCAGCCCGCCGCGCGCAGGGCGCCAGCGGCGAAGAGTCGGCGGTCGGCGGCCCGATGGGCGAGTGTGATCCGCTCGAGGCCGCCGATGAAATGGACCTCGTGGTCGCCGATCACGTCTCCGCCGCGGAGCGAGTGGAAACCGATCTCGCCATCGGGACGCGAGCCCGGTCTGCCCGACCGGCCATCGCGGCGCACGGTTGACAGGTCGGCATGTCGGCCGGCGGCGACCGCTTCGCCCAGCGCCAGCGCGGTGCCGCTCGGCGCGTCTTCCTTCCGGCGGTGGTGGGCTTCCACGATCTCGACGTCGAAGTCGGAATCGAGCACGGACGCCACCTGTTCCGCGAGCGCCAGGAGGAGGTTGACTCCGACGCTGAAGTTGGCGGCGGTCAGCACGGCGGAGCGGGCCGCCGCACGGTCGAGCCCGGCCCGGGCGACTTCGTCCAGACCGGTTGTACCGACGACGAGCGCCTTGCCGGCGAGCACGTCGGCGTGCCGGGTGA
>CAZUVK010000184.1:0-7831 GCA_964623785.1 uncultured Gemmatimonas sp. | reverse complement strand
GGGCTCGGCCAGATCGAGCAGCCTCGCGAACACCCGGCGGACGTTCCCGTCCACGATCGGCGCCTCGCGGTCGAACGCGATCGAGCCAACCGCACCGGCCGTGTACCGCCCGACCCCCGGCAGCGAGCGGAAGGCGTCCGGGTCGGCGGGGACCTCACCCCCGTAGCGCGCGGCGACTTCGCGGACCGCGCGTTGGAGGTTCCGGGCGCGCGAGTAGTAGCCGAGGCCTTCCCACGCCTTCAGCACCGAATCCTCCGGTGCCTCGGCGAGCGCGTGAACGGTCGGGAACGCGGCCATCCACCGCTCGAAGTAGGGGCGGACCGTTTCGACACGCGTCTGCTGGAGCATCACCTCCGAAACCCATACCGCATAAGGATCGGGCCGTGCGTCGGTACGTGACCGCCACGGCAGGTCCCGCCGGTTCGCGTCGTACCAGACGAGCAGCCTCTGCCGAACCCCTTGCAGCGTATTCGGATCCACGGGTCAGACGAGTTGCCGGAGGTCGGACGACCGCCAGAGAACGGCGCCGAGCACGATGAGCATCGCGACCGCGCCGGAAGCCAGCGAAACCCGGGGGTTGAGGAGGCGCGCGGCGGTTCCCGCGATCAACGATCCAATCGGCGTAAGCCCGAGGAACATCACAACATAGACCGACATCACTCGCCCGCGCAGCGCATCCGGGACCAGCGACTGCACGAGCGAATTGGCGGTGGCTGTGCTGAGGATCATGCAGAACCCGGCGAGCATCAGGCAGATGAGCGCGGCGATCACCGACGTCGAGAGCGCGAAGCCGCCCACGAAGAGAGCGAATCCGGTGCCCGCGGACAACAGCAGTCGTCCACGCGGGAACCGATCGACCATGCTCGCCAGCGTGAGCCCGCCGATGAGCGCTCCCGCGCCGGAGGCCGAGTAGAGCCATCCCAGCCCGACCGGCCCGATCCGCAGCAGGTCCCTCGCGAAGACCGGCAGGAGCATCGAGAACGGGAAGACCAGGATCGACGCCGCGGCGATGTACAACATCGCACTCCGCGCGACCCGGTCGCCGCGAAGCCAGTCGAGCCCCTCGCGGATGTTGCGCCAGGTCGACGCGGTGACTGGCACGACCTCCGGCGCTGGCCGTCGGATCGCCAGCAACCCACCAATCGACGCCAGAAACGACACCGCGTTCCCGTAGAAGCAGGCCGCGATGCCCACGGTGCCGATCAGGATCCCCGCGATCGCGGGGACCACCATGCGAGTGGCGTTGAACGCGACCGAGTTCAGCGCGATCGCGTTCGAGAGGTCCTTCGCGCCGACCAGCTCGACGAAGAAGCTCTGACGGGTCGGGATTTCGAACGAGTTCGCCACGCCGAGCACGGAGACGAGGAAGACGATCGACGCGACGGTGATCATCCCGGTGTGTGTCAGGATCGCAAGGATCAGCGCCTGCACGAACGCCACGCTCTGGGCGAGGAGCAGGATCTTCCGCTTGTCGTATCGGTCGGCGAGGACGCCGGCGAAGAGGGAGAAGACGAGGATCGGGAACGAAGCTCCCGCGTTCACCACGCCGAGCCAGAAGGGTGAGTCGGTCAGCTCGAGGACCAGCCAGCCCAGCGCCGTGATCTGCATCCACCCACCGACGAGCGAGAGCAGGTGACCGCCGTAGAAGAGCCGATAGTTTCGATGCCGGAACGCGGCGAAGGTGGCGCGGGCGGGGTTCCACGACGTCGTTGATGCCGACGTGTCGGGGATCGGTGGATCGGCCGGGTGCGGCAGCTCGCTCAGTTGGGCCTTTACCTTGGGGACGGAAACGACCAAATATAAGAAACGGTCAAGCCCGGCGGCAGATGCCTGACCGCTCGTGATTTCTCCACGCGGCGAACGCCCATCCAGCGGGCTCGCCCGGTACCACCCCGCCCATGCGATCCACGAACTACTCGCGATACTCGGGCCATCACGCCGACGCGCTGAACATCGAGGCGCTCCTCGAGCATCTCTCGGATTTCCTCCTCCAGAGCGGCTTCGCGGGCGGTCCCTATCACCATCCGTACTGGGGCGAGTTCGATGACCCCGATCGGTCGATGGACGCGCTTAAGAACGCCCTCCTTCGCGCTCTGATCGAGAGCGGCCAGCTCACGCCGGAGATGGTCGAAGAGCTGCGCGGGAACGGGGGCGACGAGCATGTACTGCGCGAGATCGCCGACCTGCTCGACAGGCTCATCGAGCGGTTGATCGAGGAAGGGTATCTGGAGGCGACGCAGGCGCCAATGATGCCGGGCGGGCAGACGCCGCTGGAGCCGGGCGAAGGCTTCATCGACGACGCGCGGTCGGCGGCGCGGCAGGTCGACTTCAACCTGACGCGGAAGGGGATCGACTTTCTCGGCTACCGGACGCTGCGGCAGCTGCTCTCCGCGATGGGTCGCTCCGGATTCGGGTCGCACCAGACGCCGCACCTTGCCACAGGCGTCGAGTCCGAGGCAGCGAGCCGCCAGTACGAGTTCGGCGACACGATGAACCTCGACATCCCGCACACGCTCTCGAGCGCACTGGCGCGGGACGGACTCCGCGAGGATGGCACGATCCAGCTCGACTACGAGGACCTATGGGTTCACCAGACCGAGTACCGGTCCAGCTGCGCCACCGTCCTCCTCCTCGACACCAGCCACTCGATGATCCTCTACGGCGAGGATCGATTCACGCCGGCGAAGAAGGTGGCGCTCGCTCTTACGCACCTCATCCGGACACAGTTTCCGGGGGATACGCTCCGGGTCGTGCTCTTCGGGGATCGGGCGACCGAACTTCCGGCGTCGCGGCTGGCGCACGCGCAGGTCGGGCCCTTCCACACGAATACGGCGGAAGGGCTCCAGGTGGCGCGGCGGATCCTGCTCGCGCAGAACAAGGAGATGCGGCAGATCGTCATGATCACGGACGGGAAGCCGTCGGCGATCACTCTACCGGATGGGCGGGTCTACAAGAACCCGATGGGGCTCGATGCCCACATCATGCGGGAGACGTTCCGTGAAGTCGCGGCGTGCCGGAAGTCGGGGATCGTGATCAACACCTTCATGCTGGCGCGCGACCCCGCGCTCATCGGGTTTGTCAACCGGATGACGGAGATCGCGCGGGGGAAGGCCTACTTCACGACGACGATGACGCTCGGGCAGTACATCATGCGGGACTTCATGCGGCGGAAGACGCGGCGGGCGTGAGCGCGCCATCCGATCAGGACCGGATCTCTGAAGAAGCGGCTCGGGCGATCTGGCGTCGCGCCGCGCAGCTCCAGGCCGAGGCGGAACGCCGAATGGAGGAAGGGCTCCGGAGCGTGTCCGCCAAGACCGGAACGGCGCTCTCTCGCGACGAAGGGCTGCATCCCGATGAAGTACGCGCGGCGGGGGAGGAAGCCGGAATCTCTCCCGAGTTCGTTCAGATCGCGCTGGCGGAGGCATCCGCCTCGGGAGAGGCTTCCTCGGCGATCGCTCGTCATGACCTCGTGGGTGCAAGACTGTTCCTGGGGACGACTCGTCGCACGATCGAGGCGACGACGACGGTTCACGGAAGCGTCGACACGATATCCGCCGCGGTCTTTCAAGTGTTCTCAGGACATCCGTGCCTGCTGCAGACCGGTGAAGTGGCCGAGCTTCCGTCAGGGCGCGTGATCGTATTCAATGTTCCCAAGTACGATTGGAGCACGACGGCCAACCTGCCGTTCGTGGAGAAGGCGGCGATGATCGGGCTGAAGCAGCTCCACGTCGCGGTGCGCCCGCTCCCGGCAATAGTGGCTACTTGCGAAGTTGTCGTAGCGGGCGACCTGCACCCGGGGATGCGGACGGGCTGGCGTTGGAGTGCGGCGACATCTGTCGGAGCGACCGCGGTTGGCGGTGCCGCGGGGGTGGGAATGGCGGCATCGGCGATTGCCGGAGCGCTCCTGGTTGTTCCGGCCATTCTTGGCGCGGCGGTCCTTAGCGGCGCGGCCGTTGGAGCCTGGAGGCTGGGGTACAGCTACTATCGCGCCGCCGTGGAAGAAGCCCTGAAGGAGAGTCTGGGACTGCTCCCGGCAACCGTCCGTGCGGTATCCTCAACCCAGGGCGGGAGAGAGCCACCGCTGCGAGACCGAGTACTGCCGTGAGGGGGTAGGCATCCCCCGCCTCAGCTGTAGTACGGTGTGGCCCCGGCCTCGTGGTCGGTCACGTCCACGATGTGGACGATCTCCGGCACCTGCTCGCGGACCATCCGCTCGATCCCCATCCGTAGCGTCGCCTGCGACGCGGAGCACCCCTGGCAGCCTCCGCCCATCTTGATGTACAGCGAGTCGTCGCTGACGTCCACCATCTCCACGAACCCGCCGTGGGCGGCGATCCCGGGGTTGATCACCTCGTCGATCACCTGCTGGACGCGCTCAGCGAGCGGGCCGGAGATGCGGAGCTCGGACGACTCACGAACCACCGGCGCGGGCCGGGCATTCGGGTCGTGGACGCGGAACCCGGCGCCGTTCGGATCGTCGACCCAGTCCACGAGAGCACCGCTCAGCAGGTTCGAGGTGTCCAGGTTCAGGAACACGCGGATCCCGTCGACGTTGATCGCGATCTCGGTCCGCGTCCGGTCCTCCTTGTCGACCAGTGAGATTACATAGTTCCGCGCCAGCGGTGACGGGTTCGACGTATCGAGCGTGATCCGCAGAGCGGGGTTCCGCACGACCTCATCGTCCACGAACTCCTGTATGCGTTGCCGGGCGACCGGCGAGATCTCGATCATGATATCATCCGCGCGTTGATGTTGTCATCGTCAACTGATCCATTACACCCCTCGGCGGCGGGCGTTCAGAAGTCGCCGATGAGGCCGATCTCGGTCTGGAGGTCGTGGCCGAGCTCGCGTTTGACGGTCGACTGTGCGAGGTCGATGAGCGCGCGCACGTCGCGGGCGGTCGCCCCACCGAGGTTGACGATGATGTTGGCGTGCTTGTGGAAGATCTGGGCGTTGCCCAGGACGTGGCCCTTCAGCCCGCACTCATCGATCAGCCGGCCGGCGCCGACGCCTTCGATCTTCTGGAAGATGGACCCCGCGCTCGGGTAGAGCCAGAGGTCGGGGTGACGGTCGTCGCGCCACTGAAGGTTCTCGCGGATGGTGTCGCGGAGGATCTGTTCCGGAAGGGGCACGAGCCGGAACGTCACGTTGAGCACGACGTCGGGACGATCGTGGAGGATGCTGTAGTCGTACCCGAACCGGAAGTACTCGCGCGGAACGTCGACGATCTCGCCCTCCGCGGAGAGGATGCGGGCCTCCTCGACGACCTCCTCGATGAACACCGTGCGCTCACGTTCGGGGGGCGGCGAGAGAAAGTGGAGGTTCTGCCAGATCGCGCCACCGACGGTGCTCGGGATGCCCACGAAGTGGTGAAGTCCGCCAAGCCCGCGCGCGACAGTTGCCTGGATCAGGTCGTGGTACACCATCGTACCCGATCCCGCCCGTACGCGGTGGTCGTCCAGGAACTCGATCCGGGTGAGCTGGTTGCGGATCACCAGCCCGCGGAATCCGAGGTCGCCGATCAGGATGTTGGCGCCCGCGCCAAGGAGGAAGTGTGGAATCTCCAGGTCCCGCGCGAGTACCAGGGCCTCTGTCAGCTCGGCCTCATTGGCGGGTTCGAAGTAGAGGTCCGCCGGCCCGCCTATCCGGAAAGTCGTGTGGGAGGCCAGCGGCACATCGCGCTGGAGACGCCCGGCGGGGAGTCTGGATTCGAGGGTGGCGATGGCAGATTCAAACGGCGCGGTCATCGGATCACGGGCAGTATGCGGAGTGGCGCGGCGACACGGGTCTCCGGTCCGATGCGCGGCTAGCGTGCCGTGTCGCGCGCGGACCGCCCGCGGTGCGTCCGTGCGCGCGGTCGGCCGGATCCTGAAAGTGAACGCTCGACCCGCATGCCGGGCAACCCCCGAAACGAAAGAGCCGCCCTCATGGACGGCTCCTTCAGAAGTACCTCCGGACCTGTGGAAAAACTGCCTCCGCCTTCAGGCCCCCAGGCGAGCGACGTTCTCGGCCGCTGGACCCTTTTCACCCTGGACGAGATCGAACTCGACCGCTTCGCCTTCTGCCAGCGTCTTGAAGCCGTTGCCCTGTATCGCCGAGTAATGGACGAAACAGTCACGATCTCCGTCGGCGGGGGTGATGAAGCCAAATCCCTTGGCGTCGTTAAACCACTTCACCGTTCCGGTGGTCCGCATGAGGTACTCCTGTTCTGCTGATTGAGCCGTAAGCACGGCATGATACGCGTGGGATCCCAGGCCCCCCACGATGGGCCAATGACCTATGTCGAGAAGAGCGATGAAATTCGGCGCCGGTCGGGTGACTTACGGGTAATCTTGCGGGTGCTTGAGGCGGTGCGCCTGCGGCCTTGGAAAGCGGCGGATCCGAGCGGGGCTGAAGCACCCGGACACGGACCCTGTGACCCTCTCGCCGCAACGTAAACACGGGCCGGAGAGGTGTCAATACTTTTGTGAAATCCTCGGCGGATGATGCTCTACCAGCGCGAATAATCCGTCGGAATTGGCGCGGAACCCGATGGCGAATTGGCGGCGTCGCCGCACGATTCAGGCGGTTTCGACGACCATCGCGAATCCCATCGCACCCGCGGCGCAGACGGTGATCAGGCCGAATTGCAACCCTCGACGCCGCAATTCGTTGAGGAGCGTCACCGTGATCCTGCCACCTGTCGCGCCGAACGGGTGGCCGATGGCGAGGGACCCACCCATGACGTTGATTCGGTCCTCGTCGGGGAGACCGACGGCCGCGTCCAGGCCCAGTCGATCGCGCGCAACTCGGTCCGACTCGAACCACTGGATGTTGGAGAGCACCTGGGCAGCGAACGCCTCGTGCATATCCATGAGATCGATGTCCTTCATCGACAGGCCGGCGCGATCGAGCGCCACCGGTGTCGCGAGAACTGGCCCCTGCAGAAGCTGGTCGGATGGGGCGAGTGCGGCATACGCATAGGACCGGATGTAGCCGAGCGGCTCGTATCCGAGCGCCCGTGCCTTCTCCTCGCTCATCAGCAGAACCGCGGAGGCGCCGTCCGTGAGTGGCGATGCGTTGCCCGCGGTTACCGTTCCGTAACGTCGGTCGAATGCGGGCTTCAACTTCGCCAGCTTCTCGAGGGAAGTGTCGAAGCGGATTCCGTTGTCGGTGGTGATGGCGGTTCCGTCGACGTAGACCGGAACGATTTCGCTGGTGAGGCGGCCGTCTTCCATTGCGGCGGCCGCCAGCTGGTGGCTCCGCAGTGCCCAGCGGTCCTGCGCCTCGCGGGTGATGCCGTTCTCCTGCGCCATTCGTTCCGCGGACTCGCCCATCGACAGGCCCGTCGTCGGCTCGGCGATCGCGGGCGCGACGGGTTTCAGATGACCAGGCCGGATCCCGGCGACCGCCTTCACGCGGTCGCCCGCGGATCTGGCCTTCGACAGCGCCACGAGCGCGTCGCGCATCTCGTCGGAGAAGAGGATCGGGATGTCCGTCAGCGACTCGGCGCCGCCGGTGACAACGACGTCGGCCAGGCCGAGCGCGATCTGCTCGGCGCCGGAGGTGATCGCCTGATTGGCCGAGGCGCACGCCCGCCCGACGGTGAACGCCGGCACCGACGCCGGGATCCCCGAGCCGAGCCCCACTTCGCGCGCGATGTTCGGCTCCGTCACCGCCTGCACCACGGTGCCGTAGACGAGATGATCGACTTCGCCCACATCGAGGTTCGTTCGGCTGATCAGCTCACGCACGGCGAACTTGCCCAGGTCGATCGCGCTCAAATGCCTGAAGTCGGTTCCCGACCTGGCGAACGGAGTGCGACAGCCGTCGACGATGGCGACCAGCGCCG
>CAZUVK010000183.1:0-7850 GCA_964623785.1 uncultured Gemmatimonas sp. | reverse complement strand
TCGACTCCCTCCTCGAGCATCTCGACGCCGACCTCGTCGCGAAGGAACGGACCACCCCAGGCATCATGGTTGCCGCCGAGGAACCGGACAGGCACGCCGGCTTCCCGCACATCGGCGAGCGCGGCCAGCACCCGGAAGTGCTTGCCCTGGATGACGCTTCGGTACTCGAACCAGAAGTCGAAGAGATCCCCGTTGATCAACAACTCCGAGGCGTGGTCGCCGACATGTCGGAGGAATTCGCGGAACGCGCGCTCCGTCGCCGCCGGGACGGCGCCGAGATGAAGATCCGAGACTACGTAGGCGGGCTTATCGTTCATCGCGGCGGCAAACTACCCATGACGCGCGGAGCCGACAATGGCCCGCGCGTCGCGACCGCAAGGACCCGGGAACCGTGACCGATTCCACGTTCGATGCATCCGGCGGCTCCCGCTCGATCGAGATCGATGTCCGTGTGCGCTATGCGGAGACCGATCAGATGGGCGTCGTCTACCACGCGAACTACTTTGTATGGTGCGAGATCGCGCGGACCGAGCTGATCCGGCGCAGGTTCATGCCCTACTCCGAACTGGAGAAGCACGGCGTGCTTCTCGCGGTGGCCGAGGCTTCGATGCGTTACCACGCGCCCGCACGCTACGACGATGATGTCCGGGTACGGACCTGGATCTCCGAGGTCCGTTCCCGCACGGTAACCTTCGACTACGAGATCCTGCTCGCCGACGATTCCATGCCCGGTTCCCGCCTCGCGACCGCGACCACGCGGCTCATTGCGCTCGGCCCTGACTCGCGACCGAAGAAACTTCCGTCGGAGTTGCTGGATGCGCTCGAAAATGGGTGACGCTTGGCTGCGCGTCCGGCGCGCGTTTTCGGTTGCGCTCCTGCTCGCGCTTGCGACGGCGTGCGCCGCGGGGGTGGATCCCGGTGCCTCCCCGGCGCCCGCCTTGCCCGAGCCCGCGCCGCTCCGGCCCCCGCTTTCCCCATCCGAGATCGACGCCGTGGCGATGCTCCTCCGGCTCGAGGACCGCCGAGAGTTCGATGAAGAACTCATGACACTCGCGGCGCGTTCCCCGGTGTCCGCGATCCGCGAGCAGAGCGCCCTCGCACTGGGCCGAGCCGAGGGGAGGGCGAGTCGACCGCTCCTTCACGAACTGCTCTTCGATCCGGATTCGGCCGTTGTCGCGTCCGCCGCCTTCATGCTGGGGAAACTGCGGGACTCAACGGCCGTTCCCGCGCTCGAGGCCTTGCTCGATCCCCACGCCGCGGCGGTCTGGCCGGCCGTGGCGCTCGAGGCGGCGGATGCGCTCGGCGCGATCGGCACGCCTGCCGCGCGCGAAGCGCTTTCGAACTTCCTCTTCGAGGCGGCGATCGCCGGGTCCGCTCCGACGGGGGATGCGCCGCCCGTCGAGGCCGTGCCCGGATTCCCCGCTGGCGAAGTTGTCGCCGCGGCGATCCTTGGCGCCTGGCGCGCGGGCGAGACGGATCTCGATACTTTCATCCGTTGGACGACGAGCCCCGATCCGGAATTGCGGTGGCGAGCCGCCTACGCGCTCATGCGACTTCAGGATCCGAACGCGGTCAGCGTTCTCTCGCCCATGTTGGGCGATCCGAGCGAACTGGTCCGCGCATTCGCGGCTCGCGGTCTCGCGGCCACCGTCACGGCCAACGCCCCCGAAGGACGATCCGCGTCGCGCGATACACTCCTCGCCCTCGCCGCGAACGACTCCAGCTATCACGTCCGCATCGCCGCGCTCCGCGTACTCGGTGGGTATCCGGACCCCGCCGTCGCCCGATTCCTCGTCGCCAGCCTCGCGGATCCGGAACCGCACGCGGTGGTGGTTGCGATCGAGTCGCTCTCGCGAGCCGATCCGGGGTCGGCCCCGTTCGTGATCCCCGCGCTCCGCGAGATCGCCCACCGGTTCGACGCACCCGAGTATCTCCGCTCGCTCGCCGTGGACGCGGTCGGCGCGATCGACCCTGAAGGTGCGGCGCCGTGGCTCGAATCGCTCGCGGGTGATGGCTCATGGCGGGTCCGGTCGGCGGTCGCTCGCGCCTCCGCCCGAAGGCGACTCGACGGTGTGCCGCTCCTCGAAGCGCTCGCGAGGGATCTCGATCCCCGCGTCGCCGTCGCTACCCTCGACGCGTTGCTCTCCACGCTCGGGCCAACCCGGGTGGAGACCATTCGCGGTCTCCTGCTTGAGCTGATTCAGTCGCAGGACGCCCACGTGCGCGCGGCCACACTCCGCGGATTCGGACTCCTCGGCGACCCGGTGACCTACCCGATGCTGCTTGACGCATACGATCGCGCCCGCTTCGATCGCGACAATGACGCCATGTTGGCCGCCATCGACGCAATGGCCGCTCTGCGCGCCCGGGCCCCCGGTGCCCTCGCTCCGGAACGCGCCTTCTTCGCGCGCTTCCCGCGGAGCGAGGACTTCCTCGTGCGCCGGAAGGTCGCGGAGATCTTCCCGGTCGCGGCGGGCGAGGCCTGGGGCGATCCGGGGCCAATCGACACCTTCTCGTTCGACTCGCGTTATCGGATGCTCGCGGAGCAGTGGCTCTCGGATCCCGCTCCACTCCGCCGCCGACCGCGCGTGGTGATTGATACCGAACTCGGGCCGATCGAGGCAGTGCTCTTCAGTGACCGCGCACCGAACACCGTCGCCAACTTCCTCGACCTCGCGGCCGGCGGGTTCTACGATGGCCGCGAATGGGTTCGCGTAGTCGCCGATTTCGTAGTCCAGGGCGGCGATCCGCGCGGGGACACTTCGGGCGGTCCGGGGTACACGATTCGTGACGAAGTAAATCGGGCGCGCTTCGTGAGAGGCTCCCTCGGAATGGCGTTGGCCGGTCCCGACACGGGCGGCAGCCAGTTCTTCATCACCCACTCGCCGCAGCCTCACCTGGACGGTATCTACACCGTCTTCGGCGAGGTCACTGGCGGGATGGAAATCGTTGAACGAATCCTCCCGGGGAATCGCGTCCTGTCGATTCGGGAGATCACGGAAGATAGCTGAGATGTTGCGTTCACTCGCGATCACGTCCGGTATCGCGCTCGCGGTCTCTGTCGGAGGATGCGGCGGCGCCCGACTTGGCGCGCCGATGGGAGATCCAGCCCCGGATCCGTCAGCGCTCGCGGCCTCCATTCAGGCGGCGACGATCCCCGCCACTCCGCAGAGGGTCACCTTCTCCTGGAACCTCGATGAACAGGGTTCCCGGGTCGGTGGTCGCGGCGTTGTGCGCGCCGAGTCGCCCCAGCGGATTCGCCTGGACCTCTTTGGTTCGCGTGGAGACACGTATCTGATCGCGGCGCTCGTCGGTGGCGAATACCGCCTCCCGCGGGAAGCCGCTAACGCGGTGACGCTCCCATCGCCGTCGCTCCTCTGGGCCGCGCTTGGCGTCCTGGATCCGCCACCGGGTGCGACGCTGACGAGCGCCAACACTACCGCCGGATCCGCGGAACTCCGCTTCAGCACTCCAAACGGGGAGGTTTTCGCCTACTCGTTCGTTCGGGTCGACAGCGCGCAATTCGTTCTTGAGACGCTGGAGAGGGCTGGTCCTCGCGGAGTCGTCGAAACCGTTTCGCTCGACCGCGCGGGCAATGGCGCGATTTCGCGCACCCGGTACCGGGACTGGGCCGCGTTCCGCGACCTGGAACTCGTCGTCGAAGAGGTCGTGCCCAGCTCCGCCTTCCCGCCCGATATCTGGAGGCCGGATGCGATCGCTCGTTAGTGCCGTGAGCTGGAAATCCCCGGACGCCAGGACCGGCGCGTTCTTCCGCAGCGCGGTGGTGTTCCTCCCGTTGCTCCTGTTCTCCGGTTGCGTCTATTCGTTCACGGGCGGCGGCCTTCCCAGCCATATCCGGACGATCGCCGTGGTCGCCTTCGACAACGAGTCGCTCCAGCCCCTCGTCGAAAGCCAGGTCGAGGCCCGTATGCAGGACCAGCTCCCCCGCAACCTCGGCGTGCGTCTCGCCGCCGAGAACGCCGCGGATGCGGTCGTTCGCGGCCGCATCGTCCGCTACGAGGAGACGACCGAGAGCTTCCAGCCAAACCAGGTCGGACCCAGTGGAGCGATCCCCGTCGCGCAGCGGCAGGTTCGAATCACCTATGAGGCTGAAATCTACGATATGCGCGAAGACCGTTCCCTCTGGCGAGCCCAGTCGCAATCCGTCACCGGCAACTACCAGCCGGAGTCTGAAACGCCGGACGACGCGATCACGCGCGCGGTCGAGGAACTCGTCCGACGAGTCATCGAAGGAGCCCAGTCGCAGTGGTAATGCCGACCGTACGATTCCGGATCGCTTCGCGTGGCAGCCAGCTCGCCCTCTGGCAGGCAGAGACGGTCAGGCACGCGCTTCTCGCCGCGTCCCCCGACCTCGAAGTTGATATCGACGTCATCCGCACCACGGGAGACCGGATCACCGACGTGCCTCTCGCGCGGATCGGCGATCGTGGCCTCTTCACGAAGGAGATCGACGAAGCCCTGCTCGACGGAAGAGCCGATATCGCGGTCCACTCGCTCAAGGATGTGCCGACCACGCTGCCCGATGGGCTGGTCATCGGGGCGATCGGCGAGCGCGAGGACCCGCGAGATGTGATTGTCGGACCCGACGGGGCGGAGACGAGCCTTGCGAGCCTTCCCGCCGGCGCGCGCGTCGGGACGAGTTCCCTCCGCCGCCGCTCCCAGCTCCGACGCCTCCGTCCCGACGTCGAAGTCGTGGACCTTCGCGGCAACCTGAATACCCGGCTCGCCAGGCTTGACGAGGGTGCGTACGATGCCATCATCCTGGCGGCGGCGGGTGTGGTGCGGCTCGGTTGGGCGCCCAGGATTTCGCAGTATCTCTCCGTCGAGGATTGGCTGCCCGCAGTCGGGCAGGGCGCCCTCGCGATCGTCGTTCGCCGCGGTGACGAAGCCGCCATTGCCGCGCTTCGGTCCATCCATCACGAACCCACCTCGATCAGGGTCACCGCCGAACGAGCCTTCCTGCGCTCGCTCGAGGGTGGCTGCCAGGTTCCGATCGGTTCGCTCGCGACGATTGAAGGGGATGTCCTCGCGGTCGACGGATTCGTCGCCGACCTCGACGGTACGGTGCTCCTTCGCGACCGAATGGTCGGCCCGCTTGACGCCGGCGCGACCCTCGGCGAAACGCTCGCCCGTCGCCTCTCCCGGGCCGGAGCCGACGCGATTCTCGATGAGATCCGTGCCGCCTCCGGCAACCCCGGTATCCCCGCGCCCTGACCAATGCCCGATCCGCGTCGAAAGGTCCTGAGCCGCGACGAGCTGCTGCGCCGCCTGGCCCGGCCGCGGGCTGGATCGATGGCGTTTACAAACGGGTGCTTCGACATCCTGCACCGCGGTCACGTGGAGTACCTCAACTTTGCCCGCTCGCTCGCCGACCAACTCGTCGTCGGCGTGAACTCCGACGACTCCGTTCGGCGCCTCAAGGGCAATGGCCGTCCGCTCAACCCGTCTGAGGATCGAGCCATCGTCCTGGCGGCCCTCGAGGCCGTCGACTTCGTAACCATATTCGACGAGGATACACCCCTGTCCCTCATCAAGGACCTCCGTCCCGACGTGCTCGTCAAAGGCGCGGATTACACGGTCGACCAGGTCGTCGGTTCGAGCGAAGTGATCGATGACGGCGGCCGCGTCGTTCTCGCTCCGCTCGTCCCCGGCCGATCGACGACCGACGTCATCGAGCGCTCGCGCGGGGGGACGCCGTGACCGAAGCGATTCGCGGACACGGCCGGGGCAACGACGACCTCCGCGCCATTCACGTCGATCTCGATGCCGCACCCTATGCCGAGGGATCGTGCCTGATCTCCATGGGCTCCACACGCGTGATCTGCGCGGCATCCGTCGAGGAGAATGTGCCCGGGTGGAGGAAGGGAAGTGGCGCGGGATGGGTCACCGCCGAGTACGCCATGCTCCCGCGCGCGACCCATACACGAACGTCTCGCGAGCGATCGAGCCTGGGCGGGCGGACACAGGAGATTCAACGACTCGTCGGCCGGAGCCTGCGCGCGTGTATCGACCTGGTCGCGCTCGGCGAGCGGACCATTCGAATCGATTGTGATGTCATTCAGGCGGACGGCGGGACGCGCACGGCCGCCATCACTGGCGGCGCGATCGCCCTCCGCCGGGCCTGCGACTGGCTGGTGGACCAGGGTCGCCTCGCCGATTCGCCGTTCCGCCAATCCGTGGCCGCGGTGAGTGTCGGCATCATCGACGGCGGGATCCTCCTCGATCTCGACTACTCCGAAGACTCCCGGGCCGAGGTCGACCTGAACGTCGTCTCACTCGAGGACGGCGGCCTCGTTGAAGTCCAGGGCACCGCGGAGCGCGCCCCGTTCTCCACCGACCAGCTCGTCGCCATGGTCCATCTCGCGAACCGCGGGATCGAGCGGCTGTTCAGCCTTCAGCGACAGTATTCGTGAGCGGTTGCACGGTCGTCGTGGCCACGCGGAGCCATCACAAACTGCGCGAGATTCGCCAGCTCGTTCCGCCCATCGAGGGACTTCGCCTGATCGACCTGGACGACGCCGGTATCCCATGGTCGCCTGAGGAAGAGACGATCGAGGCATTCGACACGTTCGAAGAGAACGCGCTTGCCAAGGCGAGGTTCTTTCACGAGTGCAGCGGACTCGCCATCCTCGCTGACGACTCCGGCCTTTGTGTCGATGCCCTCGGTGGCGCGCCCGGTGTTCTTTCCAAACGATTCTCCGGCCGGCCAGGCCTGTCGGGTCAGGCATTGGACGATGCGAACAATCACCATCTGCTCGAGATGTTGGCCACGAAGGACGGTCCTCGCACCGCCCGGTATGTCTGCGTGATCGCGGCCATGGCACCCGACGGCTCCGCAACGATGTTCCGGGGCACGGTCGAAGGCATCATCACCCAGGCGCCGCTGGGAGAGGGCGGCTTCGGCTACGATCCGCTCTTCATGCTTCCTTCGCTGGATGCCACCTTCGGTGAGCTCCCGGCCGAGGTGAAGAACCGTCTCAGCCATCGATTCGACGCCGTTCGTCAGGCGATTCCCTGGCTCGAATCCCTCGCCGATCAGGAGTGAATCCAACCCCGCCGCGCGTTGACACCTAATGCGTTTTGCGGTACGTTCAGATCTCTTGGAACGCGGGACGTGGCTCAGCCCGGTAGAGCACTCGCTTTGGGAGCGAGGGGTCGCCAGTTCGAATCTGGCCGTCCCGATCTTGATCGGATCCGCGCCAGTAGCTCAGCTGGATAGAGCAACGGCCTTCTAAGCCGTAGGTCCCTGGTTCGAGTCCAGGCTGGCGCGCTCGCGCAACTCGTGGCCCCATCCGTACTTGCGGGGGGGCTTTTTTGCACTCGGGCCAGTGGCGTCCGCCCTCTTCGCCCCGGTCCAACGGGCGAT
Source organism: uncultured Gemmatimonas sp. (assembly GCA_964623785.1). Lineage (GTDB taxonomy): Bacteria > Gemmatimonadota > Gemmatimonadetes > Longimicrobiales > Longimicrobiaceae > WHSP01. Next base: position 463 of record CAZUVK010000183.1, on the reverse strand, counting down.
TCACGAGTTGACATCCCGCCCTTGTCGGCCTACTGTTCAGGCTTGTATTTGACGGTTGCGCGAGTCGGCGTTGGTGTTCCGGTCCAGGCCGGCATTCGGAAACGCGGCCGCGTGCATGGTGGGCGTAGCTCAGTCGGTTAGAGCGCCAGATTGTGGCTCTGGAGGTCGCCGGTTCGATCCCGGTCGCTCACCCTTCGAGACCCCCCGCGGTCCGGCGCGCCCGGCCGCGGGTCGTTGTCTCTATGCGCCGCGGGCGTCGACGTGATGCGGGCTGTGAAGGTGGTCCATCGTATACCTTGGGACCCTTCTCGCGCGAATCCGGTTTGATTGACGTAACGCCGTGCGTTGGCTATGATTAGAGCCCCTTCGCGACCCCGTCGTCAAAACGAAGAGGTGGGTTGACGGGGCGGTTGGGTTGAGTTAGAATGGAGGGCTGTCCCCGTGAAGGGGGTGCACGTGCGAG